>CAZPJC010000039.1:0-19758 GCA_964586645.1 uncultured Schumannella sp.
GAGATCACCCCCGGCGCCGAGGATGACGAGGGTCGAGATCGCGGAAGCTGCCACGGTCGACGGTACCGCGAAGCACTCTCGCCGACGTGTACCGTCGAGGCCGATGGACGTGCTCGACGAACTCCGCGCGGTGCTGCGCGCCGACCAGGTGCTGACCGACCCCGCCGCGCTCGAGGGCTACGCGCACGACGACGCGGAGTGGGCGGCGTACGAGCCCCCGCGGGCGGTGGTGCTCGCCGAGAGCACCGCGGACGTCGCGGCGACGGTGCGCATCGCCGCGGGCGCCGGCATCCCGGTCATCGCCCGCGGGGCCGGCACCGGACTCTCGGGCGGGGCCAACGCGACGGCCGACGGAGTCGTCCTCTCCCTCGAGCGGATGACCGCGGTGCTCGAGATCGACGCCGCCGAGCGGCTCGTCGTCGCCCAGGCGGGCGTGCTCAACGACGATCTGCGCCGGGCGGTCGCCGGGCACGGGCTCTGGTATCCGCCGGATCCCGCGAGCTACCGGATCTCCACGATCGGCGGGAACGCCGCGACGAACGCGGGCGGGATCTGCTGCGTCAAGTACGGCGTCACCCGCGACTACGTGCTCGGGATGACCGTGGTGCTGGCCGACGGCGACGTCGTGTCGCTCGGCCGCCGCACCGCGAAGGGCGTCACCGGCTACGACCTGGTCGGGCTGCTCGTCGGCTCGGAGGGCACACTCGGGATCATCACCGAGCTCACCCTCCGGCTCCTGCCGCTCGGCGGGCGCGTCGACCGCGCGGTCGTCGGCTCGTTCCCCTCCCTCGAGGCCGCGGGTGACGCCGTCGCCGCCGTCTCGGCCGCCGGGATCGTGCCGTCCGCCCTGGAGTTGATCGACGAGACCTGCCTGCGTGCCGTCGAGGACTGGCAGCACCTCGGCATCCCCGCGACCGCGACGGCCCTGCTGCTGGCCAAGGTCGACGATGTCGGCGCCGCCGGCGAGGAACTCGCCGATCGGATCGCCGTGCTGTTCGAGCGGGCGGGCGCGACCGCGGTCGAGCGCGGCGCCGACGAGGAGGCCGTCGACAGGCTGTTCCTCGCGCGGCGACTCGCCTACCCGGCGCTCGAGCGGCTCGGCCCGGTGCTCACCGAGGACGTGTGCGTGCCGCGCGGAGCCGTGCCCGAGATGCTCGCCCGCATCCAGGCGACGGCCCGCGAGCACGACGTCGTGATCGCCAACATCGCCCACGCGGGCGACGGCAACCTGCATCCGCTCATCATCGCCCCGGTCGGGGACGACGCCGCGAAGGCCCGGGCGAAGACCGCGTTCGACCGCATCGTCGACGACTGCCGCGCCCTCGGCGGCACCGTGACCGGAGAGCACGGCGTCGGCCTGCTCAAGCTGCCGGGGGCACGGGCGGAGCTCGGCGAGCGCGTGCTCGCGATGCACCGCGCGGTGAAGCACGCCCTCGATCCTGCCGGGACGCTCAACCCCGGAAAGGGCTTCTGAGTCAGCCGGCGGACGCCGCGGCGAGGGCGGCGATCACCGCGATCGCGCTGACCAGCAGCGGCACCACGACGACGACCGCGAGCACGATGACGAGGGCGACCGGGAACCGCCGGCGCAACCGCTGCCCCGGCGGGGCGACGACGTTCGTCGCGAACCCGGCCGGGAGCCCGTCGGGGGTCGTCGCCTTCTCGTCGCGATAGCGCCCGGTCTGCTTCAGCGCCTTCGCCCCGACGACGTCGATGATCCGGAACAGCCGGTCGAGCAGGGCCGGGTCGTCCATCCGGAAAGCCCGCGGCGAGTAGACGAACATCCAGTCGTCGATGATCTCGACGTCGAACGGCGCGACCTGGTCGATGCACAGCGCCATGAGGTCGGGGGTGAAGACGTAGAGCGCATCCGTCTCGTACTGACGCGGGCAGTAGAGCGTGAACCAGCGGTCGAAGTCGCCCTCGAGCGAGAGCACCTGGCCGCGGTCGAACAGCCCGGCGAGACCCGGCGACGCCCAGGAGTTGTTCTGCCGCGAGTCGAGCAGCATGTGCGGCAGGCGGCGCTCGAGGCTGAGCGCGAGGAACCCCCAGGTCACCGTCGTCGACGACTTGCCGTTGCTCACGACGTAGCGGAAGTTGCCGACGTCGAAGAACCGGCCGTCGACCGAGCGGAAGTGGTCGACCGCCTGGCGGCTGCCGCCGTTGCGGAAGATCGCGCCGACGTAGTTCGGCTCGGGGTCGGCGGGCGAGAACGTCATCCGGTTGGTGCGCGCGAACCAGTCGAGTCGCAGCCAGCGTTCCCAGCGGCGCTCGCTCGGCACGATCTTGGTGAGCCCCCAGATGCTCAGGACGACCAGACCGAGACAGAGGATGCCGAGGACGATCCCGAATCCGCCGAACGCCGCAGAGCCCAGATCGCCGCCGATCAGGGCGACGAGTCCGCCGCCGATGAGGGCGAACCCGAAGATCGCGAACAGCAGCACCATCGGCACGAGCAGCACGTAGAGCACGACGACCTGCGCGATGCCGTCGCCCGCCCAGCGGTGACCCGCGGCCTTCGCCGCGGCCTTCCACTGCTGGATCTGCTGCGCGCTGACGGGGGCGGTGAACGCCGTCCAGTCGAGGGCCATCAGCTCAGCCCCGCCGCGAGAGCCAGACGGGCCGCGGCGCCGAAGCCCGTCTCCCGCTCGTCGGAGGAGAGGTGCTCCCCGGTCGTCAGATCGTCGGTCACGGTCACGAGGGCGAGCGTCTCGATCCCCTCCTTCGCGCCGACCGCGTACAGCGTCGCGGCCTCCATCTCGACGGCGAGGGTGCCGAATCGGGCGAGACCGGTGGACGGCTCGTCGGCGTAGAACGTGTCGCTCGAGAAGACCGGCCCCACTTGGAGCGCGATGCCTTCGCGCTCCGCGGCCTCGACCGCGGCGCGGAGCAGCGGGAAGGCCGGCGCCGCGCCGAGCGTCACCCCCGGCACCCAGTTCGCCGTCATCGCGGAGTCGGTGTGCGCGACCGACGCCGCGACGACGGTGCCGAGCGGCACCCCGGGCTGGAGACCGCCGGCCGTCCCGACCCTGATGATGCGGGTGACGCCGTAGAAGCGGGCCAGCTCGGTCGCGTAGATCGCGATCGACGGGCCGCCCATGCCGGAGGCGAGCACCGACACCGCGCGTCCCTCGTGCGTGCCGGTGAACCCGAGGATGCCGCGCACCTCGGTCACCAGCCGGGCGTCGTCGAGGAACTCGTCGGCGATCCGGCGCGCGCGGCGGGGATCGCCCGGCATGAGCACGAGGGGGGCGAAGTCGCCCGGCTCGGCGCTGATGTGCGGGGTCGCCATGCGTTCGAGGCTATCCGGGTCCACCGGGCGCCGGTCGCCGCCCGGCCGCGATCGCCGCGACGTCAAGCCCGCGCCGACAGCACGCGATCCTTCTCGGCCCCCGCCGCCTCGTTCTTCTTGCCCGCGCGCGAGCCGGCCAGCTTCGCCCGGATGTGGTCGCCGACCGTGATCGGCTCCGGGTAGCGGTTCGGGTGCTCGGCGTCGACGAGGTGCGGCATCGTGGTGATGAGCGCGTCGATGTCGCCGTCGTGGAAGTATGCGGCGCTGCGCCGGCGCTCGATCGTGCCGTCGACGATCGGCGGCTTCACCCGGTGGAGCGTCGACATCCACCGGTCGTTCGTCCAGCGGCCGGTGACGTCGCCGAGGTTGATGAGCAGCGCGTCGTCGGCGGGGCTGACGTCGTTCCACGAGCCGTCGGTGCCGAGCACCTGCAACCCCTTCACCTGGTCGGCCCAGAGCACCGTGACGATGCCGTAGTCGGTGTGCTCGCCCATGCCGATGAGGTCGCCGTCGAGCCGGATGTTCGTGCCGGCCGGCAGGGCGTAGTTGTTCATGCGCAGCACGTCGAGCGAGTGGCCGGTGTAGGCGTCGTAGAAGCCCGCCGGCAGCCCGAGCGCGTCCGCGAAGATCACCGTCATCGTCTCGGCGACGCGCCTGGCCTCGACGAAGTAGGCATCCACCTTCTCGCGGAAGCCGTCGACGTCTGGCCAGACGTTCTCGGCGTAATCGTCGTCGGGCAGGTCGACGCCCGGGTAGTCCGACTTCGCCGCCCCGACGTTGAACGCCTCGAAGAAGTCGTTCATGCGGTTCGCGCTCTCGACGCCCAGGGACAGCGAGAGCGACTCCGACTTCGGCGGCGAGTAGCCGCGGTTGATCTTCGGCAGCGTCTTGTAGGTCTTCTTCGTCTCCAGATCGAGGGCGAAGAAGGCATCCATCGCCTCGGTCAGCCCGGCGATCGTCGCGTCCGGGATGCCGTGGCCGAGGATCTGCATGAACCCGACGGTGCGGCACGCCTCGTCGATCGCGCGCGCCACCTCGGCCTTCTGCTCGGCCGTGCCGTCGGCGACGTAGGGCGTGATGTCGATGGAGGGAACGGAGAACGTCATGCGTCACGGTAACAAGCGCCGATTTCGCGGGCGTTACGCGCTACTGTGACGCGCATGACCCAGGATGCGGTGCCGGCGTCCCCGAGACCTCGGCCCCGGAACAAGCTCGGGATCGTCGCGCTCGTCCTCGCGCTCGTCGCCGCCGTCATCCCGCTCGTCATCGTCATCGTCGTCGCGATCATCGGGTTCACCGAGTACCCCGACGATGTCGACAACGCGATCTACGTCGGTCTCTTCGGCGGGATGGTCTTCTTCTTCGGCGCGATCGCGCTGCTCTCCCCGGTGTCGTTCGTCGCGTTCGTGCTCGGCATCGTCAGCCTGTGGCGCCCCGGCAGCAAGGCGCCCGGCATCGTCGCCATCATCCTCGGCGTGATCGGGTCGATCGGCCTGTTCGGCTTCCCGTTCGTGCTGGGAGAGCTGGTCCCGGGGCGGTGAGACGCCTCCCGGTCCGCTCGTCGGTGCTCGCCGCGGTCGGCTACGACCCGGCGACGGCCGAGCTCGAGATCGAGTTCGCGAGCGGCGACGTCTACCGCTACTACGCGGTGCCGCCGCGGGTGCATCGCGAGCTGGTCGAGGCCGACAGCCCCGGCGCGTACTTCAACCGCGCGATCAACGACAGGTACCCCACGCGCCGGCAGTACTGACCCGTCCCTTCGATGGGTGGCACCCGAAGACGCGATACCGGGGGAATCCTCGGATCGTCACACTGAGGACAGGAGCCGTCCCAGCCGGAGAGGGGCATCGACGGCTCCGGCCTTTTCATCGATGCACGGGCACGTCTGGGGCCTGTGCTCATTTGGGGGAATCAGGGTGGCTGCGGGGGATTCTGCTGCACGCGAGGCCGCGCGACAGCGCGATCTCGCCGACGAGCACGCCCGTCGCGCCGGCATCGCCCGGCAGATGGCCCGCAGCTTCGAGGCCGCGGCACTCAGCGAGAAGCGGCTCGCCCGCACCCTGATCGAACTCGAGCCGCTCGGCTACACCCTGTTCGCCGACCGCAAGCGGCCCGGGTCGGTGCGCGGCAACGTCGACATGGTGCTCGTCGGCCCGGGCGGGGTGGTGCTCGTCGACGCCAAGGCCTGGCACCAGGTCACGATCACCGGCGGACGCGTCTGGCGCGGCGACCAGGATGCCACCCCGGAGATCGAGCGTCTCGCCGACCTGCTGCACATCACCCAGGGCGAACTCGCCGAGGTCGGTCTCGCCCCGGGCGAGGTGCGCGCGGTCGTGGCGTTCACGGGGCTCGAGGTGCCGCGCACCGAGCTCTTCGGGCTGACCCTGCTCGACGACACTTCGGCCGTCACCGAGATCGCCGGACTCGGGACGCGCCTGTCGCCGGCCCGCGTCGCCGAGGTGCGGGCCGCTCTCGAGCACCTCTTCCCGCCGCTCACGACCGGACCCGTGACGATCCCCGTCGCCTCGGTGCCGGAACCCGTCGTCCCGTTCGACGACGACGCGGGCGCGGTCCTGAGCGCCGAGGCGATCCAGGATGCCCTCTTCGAGGGATTGCGCCGCGCCCCGATCGAGGAGTGGATGGCGTTCCTCGACCCGGGTCAGGCGCGCCTCGTGCGCCGCTCGTTCGGCGGGCCCTCGCGCATCCGCGGCGCCGCGGGCACCGGCAAGACCGTCGTCGCCCTGCATCGCGCCGCGCACCTCGCCCGCGTGACGGGCGGCCCGGTGCTCGTGACGACGTTCGTGCGCACGCTGCCCCACGTGCTCGAGTCGCTCCTGCGCCGGCTCGCGCCCGACGTCGCCGGACGGGTGGAGTTCCGCAGCGTGCACGGATTCGCCGCCGAGGTCCTCGCCTCGCGCGGCAGCCGGCTGGATGTCGACGCGGAACTCGCCTCCCGGATCTTCGACGAGGTGTGGCGCCGCCACGGGCTCGAGGGTCCGCTCGGCGCGATCGACCCCGCCGCGACCTACTGGTACGAGGAGGTGTCGGCGGTCGTGAAGGGCCGCGGGCTGACCCGATTCGAGCAGTACGCGGGCCTCGCCCGGCACGGGCGCCGCCGGCCGCTGACGGTCGAGCAGCGGGCCGCCGTGTGGGAGCTCTACGTCGCCTACGAGGCGGCCCTCCGGGCGCGCGGCGTCGCGGACTGGCAGGACCTCATCCTCGAGGCGGAGGCGTCGCTGCGCGAGGAGCCGATCGACCGCTACCGGGCCGTCATCGTCGACGAGGTGCAGGATCTCTCGGCCGTCATGATCCGGATGCTGCACTCCCTGGTCGGCGACATCCCCGACGGGCTCAACCTGGTCGGCGACGGCCAGCAGACGATCTATCCCGGCGGCTCGACGCTCGCCGAGGCGGGCGTGTCGATCGCGGGGCGTTCCGCGGTGCTGACGACGAACTACCGCAACACCGCCGAGATCGCCCAGTTCGCCGGCTACCTCGTGCGCGGGGACCGTCATGTCGACATCGAGGGCGCCCCCGCGACGGCGGATGCCGCGCAGACTCCGCGACGCGGGCCGCGACCTGTGCACACGGTCTTCCCGTCGCGGGCCGTGCACGACCGGTCGCTCGTCGAGCGGGTGCGCCGGATCGTCGCCGATGCCGAGGAGTCGGGACGCGGCGTGCGGCTGGGCGACATCGGCGTGCTCGCGCTGTACTCCTGGCACGCGAAGGAGGCGGCCGAGGCGCTCGAGGAGGCCGGCATCCCGACGATCGACCTCGCCGACTACGACGGCACGCCGGTCGACGCCGTGAAGGTCGGCACGATCAAGCGCGCGAAGGGCCTCGAGTTCGCCGAGGTGCTCGTCGTGCGCACGCCCCCGTACCTGCTGCAGGCCGGGCCGGCGACGCTCGACGACGCCGCGGGGGAGCGCACCGCCCTCCAGCGCCGCGAGCTGTTCGTCGGGATGACGCGTGCCCGGGACGGGCTGTGGGTCGGGGTCGCCTGACGGGCGCTCCCTGGCCGTTACCAATTCGTTATCTTGAATCTCGCTCAGGGGTGAGACGCCCGGACGGTCGCCGACACTACCTAGCTGGAGGTGACGTGGAACCCGACGTCCGAACCGTCGTCCGCGAGGGCGACGCTCACCGCAGCGGCCCGAACCGCCCCTTCGTCGTGCCCGGGGTTCCGGGCGAGGGGACGAGCCGAGCCGGTGCACTTCGCGATCAGGGACTCTGTGGAACGCTCAGCGCGTGGAGGCGGGATTCCGACTAGGGGTAGGGGAATCCCTCCGGTACCGAGCTGATCTCCGGTGCCACAGAGGAAGCGGTGCCCGCCACGGTGGATCAAAGCAGGTGCGGTGGCGGGCACCTCACCGAACGGCTCCGTCGCAGGACGGAGCGGGTCAGATGCGAGAGAAGCGGTGCCCGCCGCGGCGGATCAGGGAATGCGGCGGCGGGCACCTCACCGACCCGCGCATCAGATCGCGAGAACGGCTGAACAGAGTGTCGCACGGATTTCTGTGAGGTGAGCAATCCGTCCCCCGTCGCGGGGACGACAGAACCGGGGGTCTACCCGGGCCGTCCGACGAGGCGTTCGACCCCGGCCCGATCGAGTCCGGGATGTCGTGCTCCCGGCACCGTCGCGGTGAGAGCGCCGGCCGCGGAGCCCATGCGCACGGCCGCGTCGAGGGACCCGCCGGCCGCCCATTCCGCCGCGAAACCGCCGACGAAGGCGTCGCCGGCACCGACCGTGTCGATCGCCTCGACCGGGTAGGCCGGCCGGCTCGTCACCGCTCCCCCGGCCGGGGCGACGAGCGCACCGCGGGCCCCGAGCGTCACCACGACGTCGGTCGTCAGCCCGGCGGCGACTCCGGCGAGAGTCTCCTCATCGAGGTCGCCGTCGACGCCGAAGAGCTCGGCGGCCTCGACCTCGTTGACGACGAGAACGTCGACGAGCGGCAGGAGTCCGGCGGCGCGACGGTCGAGCGGCGCGGCGTTGAGCACGACGCGGGCACCCGCGGCCGACGCCCGGCGCACGACCGCGTCCACGACGCCGAACGGGATCTCGAGCTGCACGACCACGACGTCGCCCGGCGCGAATCCGAGCTCGTCGACCCGACCGTCCGGCCAGGCCGCGTTGGCGCCCGGGATGACGACGATGGTGTTCTCGCCGGCACCGTCGACGGCGATGAGCGCGGTGCCCGACGGCCCGTCGACCCCGCGCACCCCGTCGGTGTCGACGCCGGCTCCGGCGAGGTCGTCGCGCAGCCGCCTCGCCGCGTCGTCGTCGCCGACGCAGGCGACCATCGCGACCGAGACCCGGGCCGGGGCGACCCGCGCGGCGGCGTGCGCCTGGTTGCCGCCCTTGCCTCCCGAGAGCCGCACGAGGTCGGTGCCGATCAGGGTCTCCCCCGGCCGGGGCAGGTGCGGCACGCGATAGACCAGGTCGAGGTTGACGCTCCCCACGACGATCACCCGGCCGGAACTCACCGACCCAGGTTAGGGCCGGTGCTTGACTGGGCACATGGCAGATCGTCTGGCGGAGGTCGCGGACGACCTGTACGCCGTCCCGCCCGCGGAGTTCATCGCCGCGCGCGGGGTGCGGGTGAAGGAACTCTCGGGAGACCGGGAGCTCGCCGCGCGCGTCAAGGAGCTGCGCCGGCCCGCGCCCGCCGCCTGGATCGTCAACCTCCTCGTGCGCGAACGTCGTGACGACCTCGAGCAGCTGCTCGACCTCGGCGCCGACCTTCGGGCCGCCCAGGCGGCACTCGATCGGTCCGAGATCACCCGCCTCGCGACGGAGCGCCGCGTTCTCGTGACCGCGCTCGCGCGATCCGGCGGCGCGCTCGCGGCCGACGCCGGGCACCCGGTGGCTCCGGCGGTCGTGGATGCCGTCGCCGCGACGCTCGACGCGGGTCTCGCCGATCCCGAGGCCGCCGCCGCCCTCCGCACGGGCAGGCTGCTGCGCCCGCTCGAGACGATCGGGTTCGAGCCGGTGGATCTCGCGGACGCCGTCGCCGTGCCGGACGCGGGCTCACGTGCCGCCGAGAAGCGCGTCGCCGCCCCGCGTCCCCGGCCGCGCGCCATCGACGATTCCGACGCCGAGCTGAACCGGGCACGGACGCGCGCGGACGCCGTCGTCGAGCGGGCGCGCACCGAGGTGGACGCGGCGGCCGGCGAGCTCGACGACCTCGAGGAGCGGCTGCGGGCGGCCCGCCGGGCGCTCGCAGCGGCGGAACGGGAGGCGGCCGCCCTCGAGCAGAAACGGGATGCCGCGACCGCGGCGCACGAGACGGCGAGCACCGCGCTCGACGCCGCCCGGGGGAAACGGGCCGCCCTGGACTGACCGAGCCGCGCCGAACGGCTAGCCGACGAGGTCGGGCTGGACGTCGAGGGTGTCGCCCTGGCGGATCGCGCTCAGGCTGAGCTCCGCCGTCGAGAACTGCAGCACGAAGTCGCCGACCGGGTCGCCGAACAGGGCCAGGTGATGATCGTCGCTCGCGCCCGCCGCGGCGTCCGCCTCGACCAGGTCGGCGACCTGGGTCCAGGCTTCGGCACTCAGCAGGGAACGCAGCAGGGCGTAGGCGGCGGCGCGCTGACCGGCGTCCAGGTCGCCGAGCCGCAGCCCCGTCCCGGGCACGTTCGGGATGCCGTCGATGAGCGCCTGCCGCTGCTCCTCGTCGAGGGTCGCGACGAGGTCCGCAGCGCTCGCGGCCGTCCGGACCGTCGCCGACGCCCGAGAAGTCGAGGCCGCCGCTGCGACGGCGGGGCCGGCGGCGAGGCCTCCGGCGAGCGCGAGGCCGGCCAGGGCGCCGATGACCCGGCGGGTGACGACGGTGCGGAGCCGGGATGCGGAACGGGTCGGGTTCGTCATGACCTCATCCGACCGTGCCGATCTCGGGATCCGCCCGGGGTGCGCTGTGAGGCGTCTCGGCGTCGGCCGGGAAGCCGTCGGCGGGCAGCACGATCGTGAAGACCGTCCGGCCGGGTTCGCTCTCCACGTCGACCGTCCCGCCGTGCGCTCCGACGATCGCCGAGACGATCGCGAGGCCGAGACCCGTGCTGCCGGCGAGTCGCGAACGCGAGCCGTCCCCGCGCGTGAAGCGCTCGAACAGCCCCGGCCGCTGTCCGGGGTCGATGCCCGGCCCGTCGTCGGCGACCGACAGTCGCGCTCCCTCGGGCACCGCCTCGAGGCTCGCCGTCACCGTCGTGCCGGCCGGTGTGTGCAGGCGCGCGTTGGCGAGCAGGTTGCCGAGCGCCTGACGGAGGCGGTCGGCGTCCCCGCGCACCTCCACATCGGCCTCCGGCAGCTCGAGCCGCCAGTGGTGCTCGGGTCCCGCGACCTGGGCGTCGGCGACCGCCTCGACCAGCAGGCCGCCGAGCGGCACGTCGCCGAGCAGCAGGTCGCGGCCGGCATCGAGGCGCGCGAGCAGCAGCATCTCCTCGACGAGGGTCGACATCCGCACCGACTCCGACTGGATGCGCTCGAGCGAGCGCGCGGTGTCGGCGGGCAGGCGGGCCGGACGCTGCCCGAGCTCGGCGTACCCCCGGATCGAGGCGAGCGGCGTGCGCAGCTCGTGGGAGGCATCCGCGACGAATCGCCGCAGCTTCTGCTCGCTCTCGTGCCGCACGGCGAGCGACGACTCGACCTTGCCGAGCAGCCGGTTGAGGGCCGTGCCGACCCGGCCCACCTCGGTGTCCGGGGCGTCGACCGGCACGCGTTCGGGCATCGAGACGGCCCCCGATTCGAGCGGCAGCTCCGAGACCCGCGTGGCCGTGTCGACGACGCGGGTCAGCGGACGCAGCGCGAGCCGCACCACGAGGGCCCCGAGCAGCACGGCGAGGGCGATCGCCCCGAGACTCACCGCGGCGATCGTCTGGATGAGGGATGCCGTGGCCGCGTCCGCCTCGGACAGCGACAACCCGTTGAGCACGACCGCCGAGCCCTCGACCGCCTCGAACGGCGTCGCGACGACCCGATAGGACCCGAGGTCGCCGAGGTCGACGGTGTGCGGCAGACGGTCGTTCGGCACCGCGAGCAGCACCGTGGTCTGGGCGGCGGTCAGCGACTGGATCTGGCCGTAGCCGACGTACCCGGCGCGGAACACCTCGCCGTCCACCGAGATCACCAGCACCGCCCCCGCCCCCTCACCGGGGATGATGTCGCCGATCGTGCCGGGGATCTCCTTGTTGACGATGCTCATCGTGCGCTCCGACGCCGCGAGCAGCAGCCGGTCGAGGCGCCCCACCGTCTGGCCGCGCGACGCGGCGACGGTGACGACGCCGATCGCGACCGCGAGCACCGCCAGCAGCCCGACGATCCCGACGACGAGCCGGGTCGCGAGCGACCAGCGCCTCATCGCCGGCTCACGAGGCGGGGCGGATCGAGTAGCCGACCCCCCGCACCGTGTGGATCATGCCGGGGCCGTGGGCATCCAGCTTCTTGCGGAGGTAGGAGATGTAGAGCTCGACCACCGCGGCGCGGCCGCCGAAGTCGTACGACCAGACGCGGTCGAGGATCTGCTCGCGGCTGAGTACGCGCTTCGGATTGCGCATCAGGAAGCGCAGCAGCTCGAACTCCGTGGGGGTGAGCTGGATGGGATGCCCGGCCCGTTCCACCTCGTAACTCTCCTCGTCGAGGGTGAGGTCGCCGACCCGCACGATCGAGCCATCATCACCGGCTGCCCGCATCGCGCGCCGGACGAGGCCGCGCAGGCGCGCCATGACCTCCTCGAGGCTGAACGGCTTCGTGACGTAGTCGTCGCCGCCCGCCGTCAGCCCGGCGACGCGATCCTCGACGGCGTCCTTGGCGGTGAGCAGCAGCACCGGGCAGTCGTTGCCCGCCTCGCGCAGCCGCCGCAGCACGCTGAGCCCGTCGAGCCCGGGCATCATGATGTCGAGCACCACGACGTCGGGCGGGGTCTCGCGGGCCAGCTTCAGCGCGGTCTGCCCGTCGTGGGCGACCCGGGTGTCCCAGCCTTCCGAACGCAGCGCCATGCGCAGCATGTCGGCAAGCAGCTCCTCGTCGTCGACGACGAGGGCCCGGACGGGCGAGCCATCGGGACGCGTCGGGGAGGTCACCCGCGAAAGCTGACCACGCATTCCTATGCGTTTTCTGTGGGGTTACGCGGGTTAGGGTCGAACCATGGGTCAACCCGGGGAACCGACGGAATCCCGCGTCGCCGTCTATATCGACTTCGACAACGTGGTCATCTCGCGCTACGACCAGTTGCACGGTCGCGATTCGTGGCGCAAAGACGAGGCCCGCCGCAACGACGGCAAGTCGGTGCCCAAGCTCGAGCAGGCCCGCGTCGACTTCGGCGCGATCCTCGACTACGCGTCGTCGTTCGGCACCGTCGCCCTGAGCCGGGCCTACGCCGACTGGTCGGTACCGGCGAACGCCGCCTACAAGCGCCAGCTCGTCGACCGGGCGATCGACCTCACCCAGCTCTTCCCCGCGTCGAGCACCAAGAACGGCGCCGACATCCGGCTCGCCGTCGACGTGATCGACGACATGTTCCGCCTCCCCGACATCACGCACGTCGTGATCGTCGCGGGCGACTCCGACTACATCCCGCTCGCCCAGCGCTGCAAGCGGCTCGGCCGGGTCGTCATCGGCATCGGCGTGACCGGTTCCACCAGTCCGGCGCTGGTCGCCGCGCTCGACGAGTTCGAATCCTACGACGAGCTGCAGCGCGACGAGCAGGCCGCCACGATCACCCCCGCACCCGCCGCCGCCGCCACGACCGGCGACGACACCTCGGCGCCGGTCGTGCTCACGCAGGCCACGGCATCCCGGTTGCTCGCGCGCGCCCTCGACCTCGCGGGCGGAAAGCTCGACGACGAGGAGTGGCTCAACGCCTCGACGGTGAAGTCGCAGATCAAGCGGCTCAACCCGTCGTTCAACGAGAAGTCGCTCGGCTTCCGCAGCTTCATGGACTTCGTGCGCGCCAACGACGAGCAGGTGGAGATCCGCGAAGCCGGCCAGCAACGATTCATGCGGTTGCGCGAACATGCCCCTGAGGATGCGGCGGACTCGGCGGGGAAGAAGCCGCCGCACCGCGCCGCGAAAGCCGAAACCAAGGCCGAGCCTCCGACGGAGAAGAAGCCCGCTGCTCGTGCGCCGCGTCGCGCGAAAGCGGCCGCATCCAGCACCCCGCCGTCGGCGAGCGACCCGTTCCGCGAGCCCTGAGCGCGCCCGCGTCTGCTATCCGACGTGGAAGACGCCGACCTGCGTGACGCCGTCGCACTCGAACGCCGGGATGTCGATGCCCTTCGGGTAGTGGGCTGGCTGAACCGACCCGACGGCTGGTTAAGGCGCATCGTCGGGGCGCTGCTCGTTCTCGTCGGGGTCGCCGTCGTCGTCGGGCTCGACAAGGCAGGCAGACCTGGATTCTCGAACAGGGCTGGTATGACCGGCTCGAGCGCAGCCTGTACGGCTGACGCCCGGCCGGTTACGGCGAGATCGCGAGGAAGACGAACGCGAGCAGCAATACGAGGTGCACGACCCCGGCGAGCCGGGTCGCGCGTCCCGGCACGATCGTCAGGATCGATACCACGACGGTCAGGCCGAACAACACCAACTGTACGTCGCCGAGGCCCAGCGTCAGCGGCCCGGGCAGCCAGATCGAGGCGACCGCGATCGCCGGGATGGTGAGGCCGATCGTGGCGATCGCCGAGCCGATGCCGAGGTTGAGGCTCGTCTGCATCCGGTTGCGCAGCGCCGCCTTCGACGCGGCGAGACCCTCCGGCAGCAGCACGAGGCTGGCGATGACGATGCCGACGAAGGCATGCGGGATGCCGGCCGCCTCCACCCCCGACTCGATGGCCGGCGACACCGCTTTCGCGAGCCCGACGACGGCGACGAGCGAGAGCAGCAGCAGGGCCGCGCTGACGGCCGTCGTCCGATTCGACGGCGGGTCGGCGTGCCCGTCGCCGTCAGCATCCACGTGCCGGCGGATGGTCTTGCCGTCGAGGCCAACGGGCAGGAAGAAGTCGCGGTGGCCCCGGGTTTGGGTCGCGACAAAACCGGCATACAGCAGCACGGCCACGATCGCGACGAACGCGAGCTGGGCCGGCGAGAACCGCGCTCCCGCCTCCGAGACCGTGAAACTCGGCAGCACGAGCGTGAGGGTCACGAGGGTCACGACGACGGCCAGCCCCGCCCCCGCCCCTTCGGCGTTGAACCGCGGGAGGCCGTGGCGCAGACCGCCCAGCAACAGCGAGATGCCGACAATGCCGTTGAGGGTGATCATCACCGCCGCGAACGCCGTGTCGCGGGCGAGGGTCTCGGTGCCTTTGCCGCTCACCATGAGCGTGATGATGAGCGCCACTTCGATCACGGTGACCGACACGGCGAGCACGAGCGAGCCGAACGGCTCCCCCACGCGGTGCGCGACCACCTCGGCGTGATGCACGGCGGCGAGCACCGCACCGATCAGCAGAACGGCCGTGAGCGCGACGGCGAGCGCCTCGAGCGACCGATCCCAGGTGAGCACGAGGGCGACAACGGCGACCGCGGGCACGACGACGGTCCACGTGCCGAGCAGCGTCGCGGCCCGGCGGGCAGCGAGTGGTCGGTTCATGGCGGGCCCCTCGTCGTCGACATCCAGGTTACCGGTGACCTGTCAACCCGGTTCCCCCTGCGGTGATCGTTCCTAGCGTGGAGCTGACGAAAGGACTCACCATGACGAAGAACATCGACGGAAAGACTGTCGCCTTCCTGCTCACCGACGGCTTCGAGGATTCGGAGCTCACGGAGCCGTGGACGGCCGTGCAACTGGCGGGCGGCACCCCCGTGCTGGTCTCGCCCACGTCGGACGAGATCGAAGGCAAGAAGGGCCACAGGCAGCGGGTCGATCAGCAGGTCGCCGACTCCACGGCAGAAGGCTTCGACGCTCTGGTGCTGCCCGGCGGGGTCGTGAATGCCGACCACCTGCGCATGGATGCCGACGCGGTCGGCTTCGTGCGCGACTTCTTCGAGCAGAAGAAGCCGGTGGCCGTCATCTGCCACGGCGCGTGGATCATGACGGATGCCGACGTCGTCAGCGGCCGCAAACTCACGAGCTACCCGAGCCTGCGGACTGACCTCGTCAACGCGGGCGCGACGTGGGTCGATGAGGAAGTCGTGGTCGACCAGGGACTCGTGTCGAGCCGCACACCCGGCGACCTCCCGGCATTCTGCGGGAAACTCGTCGAAGAGGTCGCGGAGGGCGTTCACGCGCGCCAGCACGCCTGACTCACCCGGCTGCGGCTCGTCGCCGCAGAATGGTGCGCTCCACGAACGTCCACGCGCTCGACACCGTGAGGTACAGAGCCGCGGCGAGCGGTACGAAGATCGCGATCACGACGGTCATGAATGACAACCACGACAGGATGCCGGTCGCGGTCGCGAGCGGGCCGTCCGTCGTCGGCGCGGCAGCGGCCATCCGCAGGGCCTGGCGACGCGTGAACCAGGCGACGACTGCCAACAGGACCAGCAGACCGATCGGTACGAGAAGTATCGCCCCCGGTGACGCGATCATCGCCGTGAACGACTGCCCGAGCGGGGCGCCGAGAAGGGTCTCGCCGAGGAGTTCATTCGGATGCCCGTCGAGTGTCGGCGAGACGGCGACGCCGTAGAGCACCGAGACGATCGGCACCTGGACGAGAGCCGGCCGGATCCCCGCGAACGGTGAGACGCCGGCATCCCGATACAGATCGAGGGTCTTGCGTTGCAGGGTTTCAGGGTTCTTGCGGTAGCGCTCCCGCAGGTCGGCGATTCTCGGGGCGAGGCGACGGCGGGCGGTTTCGGCGCGCACCTGCAGCACTCCAAGCGGGATGAGGGCGGCTCGCACCACGAGGGTGACGAACACGATCGCGAGCGCCGCGGCCGTGGGGCCGGCGAACGGTTCGAGCAGGGCGGCGAGCCCGAGCAGAAGCGAGTGCGCCGCGTCGAGCACGGCGGCGAGGGGCGGGAAGGCAGAGAAGTCCATGGAAAGGTCCTTGTGGTCGAAGGGATGCGGTCACGTGTGGCCGCTCCCCGTCGAGGACGAGAACTGTCGCGAGGACGAGAACTTACGCGGCCGGTGCGACCCCTCCGGGTGCTCGGGACCGCACCCGACCGGCGGTGTCGGGATGCGTGGGTGCCGCGATGCGATCGAGTGACTCGCGATGCTGGCGAGCGCGATGCCCGACCCGGAGTGCCGCCTCGGCCGGGGCGATGACGAGATCGCGCACGACGACGGTGGCGACCACGACGAGGGCGGCGGATGCGGCGAGCGCGGTGAGCAGGGCGCCCGGCGTGGGTCCGACGGCGGCCGCGACGACGAGCGCGAGCGCCCCAGCGACCAGTAGCAGGGCTGCGTGGGCGCGCATCGAGAGCGCAGCGACAGGAGACATCCCCTTCAGGCTACGCCGTCAGCCCGCCGCGAGCGCGAAGAACCCGAGCACCGCCGTGGCGCCGGCGAGGGCGAAGAGCACCAGGTTGAGGTAAGGCTTCTCACCACGGCGGACGTGCACGACGAACGCGCCGGCCTGCAGTGCTGCGATGCCGAGCGCGGCGATCGGGCCGAGAACCGGCAGCACGCCGAGCGCCATCGGCAGGATAAGGCCGATCGCACCGGCCACCTCGAGCGCCCCGAGACCTCGGATCTGCGCTGGCGTGAAGTCCTCGACCCACGCGAACGGCTTGTGTCGATGGAGGGAGCCGAGTTCGTCATCACCGTGTCCAACCCCAGAGGACACGAGAGGACGAACCCATTCGGTACGCACTGTTGCTGGACTACCCCGAGATTCGCGCCGAAGATCTCGGCCCCGAGGCCCTCGCGAGTGCATGCGCGTTCGGCGAGCGGCCCCCGAATTGGGAGGGATGCGGAGCATCGCCGAGCCGCTCCTGCTCGGCGAGCATCGCCGCGGTGAGTTCGGCGCGGATCGTCGCGAAGGCGGGATCGTCGGCCACGTTGTCCAGCTCCGCAGGATCGGTCACCAGATCGTAGAGTTCCCACTCCCCCGGGTAGACGAAGGTGCCCGTGCCGGGCAGCCCCATCCCGTCGTTGTAGTAGAAGATGAGCTTGAAACGGTCGGTGCGGTAGCCGTAGTGCGCCGGGGCGTGATGGGACGGGTCGTCGTGCTCCCAGTAGCGGTAGTACATGCCCGCGGCGGGCGGCGTCGCGTCGCCGCCGGTGAGGTCGCCCCAGAAGCTGCGGCCCTGCATCCGCGGATGACTCTCGGCGGCCGCCGCCGCCAGGATGGTCTGCGCGAAGTCGACGTTGGTGACGATCCCGTCGTGCACCCGCCCTCCGTCGAGCGCGCGCGGGTAGCACAGCAGCAGCGGCATCCGCAGCGACTCCTCGAACATCAGCCGCTTGTCGAACCAGCCGTGCTCGCCGAGGAAGAAACCCTGGTCGGAGGCGTACATGAGCATCGTGTCGTCGAAGTCGCCGCGAACGCGCAGCCAGTCGATGACTCGGCCGACGTTCTCATCGACCGCCTGCACGCACCGCAGGTAATCCTCCATATAGCGCTGGTACTTCCACAGCGCCAGGTCGTCGTAGCCCAGACCGCTGGGCGGATCGACCTTGAGGTCGTCGACGGTGAGGTTGTCGGCGAGGCGCATGAGGGCTCGCCGCACCGACGACGAGCGCGTCGCGTAGTCGTCGTCGAAGGTTCGCGGCACCGGGATCGGATCGGTGTAGAGACCGGCATGCCGCGGATGCGGCTCCCACGGCCGGTGCGGGGCCTTGTGGTAGATCAGCACGCACCACGGCTCGTCGCCGTCGAGCGACTCCACCCAGTCGATCGCCAGGTCGGTGAACACATCGGTCGCGTAGCCCTCGACCATGCGCAAGCCGTCGGGATTGCGGAACCGCGGGTTCCAGTACTCGCCCTGCCCGAGGATGACATCCCAGTAGTCGAAACCCTGCGGGTCGTGACCGGGGCCGTCGCCCATGTGCCACTTTCCGACCATCGCCGTCTTGTAGCCGGCAGCCTTGAGCTGGGAGATGAACGTCGGCTGCCGCGCATCGAGCGGGGTCACGAGGGTGGTGACACCGTTCACGTGCGAGTATGTTCCGGTGAGGATGCTCGCTCGGCTCGGCGAGCACAGCGAGTTGGTGGCGAAGCAGTTGTCGAACCGCCACCCGTGCCGCGCGATCTCGTCGATCCGCGGCGTCGTGTTGATCACCGACCCATAGGCACCGATCGACTGCGCGGCGTGGTCGTCGGTCAGGATCATGACGATGTTCGGCCGCCGGATACTGGTCATCGCGTCAATTCTTCCACGAGTTCGGTTGGGTCAGCGAGGCTCCCGCCGGTGTCCAGCCGGAAGAATTCCAGCTACTTGCCGGGTAGGCGTCGCCATCGAACGCGGCGGCTCGAGTCGATGCCGACCGAGAGAAATCCACCGATGCGGGTGATACCGCGTGGCGATCGGCTCGGAGCCTTCGTCGGGGGATGGCGGATGGTCGCGACCGGGACCACTGAGGTACTTTCGTCTCATGCGGAACCCCGCCCGGATGCGCCGACCCCGGATCGCCCTGGCGACAGCGGTCGCCACAGCACTTCTCGCCGGCTGCATCGCTTCGCCGAACCCGAACCCGACCGAGACGGATGCGCCGAAGTTCGTGGTTCGCCAGCTCGATCCGATCCTGCTCAGCGTCGACGACTACGGCCCCGGGTGGACGCTCGCCCCCGGCGATGAGGGTTATGGAGGAGGCGAGATCTGGGATTACGACGCCGGTGATCCGTGCGGGTGGTCGTCGTCGTGGTTGCCACCCAACGACACCGTCTACCTCGGGTCGTGGCGCAAGCACGTCACCGCCGACGGAGTGACGTCATCGAGCAGCTGGGTGCTCGCAGTCGATTCGCCCGGGGCCGCGAGAGACCTGCTGGACGACTATCGACAAGTGATCGCCGCATGCCAGCCGGTTCCGAGAGACGACGGCCAGGGCGCCTACGTCGTCACCGTCGTGCCGAGCGACCCCACCGGCCTGGGTGACGCCTCACTGTCGTACCGCGCCGACCACGCCTACCCGGACGGAGAGGTCTACGGCAGTGGGGAAGTCCACATATTCCTATGCGGATCCCTGCTGGTGCAGCTGTCATACATCGGCTACGAGGAATTCGTGGAGCGCGACGCACTGCTCGCCCTCCTCCACCAACGCGCCGCGCCCGTCGGGGGTTGTAGCTGACGAGGTGATCGGCGATGTCATGCCGTGCAGCGATGCCGGCCTCTCGTCGGGCCGCACCTTCAGTCCAGATCGGCCAGTTCGGCGGCGATCGTCCGCAGCGTCGCCCACGGGAGTACCCCGATCATCGCGGCGGCCGCTCGGTACAGCGACAGTTCGCCGCAGACATCCGCAAACGGGCCGACACTGACCGCACGGCAGTGCCGGTTGAGGATCCCGGCCGCGGGGGGGTATGCGAGAAGCTCGTCGACTCGGGAACGTACGCTCCACGTGGATTGCGGGAATTCGGATTCGGCGGGAAAC
>CAZPJC010000040.1:0-4388 GCA_964586645.1 uncultured Schumannella sp.
AGCCGAGGTCGAGCGTGTAGAGCTGCTTGTCCTTGAGCGTCTCGGGCACGTCGCCGCGCACGATCGCCTGGGCGAGCCCCTCGACGACGGCGGTCTTGCCGACGCCGGGCTCGCCGATCAGCACGGGGTTGTTCTTGCTGCGGCGGGAGAGGATCTGCATGACCCGCTCCATCTCCTTCTCGCGCCCGATGACCGGGTCGAGCTTGCCGTCGCGGGCCGCCTGGGTGAGGTTGCGGCCGAACTGGTCGAGGATCTGGCTGCCCTTGTCGGGCGCCGCGTCGTTGCCGCCGACCGCGACCTGCTCCTTGCCCTGGTAGCCCGAGAGCAGCTGGATGACCTGCTGGCGCACGCGGTTGAGGTCGGCGCCGAGCTTCACGAGCACCTGGGCGGCGACGCCCTCGCCCTCGCGGATCAGGCCGAGCAGGATGTGCTCGGTGCCGATGTACGAGTGACCTAGCTGGAGGGCCTCGCGCAGCGAGAGCTCGAGCACCTTCTTGGCGCGCGGGGTGAAGGGGATGTGGCCGGTCGGCTGCTGCTGACCCTGGCCGATGATGTCCTGCACCTGCTCGCGCACGGCGTCGAGCGAGATGCCGAGGGACTCGAGCGCCTTCGCGGCGACACCCTCGCCCTCGTGGATGAGGCCGAGCAGGATGTGCTCGGTGCCGATGTAGTTGTGGTTGAGCATCTTCGCCTCTTCCTGGGCGAGGACGACCACCCGGCGGGCTCGGTCTGTAAAGCGCTCGAACATCGTGAACTCCTGGTGACGCCGGTCGGAAGGCGTCGATACATCCGAGGGTAACGACGCAGCCCCGCGAAAACTCCCCTGTTCGCTCACGGCTTGACCTCGCGTCGATCCGCAACTTATCGTAGATCGATAACAACGACAATCGATAAGGATCGACCATGACCTCGAGCCCCACCGCCCTCTCGCGATCCGATCGGATCGGCATGTACGCCACCATCGTGCTCGGCGCGATCGGAGCGGCCGCCACGATCTGGGCCGCGGTCGTGCGCCTCGCCGAAGTGCTGCCCGGCCACGACATCCCGGTTCTCGTCCCGTTCGTCGGCGAGACCGCGACCCTGCCCATCGGCCCGGGAGGCGCCGACGTCGGCGTCGAGGTCGATCAGGCGATCGTCACCGTGAGCGATCCGGCCGCCGCCACCCTCTTCGCCCTCATCGCGCAGCCGATCGTGACCGGGCTCGCGGTGCTCGCCGGGATCCTGCTGCTGTGCCTGTTCTGTCTCAACGTCGCGCGCGGGCGGGCCTTCGCCGCCTCGACGGTGCGCATCGTGCTGGCCGGGGTCGGTGTGCTGCTGGCCGGCTGGGTGCTCGGCTCGCTGTTCCAGACGATGGGCGTCAACGGCACCCTCGCCGCGGTGAGCGACCACCAGTACGACGGGGTGCTCTTCCAGACCGACTTCACCGCGGTCTTCGCGATCCTCGCCCTCGGCGCCATCGGCGCGGCGTTCCAGATCGGCCACCGCCTGCAGCGCGAGACGGAGGGTCTCGTCTGATGGCGCCTGCTGACGACGAGGATGCCGGGCGCATCCACTGCCGGCTCGACGAGCTGCTCGCCGAGCGCGGGATGACGCTGACCCGGCTGTCGGAGCTGGTGGGGGTGAGCCTGGTGAACCTCTCGGTGCTGAAGAACGACCGGGCCCGCGCTATCCGGTTCTCCACCCTCACCGCGATCTGCGACGCCCTCGACTGTCAGGTCGGCGACCTGCTGGCGGTGCGCCCGTAGCATTCGAGGGTGGCGCTGCTGGATGCTCTCGTCGAACCGTTCGATCGGGCCGACCCCCGGGCTGTCGCCGAGCTGCTCACGGATCGCTGGGGTCTCGAGCGCCCGCACCTCTCTCTCCTCGAGACGGAGCGCGACGACACCTTCCGGGTCGAGCACTCGGGCGGCATCCATCTGGTGAAGGTCGCGCACCCGAACGACGGACCCGAGCTACTCGCCTTTCAGGACGCCGCGCTGGCGCTCGTCGCCAAGGCCGACCCCGACCTGCCGGTGCCGCGGCTCGTTCCGGCCGACGCTCCCGTCACGCTCGACGGCCGGATCGTGCGAGTGCTCACCTGGCTGCCAGGGTCACCCGCAGGACGCGACCGGCTGCAGCTGCGGATCGGCGGCGAGCTGCTCGGACGCCTGAACCGCGCCCTCGCCCCACTCGAGCACCCCGCGGCCGACCGGCTGCTCCCCTGGGATCTGCAGCACGTCGCGGGGCTCGCGGACTACACGGACGATCCTGAGATCCTCGACGCGATCGCCCGCTACACCGTCGAGATCGTCCCCGCGCTCGACGCACTGCCGCGCCAGATCGTGCACGGCGACTTCCATCCCCACAACGTGCTCGCCGACGACGCGGGCACGATCACCGGCGTGATCGACTTCGGTGACATCGCGCGCACCGCGCGGGTGTGCGACGTCGGCGTCGCGCTCGGCTACCTCGTCCCGGCCGACGGGCCGATGGATGCCGTGCGCTCCACGTTCCTCGACGGGTTCGAGTCGGTCGTGCCGCTGAGCGACGCCGAGCGCGAGGTCATCCCGGGCCTCGTCGTCGGACGGCAGATCCAGCGCATCGTCATCAACGACGAGCTCGGCCGCCTGACCGGCGAGCGTGCCGACCCCACGGGTCTGTTCGGCTCATTCCGGCGCGCACAGAAGGAATGGACATGACCGGACCCACCACCTACTTCGATCCCGCGCGGGTTGACGACCTACCGCCCGAGACCGCCGGCCTCGTGCGCCGACGGATCGCCGCCCTCGGCCCGGCGTACCGGCTGTTCTACCGCGAGCCCGTCGAGTTCGTCCGCGGCGAGCGCGCGCACCTGTTCACCGCCGACGGCACCGACTACCTCGACGCCTACAACAACGTGCCGTCGGTCGGGCATGCGCACCCCCGCGTCGTCGCGGCGATCGCCGAGCAGGCCGCCCGGCTCAACACCCACACCCGCTACCTGGACGCCGCGAGCGTCGCGTACGCCGAGGATCTGCTCGGCACGTTGCCCGCGCACCTGTCGAACGTCATGTTCACCTGCACGGGCTCGGAGGCGAACGACCTCGCCCTGCGGATCGCGAAGATCGCCACCGGCGGCACCGGGGTCATCGTGTCGTGGAACGCGTATCACGGGGTCACGACCGAGATCGCCGGCATCTCGCCGTCGCTCGTCGGCCTCGACGAGCTCGCGCCGTGGGCCCGCGCGGTGCGCGCCCCGTCGCCGGACGTCGACATCGCCGAGGCGGTGACCGCGACCCTCGGCGAGCTCGAGATCATGGGTGTGAGGCCGGCCGCCCTCATCGTCGACACCGTCTTCGCAAGCGACGGCGTGCATCCCGACCTCCCCGGCCTCGCCGACGCCGTCGCCGCGATGCGGAAGGCCGGCGGAGTGTTCATCGCGGATGAGGTGCAACCCGGGTTCGGACGGCTCGGCACGACGATGTGGGGGTTCGAGCGCGCGGGCCTCGAGCCCGATCTCGTCACGATGGGCAAGCCGATGGGGAACGGGCATCCCGTCGCGGCCGTCGTCGCTCGGCCGGAGCTGACGGCGGCGTTCGCGGCGCGCAGCCGGTACTTCAACACCTTCGGCGGCAACCCCGTCGCGATCGCGGCGGCGCAGGCGACTCTCGACGTGCTGCGCGACGAGCAGTTGCCCGCGAACGCCGCCCGGGTCGGGGCGCGTCTGGCCGACGGCATCCGCTCGCTGCCCCACGTCGCCGAGGTGCGCGACGCGGGGCTGTTCCTCGGCGTCGATCTCGTCGGGCACGACGGAACCCCCGACGAGGGTTTCACCCTGGATGTCGTCGAGGCGATGCGGCAGCGGCGGGTGCTGCTCGCGACCGCCGGCGCCGGCAACACGACGCTGAAGATCCGGCCGCCGCTGCCTTTCGGCGACGCCGACGCCGACCGGCTGCTGGAGACGCTGGCGGCGGTGCTAGCCGGCTGACGCCGGATTGCTCACGCGGCCGTCGAGCCAGAGGGTGTCCGACGGGTCGCTGTGGGCGGTGCCGGTGCCGACGTGCTTCGCCGAGATCTGCGGACCCTTCGTGATGACGTGCACGAGCGCCATGCCGTGGCCGCGGCCGAGTCCGTAGTCGGCGGCGAGCCAGGTCAGGATCGGCGTCGCCTTCGTGGTCGCGTCGAAGCCCTTCTCGGCGGCGAGGGCGAGGAACTGCCGCGGGGTGAGACCGGTCTTCTCCTCGATCGTGTCGAGATACGCCTGGAACGTCATGCCGTGAGAGTAGCCCGCCGGGCCCGGGCGAGGGCGTCGGCGGCGCGCACGAGGGCGAGGTGGGAGAACGCCTGCGGGGTGTTGCCGACGTGCCGGCCGGCCGCCGGGTCGTACTCCTCGGAGAGCAGTCCGACGTCGTTCGCGAGGCCGACGAGCC
>CAZPJC010000040.1:4488-18242 GCA_964586645.1 uncultured Schumannella sp.
GCCGGGTCGTACTCCTCGGAGAGCAGTCCGACGTCGTTCGCGAGGCCGACGAGCCGGTCGAGCAGCTCGGCAGCGTCCTCGACGCGTCCCGAGTCCGCGTACTGGCCGACGAGCCAGAACGAGCAGGCCAGGAACGGGTTCTCGCCGCCCGGCAGACCGTCCACGCCCGCCTCGACGCGGTAGCGCGACACCAGCCCGTGGTGCAGCAGATCGCGTTCGATCGCGGCGACGGTGCGCAGCATCCGCGGGTCGTCGGCGTCGATGAACCCGATCTGCGACAGCGTGAGCAGGGCGGCGTCGACCTCGGTGCCGCCGTAGTGCTGCACGAAATGCCCGAGGTCGGCGTCGTAGCCCTGCGCCTCGATCTCGGCGCGCAGCTTGTCGCGGTGCGCCTCCCAGGTGGCCACGGGACCCTCGAGGCCGTGCTCGCGCACCGCACGCACGCCGCACTCGAACGCGGCCCACATCATCGCGCGCGACTGGGTGAACCAGCGGGCGGGGCCGCGGATCTCCCAGATGCCCTGGTCGGGCCGGTCGAGGGAGTCGCCGAGGAAGCCGAGCAGTGCGACCTGGAGCGGCCAGGAGAACTCGTCCTCGTCCGCCCCGGCGAGCCGCGCCTGCTCGAGCGCGAGCATGACCTCCCCGAAGACGTCGCCCTGGAACTGCAGGGCCGCGGCGTTGCCGATCCGCACCGGATGCGCGCCGCGGTACCCCGGCAGCGTCGTCGACTCGTACTCCGGGAGCGAGCGCTCGCCGGCGATCCCGTACATGATCTGGATGTCCGCGGGGTCCCCGGCGATCGCGCGGAGCAGCCAGTCGCGCCATTCGGCGGCCTCGGCCTGGAAGCCGTGCAGCAGCAGCGCCTGCAGGGTGAGCGCCGCATCCCGCAGCCAGACGTAGCGGTAGTCCCAGTTGCGCGAGCCGCCGAACTCCTCCGGCAGGCTCGTCGTGGGTGCCGCGACGATCCCCCCGGTGTCCTCGTGCGTGAGGGCGCGCAGCACGAGCAGCGAGCGCCGCACCGCCGCATCGTGCTCCCCGAGGTCGTCGCAGCGCGAGATCCACTCCGTCCACCAGTCCTCGGTGCGCCGGATGGCCTCGTCGACGTCGATCGGCTCGGGCGGCACGCGGTGCGAGGGGTACCAGGTGAGCACCGTGTCGACGGTCTCGCCCTCGTGCACCGTGAACTCGTCGTGGTGGCTGAGGTCGGCGGCACGGAAGCGTCGCCCGCGGATCACGACGGAGTCCGGCCCGGCGACGGCGATCAGCCCGTCGACGCCGTCCGCGCGCTTCTCCTGCCGCACCCACGGCAGCGCGTCCGCGTACCCGAACCGGATCCGCAGCTCCTGACTCATCGTCACCGTGCCGCTGATGCCGCGCACCCGCCGGATGAGGTCGGCCCGCCGATCGCCGATCGGCATGACGTCCACCACCTCGGCGACCCCGTCCGGCGTCTCCCATCGGCTCACGAGCACGAAGGTGTCGCCGCGGTAGTGGCGCGACGTGCACCGGCCCCCGCCCACCGGCGCGATCGTCCAGTGCCCGTGGTCGCGCTCGCCGAGCAGGGCCCCGAACATCGAGGCGGAGTCGAAGCGCGGCAGGCACAGCCAGTCGATGCTCCCGTCGGCTCCGACGAGCGCACCCGTGTGCAGGTCCCCGATGTACGCGTAGTCCTCGATCGCCGACGGCATCCTCCGAGGCTACGTCGTACCATCGCGAGGGTGAGCAACCTGGAGCCGGATCCCGCCGAGACCGTCTGCGTCGCCGAGCCGGGCGCGGAGGTCGTCGAGATCCTCGAACCGCGGGAGGTGCCGCTCGGGGGGCCGCGCGCGTTGCCCGTGCGCCGCACGCTCCCGCAGCGGGCGCGCAGCCTGGTCGGCGCGTGGTGCTTCGTCGACTCCTACGGCCCCGTGCCGAGCGACCGCGCAGGCACGATGGATGTCCCGCCGCATCCGCACACCGGCCTGCAGACGGTGAGCTGGCTCTACGCGGGCGAGATCGAGCACCGCGACTCGGCGGGCAGCCATGCCCTGATCGAACCCGGCCAGGTGAACCTGATGACGGCGGGCGCGGGCATCCAGCACTCCGAGGTGTCGACTCCGCGCACGCGCGAGCTGCACGGAGTGCAGCTGTGGGTCGCGCTGCCCGACCGGTCCCGCCACGTCGCGCCGTTCTTCGAGTCGTTCGTCCCGGAGCCGGTGACCGTCGGTGACGCGACCGTGCGGGTCTTCATCGGCGAACTCGGCGGTGCGGCGAGCCAGGTCACGGCGTTCACCGGTCTCGTCGGGGCCCAGGTCGACCTCCCCGCGGGCGGCGTCGCCGAGTTCGCGGTCGACCCTGGCTTCGAGCACGGATTCGTCGTGGATGCCGGTGAGCCCCGCCTCAACGGCGTGCGGATCCCCGCCGACCGGCTCGGCGTCGTGCCGGCCGGCCCGGGCGGGCTGCGCCTCGAGGCCGGCGACGCTCCGGTGCGCGGGCTGCTCATCGGCGGCGAGCCGCTGCGGGAGCCGATCGTGATGTGGTGGAACTTCGTCGGCCGCAGCCACGAGGAGGTCGTCGCCTTCCGAGAGCAGTGGCAGGTGGAGGTGATCGGCGGCACCGACCGGGCGGGACGGTTCGGTCACGTCGACGGCTACCCCGGGCCGGCGCTGCCGGCGCCCGCGCTGCCGAACGTGCGCCTCCAGCCGCGCGGCTGAGCCGCCTCCCGGCTTTCCCTCGCTTCGCGGCTCTGGCACGGTGGAGAGCATGACCCGACGCCGCATCCTGCCCCGTCTGCTCGCCGTCGGCCTCGTGGTGCTCGCCCTCGCCGGCTGCGTGCGCTTCCAAGCCGACCTGACCCTCGACGACGGCGACATCCTCGACGGCCAGCTCGTCGTGGCCGTGCTCGACACCGAGAAGACCGCGGAGTCGCGCGCGACGGCCCTGGGCTACGTCGCCGAGATCGAGTCGAGGCTGCTGGGCTCGCTCCGCGACACCCCGGGCGTGACGACGTCGGAGTACGACCGCGACGACTACGTCGGCTCGTTCATCGAGTTCGACAACCTGCCTCTCGACGTTCTCTCCGGCCAGGAGCCGGAGTCGCTCAGGTTCGTCCGCGACGGCGACTCCTACGTCTTCACCGGCATCCTCGATTTCACGGCACAGTCGGTCCCGTCCGACCAGCCCGCCGACGATGGCGGCGACATCCGGGTCTCGGTGACCTTTCCCGGCCCGGTGACCGAGCAGAGCAACGGCGAGGTGTCCGGCACGACGGTGACCTGGACGGCCGCGCTCGATCAGCGCGTCGAGATGTCGGCGCGCGGGCATGCGGCGCTTCCCGGTCCCCCGGTCCTGCTCATCGTCGGGATCGTGGTCGGCGCCCTCGTGCTGATCGCCGCGATCGTCGTGATCGTGCTGCTCGTGCGCGCGCGCGGAGCGAGAGCGTCGCTCGCGCGGGTTCGGGCGACGACCGAGCCGCCCGCCGGGACCCCGTCGACCCCGGAGGTCTGACCTCCAGCCCGGGGTCAGGTTCCGGCCGGGTCCTTGCGGGCGGCGCGCTTGGCGCGTTCCTCCGCCTCGACCTGGGCGGCGACCGCGCGCTCGTTGCGGTCCGACCTGATGATCGCCCGGAACACGAACCAGAAGAGCAGCCCGAACAGCAGCGTGGGCACGACCGAGAAGATCGCGTTGGCCCAGAACTCTTCCGGCATGGTTCCAGCGTACGCGGCCCGCGTGGTGTCCACCGTGCAGCGTCGAGCGACGCCTCAGGTCAGGACGAAGGCGATCACCACGACGCCGACGATGAGGACGAGCCCGGCGAGGGCGACGAGACGCGAGGTGCGGCGATCCATCAGCCCTTGGCGATGATCCCGATGATCCCGCTGGCCAGCAGGAAGACACCGATGCCGCCGACGATGATCCAGGTGGTGATGCGGGCGGGGCTGGGTCGGGCGGGCGGGGTGCTCACCTCAGCACCGTAACAGCAGAGCGCTCAGGCGTCCCGTTCGCGTCCGCTGCGCGACTGCACGACGACGACGGCCAGGAAGACCACCGAGAAGGCGAGTGCGCCGACGATCCACACCCCGCCCGGGATCGCTTCGAGACCCTGCGGAGCGGCGGCGGGCGCGGCCGGCTGATCGGGCAGCGGGAGGGTGGGAAGGTCGAGATCCGCGTGGAAGCTCGCCGGTGCCGACCACTCGCCGTCGGGCAGCGCGCGCACCCGCCAGGAGAACGACCCGCTCTCGACGTCGATCGTGACGGTGGTCTGCGCGGTCGCCGCGGTCCCGGCGTTCTCCCCGCCCTCGGCCGCCCAGCTGACCTCGTAGCCCTGAGGGGCGTCGATGGCGGTCCACTCGAGCACGACGGCACCCGGCTCGACGAACGACCCCTCCGCGGGCGCGACCGCGACCGGGGCGTCCGGGGAGGCGGCGAGCGCGGCGCCGGGAAGGGCGAGGCCGCCGGCCACGCCGAGCATCACCGCGAGAGCGATCGCGGAGAGCAGCCGTCGGACGGGTCGGGGCACGGGACTTCCGGGGGGTGGGGGCGGGCCCGCGCCGGGGGATGCGCGGTCATTCCAAGCTACTCAGGCTCCCCCGGCGGCACACCCCTCTCGACGACACCGCGGGCCCCCACTTCGGGGGCGTTCGCGCGGGCCGCCGCGCTACTTGACGAGCGGGAAGAGGATCGTCTCGCGGATGCCGAGCCCCGTGATCGCCATCAGCAGGCGGTCGATGCCCATGCCCATCCCGCCCATCGGCGGCATTCCGTGCTCCATCGCGCGCAGGAACTCCTCGTCGAGCCGCATCGCCTCGACGTCGCCGCGCGCGCCCTGCTTCGCCTGCTCGACGAACCGCTCGCGCTGGATGACGGGGTCCACCAGCTCGGAGTACCCGGTCGCCAGCTCGAAGCCGCGCACGTAGAGGTCCCACTTCTCCACGACGCCGGCGATCGCGCGGTGGTCGCGCACGAGCGGGGAGGTGTCGACGGGGAAGTCCATCACGAAGGTCGGCGCGGTCAGCCCGGGCTTCACGAAGTGCTCCCACAGCTCCTCGACGAGCTTGCCGTGGGTCGGGAGCGCGACCTCGACGCCGACGGACGCCGCCAGCTTCTCGAGTTCGGGCACCGTCGACTGCGGGGTGATCTCGACCCCCGCGGCCTCGGAGAGCGAGGAGTACATCGGCAGACGCGCCCACTCGCCGCCGAGGTCGAACTCCGTGCCGTCGGCCCAGGTCACGACGTGCGACCCCGCCACCGCCCTCGCGGCGTTCTGGATCAGCTCCTGCGTGAGGTCGGCGATCGAGTGGTAGTCGCCGTACGACTGGTACGCCTCGAGCATCGCGAACTCGGGGCTGTGCGTGGAGTCGGCGCCCTCGTTGCGGAAGTTGCGGTTGATCTCGAACACCCGCTCGAGCCCGCCGACGACGGCGCGCTTGAGGAACAGTTCGGGCGCGATGCGCAGGAACAGCTCGGTGTCGAAGGCGTTGCTGTGCGTGACGAACGGCCGGGCCGAGGCTCCGCCGTGGATCGTCTGCAGCATCGGCGTCTCGACCTCGAGGAAGCCGTGCGACGCGAACGTCGACCGCAGGCTCGCGACCGCGGTCGCGCGCGCGATCACGGTCTGGCGCGCCTGCTCGCGGGTGATCAGGTCGAGGTAGCGCTGCCGCACGCGGGTCTCGTCGGAGAGCTCGGCGTGCAGGTTGGGCAGCGGCATGAGCGCCTTCGACGCGATCCGCCAGTCGGAGACGAGGATGCTGAGCTCCCCCCGCCTCGACGAGATGACCTCGCCGGAGACGAAGACGAAGTCGCCGAGGTCGACGAGGTCCTTCCAGCGTTCGAGCGAGGGCTCGCCCACCTGGTCGAGCGAGACCATCGCCTGGATGCGCGACCCGTCGCCCGCCTGCAGCGCCGCGAAGCACAGCTTCCCGGTGTTGCGCGAGTGCACGACGCGCCCCGCGAGCCCGACCGTCTCGCCCGTGCGCACGTCCGCCTCGAGCTCCGGGAACTTCGCGCGCACCTCGGCGATCGTGGTCGTGATCGGCAGGGAGACCGGATACGCCCCGCCCGCGGGCGAGTCGGCATCCTGAATCAGGCGCGCGCGCTTCGCGAGGCGCACGGCCTTCTGCTCGGCGATGTCCTCGGGGGCGTACACCGGCGTCCCCTCGGGGGCGGTGGCGGAGATCTCGTTCGTCACGGGGTCAATTCAGGTAGAGGGAGTCGTTGTCGATGAGGCGGGCCGGGCCGACCTGCGCCGCGATCAGGACGCGCGCCGGACCCTTGTAGCCGTCGTCGACGGGCAGGAAGGTCTTCGGATCGACGACCTTCAGGTAGTCGAGCGTCACCAGTTTCTCATCCATCAGCACCGACTGGGCGGCGGCGAGCACGCTGTCGATGCCGCGGTCGCCGGCCGACTGCGCCGCCTCGAGCGCCCGGCTCAGCGCCCGCGCGGCCCGTCGCTCGTTGGGGCCGAGGTAGCGGTTGCGGCTCGACAGCGCGAGGCCGTCGTCCTCCCGAACGGTGTCGATGACCTCGATCGCGACGGGGATGTTGAGGTCCCTGACCATGCGCTTCACGAGGAAGAGCTGCTGGGCGTCCTTCTGGCCGAAGGTGGCGAGGTCGGGCTGCACGATCTGCAGCAGCTTCGCGACGACGGTCAGCACGCCGTCGAAGTGCCCCGGACGCGAGCGGCCCTCGAACAGCGTCGCGACCTGGCCGCCGGTGACCTTCACCTGGGTGCCGCCGTCGGGATACATCTGCTCGACGGTGGGGGCGAAGACGAACTCGACGCCCAGCTCCGCGAGCTTCCCGAGGTCGCCGTCGAGGTCGCGCGGGTACTTCGCGAGATCCTCGTTGGCGCCGAACTGCAGCGGGTTCACGAAGATCGAGACCACGACGACATCCGCGAGCTCGCGCGCGCGACGCACGTGCGCGAGGTGGCCCTCGTGCAGGGCGCCGAGCGTGGGGACGAGCGCGACGCTCCGGCCGGCGACCCGCAGCGGCGCCAGCTCGGACCGGATGCCGGCGATCGTCTGCACGACGAGGGGACTGCTCACGGTTCCGGTGCCTCCGCGTCGATCGTATCGGCGTCGAAGGGGGCCCCCGCGCCGCCGGCCGCGACGGCACCCGCGGCACCCAGCGCGTTCTCGACCGCCGAGCGCATGAGCGGCCCGAGCACGGTGCCCGGTCGCTCGATGCCGATCGCGGCGAGCGCGGTCGCGGCCTGAGCCACGATCGCCGTCGAGAACGTGGTCGCCGTCGCGATCGCCTCGGCGTAGGCCGCCCGGTCGGCCTCCGCGACGACGACAGGTTCCGCGCCCATCTCGACGACGAGCGCCTGCGCGATCGGCAGGACGGGAGTCGGGGAGGTGACGGCGAACCACGACTCCCTCAACCGCACGAGGTCGAGGCTCGTTCCGGTGAAGGACATCGCCGGGTGGATCGCGAGCGGGATGCCGCCGGCCGCGGCCGCCGGGGCCAGCACGCCGACCCCGTACTCCGCCGCCGTGTGCACGACGAGCTGCCCGGGCTGCCAGGCGCCGGTCGCGGCGAGGCCCTTCACGAGCGCCTCGAGCTCGGCGGCCGGCACCGCGAGCAGCACGAGCTCGGCGCGCTCGACGACCTCGGGCACGGTGAGCACCGGCACCCCCGGCAGCAGCGCGTCGGCGCGGTCGCGACCCGACTCCGAGACCGTGCTGATGCCGACGATCGCGTGCCCCGCCCCGCCGAGGGCGGCGCCGAGCACGGGACCGACGCGGCCGGCGCCGATGATCCCGATGCCGAGCCGCCCGGAGCGCTGCGTCACGACTCCCCTTCGCCTGCGCGCCAGCGGTGACTCGTGTCGGTGCCGGCGGCGGCGACGGCGGCCTCGGCGGCATCCCGGAACAGCGCCTGGGCGTCGCCGGCATCGAGCGCGCCGATCCGCGGCGAGATCGGACCGGCGACCGTGTGCACGTGCACGTTGGCGAGCCGCAGCGACCGGGCGAGCGGACCCTGCTCGACGGCGACGCTCTGCACGCGCGGCGTCGGCACGATCGCGAGTTCGCGCCAGATCGCCCCGCGGCGCAGCAGCACGGCGCCCGGGAAGAGGGCGAACCCGTTGCGGCGCCAGGAGAACCAGCGCACGACCGCGGCGCGACGCGGCGAGACGGTGAAATCGGCGTCGGCGTCGCGCCCGGCGAGGCCGCGTTCGAAGAGGTCGCGCACCCCGCCGTCGTGCTCGGTCTCGCCCGGCGGAAGGAGGTCGGGCAGCAGCAGCTCGAGCACCCGGAACACGTCGTCCCGCGAGCCGACCGGCAGCACCACGGTGTTCTGCTGCCCGTTCCGCCCGTCCGACGAGGTCTGCCGCGTCGCCCGGTTGACCCGGATCGTCCACCAGTCCGCCGGACGCCAGAAGATGCTCTGGCTGACCGCGACCGAGTGGATGCGACCGGGCGGCACCGTCTCGTTGCGGGTCGAGAGCAGGCCGTAGCCGATGCGCACCCCGTCGGGCGTCGCCGCGATCGAGTACCGCAGGAACTTGAGCAGGCGGTTCACCTGGTACGACAGCAGGCCGAGGGCGATCGGGACGAACGTGAAGAGGGTCCAGATCAGTTCGCGCGCCCCGGCGGTCGTGAGTACGAGCCCCGTGATGACGACAGCCACGATGATCAGCAGCATGAGCGTCGTGCCGCTCAGCACCGTCGAGCCGATCAGCCGGCCCGGATGCATGCGCACGACCGACTCCGGCGGGGCGAGCGACGGGTCGAGCTCGGGCGCCAGCAGCTCGCTGACCCGGCGGTCGAGGAGCCGGCCGGTCGCCGGGGCGGCGGACCCCGTGGCGGCGGCCCGGGATCCCGACGCGAGGCGCAGGATGTCGGCCCGCAACCCGTCGGACGCCGCGTTGCCGAGGTAGGCGAGCGGCACGTTGGCGTCCTGCCCGGCGACCTCGACATCCAGCTTCGCGGTGCCGAAGATGCGCGCGAACAGGGGGCGGGAGACCGCGACGCCCTGGATGCGGTCGAGCCGGGCCTTGCGGTGCGTCCGGAACAGCACGCCGCTGCGCACCTCGACGACCTCGTCGGTGATCCGGAACGTGTTCATCCGCCAGGAGACGTAGAACAGCGCGATGCACAACAGCAGCACGCCGAGGAGGGCGAGGGCCACGATGAGCGCGTAGCCGTTCTCGACGATGTACTCGAACGGGTCGCCCTGCCCGCAGTCGTCGGCGCCGGGCGGGCAGACCAGCCCGGGCAGGAACCACTCGACCAGCCGCTCGCGCAGGTTCGCGATGACGATGCCGATGATCGCGACGAAGCCGAGGCCGCCGCGCAGCAGCGGGGTCGCCGGATGCAGGCGGTGCCACTCGCCGTCGGCGAGTCCCGTCCGGGTCGCGGGGGCCGGCTCGTCGGGGAGGGTCACAGCCCGGCCCGGCGGCTCTCCGCGAGTTCCACGAGCCGGTCGCGCAGCGCCTCGGCGTCGGCCTCCGGCAGACCCGGGATGGTGATGTGACTCGCGGCGGCGGCGGTCACCAGCTTGAGCTCGGAGAGGCCGAACGCCCGGGCGATCGGGCCGCGGTTGAGGTCGACGAGCTGCATCCGTCCGTACGGCACCGAGACGACGCGGAGGAACATGATGCCCTTGCGGAAGACGAGGTCGTCGGCGCGCAGCAGGTATCCGAGGGCGCGCACCCGGCGCGGCGTGAACGCCGCGATGAGCACGTGGATCACGAGCACCGCGATCGGCAGGGCGACGAGCCAGGTCACCCCGGAGAGCAGCCACGGGATGCCGGTGCCGACCACGAACAGCACCGCCGAGACGAGGATGCCGAGCAGGTCGACGACGACGTACTTCGGCGAGACCCGCTGCCAGTCGCCCCCGCCCATCCCGGACAGGGAGTCGGGGTCGAGGGCGGGCCCGGTCGGCGCGTCGGTGCTCACAGACCCACGGTACCCGCCGGGTCGGCGTCGCGGTCGTCGTCGCCGGGCGGCACCGTGCACAGCCACTCGCCGACGAGACCCGCGACGAGCAGGGCGACGGCCCCGGCGAGCACCGCGATCGTGCGCAGCAGGCTGTCGGTGTTGATCCCGCCGCTGCGCACCAGCACCTCGGCGAGCAGGCCCGCCGCCGCGCCGGTCAGCAGCGCCCCGGCGAGGCTCGACGCCTTCGCGAACAGCACGACGCGGGTCGCGTGGAACGGATCGATGCGCGCGCGCACCTTGCCGCGCGTCGCCCGCCGGATCGGCAGGGCCAGGGCGATCACGATGCCGGCGAGGAACAGCAGGCTGAGCGCGAGCACGTACTCGGGGCGGTAGCGCTGCAGCCCGCCGGAGGCGAGCGCCACCTGCATGAGGAACCCGAGGCCGGCGCCGGTCGCGGCCAGGATGACCAGGCTCGACGCTCTCGTGCGCCTCACGTCTCCAGCTCCGCGAGCAGGTCGGCGATCCGGCCGTGCCCGGGGAGCACGGCATCCGGGGCGACCTCGACCCAGGGGCGCAGCACGAACGTGCGCTCGTGCGCCCGGGGGTGCGGCAGCGTGAGGTCGTCGCTCGTGGACTGCATCCCGGCGTAGTCGATGATGTCGAGGTCGAGGGTGCGGTCGCCCCACCGCTCGCCGCGCACCCGCCCGTTCTCGCGCTCGAGGTCGTTGAGCAGCGCGAGCAGCTTCCGCGGCGGGAGGGTCGTGCGCACGAGCACGACGGCGTTGAGGTAGGCGGGGGCGTCGGGGTCCTCGCCGTCGGGACGCACCGCGACCGTCTCGATCGGCGTCGAGATCGCGGTCACCTCGACGCCGTCGGCCTCGGCGAGCGCCCGCACCGCCGTCTGGAAGATCGCGGTGCGGTCGCCGAGGTTGCTGCCGATCGCGATGACGGCATCCGCCTCGACGTGCCGCAGCTGGACGCTCACGAGGCCCGCCGACGGGTGATCGTCACGCTGACGTCGTCGAACGGGACGGTGATCGGCGCGTTCGGCTTGTGCACCGTCACGACGACCTCGTGCGCCGCGGGGAAGCCCAGCGCGACGGCGGCGACGCGCTCGGCGACCGTCTCGATGAGATCGACCGGGTCGCTCTCGACGGCGGCCACGACGGCTTCCGCGAGCTCCCCGTAGTGCACGGTCGCGGCGAGATCGTCGCCCGCGGCGGCCGGAGCCAACGGCAGGCGCACGATCAGATCGACGACGAAGAGCTGACCCTCCCGGCGCTCGTGCTCGAACACGCCGTGGTGGGCGGTGGCCCGGAGCCCGGTCAGCCGGATCTCGTCGAGCGGCGTGGTCACGCGGTCTGCTCCGCGATCGCGAGCGCGATCCGCGTCGACGGCACGTCGTGCACCCGCACGGCCCAGGCCCCCTGCCGGGCGACGAGCGCCGAGATCACGGCGGTCGGCAGGTCGCGGTCCTCCATCGGCGCCCCCTCGGGCAGCAGCGCCCCGATGAAGCGCTTCCGCGACGCACCGACCAGGATGCCGTGGCCGAGCGAGGCGATCTCGTCGAGGTGGGTGAGCAGCGCCCAGTTGTGCTCCGGCGCCTTGCCGAAGCCGATGCCCGGGTCGAGCACGATCTTCGCCGGGTCGACGCCGGCGACGACGAGCTCGGCCACCCGGGCCTTGAGCTCGGCCCGCACCTCGGCGACCACGTCGGTGAAGGCCGGGGCGACGTCAGCGGGGCCCCGCCAATGCATGACCGCGAAGTGCGCGCCGGTGTCGGCGACGACCCGCGCCATCCCGTCGTCGGCGAGACCGCCCGACACGTCGTTGATCAGCTGCGCGCCCGCGTCGACCGCGGCGAGGGCCGTCGAGGCGTTCATCGTGTCGATGCTGACCGAGACGCCCTCCTGCGCGAGCGCCTCGATGACGGGGACGACGCGGTCCCGCTCCTCGGCGGGGTCGACGCGCGTGGCGCCGGGCCGGGTGGACTCGCCGCCGACGTCGACGATCGCGGCGCCGGCATCCCGCAGCTCGAGTCCGCGGACGATGGCGGCGTCGGTCGCGTCGTAGCGGCCGCCGTCGCTGAAGGAGTCGGGCGTGACGTTGAGGATGCCCATGATGATCGTCACGCGGCGGCTCCGATCAGCGTCATCGCCTCGGCACGGGCGGCGGGTTCGGTCAGGGCGCCCCGGCTCGCGACGGTGACCGTCGTCGAGCGGGTCTGACGGGCGTCCCGGGCGGCCACGCAGTCGTGCTGCGCGTCGAGCACGACGATCACGCCGCGCGGGGCGAGCCCCTCCTCGAGCGCCGACGCGATCTGCTCGCCGAGCCGCTCCTGCAGTTGGGGCCGGGCGGCGAGGATCTCGACGACCGTGCCCAGGCGACCGAGGCCGACGACCTTGCCGCCCGGCAGGTAGCCGACGTGCGCGACGCCGCGGAACGGCAGCAGGTGGTGCTCGCACATCGACCGGAACTCGAGTCCGCGCAGCAGCACGAGGTCGCCGCGCTCCCCGTCGCCGGCGGCATCGACGCCATCCCGGAGCACCGCGACCGGGTCCACGCCCATGCCCGCGAAGTACTCGGCGTACGCCTCGGCGACCCGCTTCGGGGTGCGCTGCACGCCGGGGCGCGTCGGATCCTCGCCGATCGCTGCGAGCAGCTCGGCCACGGCGGCCTCGATGCGGCCCTGGTCGACGGTCATCGCCGCGCTCAGGCGGTGGCGATGCCGGGCGACTTGCGCGGGGCGCGCGGCCGGGTCGGCTTCTTCGGCTCCGACTCGACCCCGCCATCGACGGCGCCCTGGTCGATCGGCGCCTTCGCGGGCACCTTCACCGGGGGCTTGTCGCTCAGCGGACGCGTCTTGCTCGACAGCCACAGCGGCCGCTCCGGCAGCTTCTTCACCTTCGTGAAGAGCGCGGCGAGCTGCTCGTGGTCGAGGGTCTCCTTCTCGAGGAGCTCGCTCGCCAGCTTGTCGAGGATGTCGCGGTTGTCGTTGAGCACCTTCCAGGCCTCGTCGTGCGCCTTCTCGATCAGCTTGCGCACCTCGAGGTCGACCTTCTCGGCGATCTCCTCGGAGTAGTCGCGCTGGTGTCCCATGTCGCGGCCGAGGAAGACCTCGCCCTGCGACTGCCCCAGCTTGACGGCGCCGATGTCGGCGCTCATGCCGTACTCGGTGACCATCTTGCGCGCGATGCTCGTCGCCTTCTCGATGTCGTTCGACGCACCCGTGGTGGGGTCGTGGAAGACGATCTCCTCGGCGACGCGCCCGCCCATCGCGTAGGCGAGCTGGTCGAGCAGCTCGTTGCGGGTGACCGAGTACTTGTCCTCGAGCGGGAGCACCATCGTGTAACCCAGGGCACGGCCGCGCGGCAGGATCGTGACCTTCGTGACCGGGTCGGTGTTGCGCATCGCGGCGGCGGCGAGGGCGTGGCCGCCCTCGTGGTACGCCGTGATGAGCTTCTCCTTGTCGTTCATCAGACGGCTGCGGCGCTGAGGGCCGGCCATCACGCGGTCGACGGCCTCGTCGAGGGCGCGGTTGTCGATCAGCTGCGCGTTGCTGCGGGCCGTGAGCAGCGCGGCCTCGTTGAGCACGTTCGCGAGGTCGGCGCCGGTGAAGCCCGGCGTCTTGCGCGCGAGCACGGCGAGGTCGACGCCCTTCGCCATCGGCTTGCCCTTGGCGTGCACCGTGAGGATCTGCTCGCGGCCCTTCTGGTCGGGGGCGTCGACGCCGATCTGGCGGTCGAAGCGACCCGGACGCAGCAGGGCGGGGTCGAGGATGTCGGGGCGGTTCGTCGCCGCGATCAGGATGACGTTCGTCTTGACGTCGAAGCCGTCCATCTCGACGAGCAGCTGGTTGAGGGTCTGCTCGCGCTCGTCGTTGCC
>CAZPJC010000041.1:0-1589 GCA_964586645.1 uncultured Schumannella sp.
GGCTACGGGTACTCTCGCGCGCGCGCCGACCACGCGGCAGGGTCCAAGGTCCCGGGGCCTGGGAGGGGGAGCGACGGGCCGGCGCTCACGTCCGCCCGAGGTCGATGATCCGGCCGAATTCCCGCAGCAGCTCCGATCGGATCGCCCTCGGGTCGGGGCCTGCGGCGTCGCAGTGGATGCTGCAGAAGAGCTCGCCCGCGTACGACAGCGCCGACACCCCGAGCCGGACGTTCCCCTGGAGCGTCGTCACCGGCCACGCCCGCTCGACGAGCGCCCCGCCGAGCGAGCGCGCCTCCACGGGACCGGGAACATTGGTGACGAACCCGGCGACGAGGCGCTGGTGCCGCGCGAACCGGGCGAACAGTGCGGCGCCCCACCGGGTGCGCATGACCTCGAGCATCCCCTGGGCGCGAGCCTCGACCTTGCTCGTCGCCGTGAGGGCGGCGACCCGCTGCAGCCGCTCCACGGTTCCGAGCACCCCCATCGGAAGCGGCACGAGCATGACCCCGACGGCGTTCCCCGACCCGTCCCGGTGCGGGAGGGCGACGGGAACGCTGACCGGGAGGGAGTCGGGCAGCACCTCGCCGGCCGCGGCCAGCACCGTCCGGATCGCATGGGCGAGCGCGGCGAGCAGCGCGTCGTTGAGGGTGGCGCCCGCGACCTCCGCCCCGTGCCGCACTCCATCGAGGTCGACGGCGGCGAACGCGAGACCCCGCCGGCTCCCGAGCGGGCCGAGCAGCATCGTCCTCGGCACCGCGGACCGGAACATCGCGGCCGTCCGCCGCACGCCGGCGACGGCAGCCGCGATCACGCCGAGCCTCGCCGACGGACGGGCGGGATGCGGCGGAACGCCGGACGTCGCCCTCCCGGAGACCGGATCGAAGAGCGCATCCACGATGCGGACCGCGGCGAGACCGTCGGCGAGGGCATGGTGGATCCTGAGGATCACGCCGGGCGCGCCGGAAGTCACCCCCGGCACCAGCAGGACCTCCCAGAGCGGCAGGCCCGTCGGCAGGGGCGTCACGATGAGTTCCGCGCAGAGCGATTCGAAGCCCGTCAGGCCGGCGACCGGCGAGAGCATCCGCACCTGCCGGTCCGGGTCGAGGACGCAGGGCTCCCACACCAGGCGCCGTCCCCGCCGCACCACGCGCTGCGAGAGCCGCGGCATCGTCGTCGCCCGCGCACGGATCACGTCACGCAGCAGGCCGACGTCGACGGATCCGTCCGCCCGGACGACCCCGCCGGGCCGGAGGACTCCGGCGAGAAGGAACACGTTGGCCTGATCGGGCGCGTCGATGGCGATGTTCGACGCGTCCGCCCGGCTCAGCCGGTCCGGGCGGCCGTCGTTCGACCTCACCCCGCCTCGTGCCGTGACTCCCCCGCGGTGAGCCCCCGCGCGATCTCACCGGCCCAGGCGCGCGCCCGGTCGAGTTCGCCGTCGAGCAGCGGCCCTTCGTACCCGTGGACGCGGAACGTGCGCGCCGTCGCGGAGGTGTCGAACCCGAGCGAGCGGAGCTCGTGCCGCGCCGCCTTGGCCGCGGACCCCGGCAGCCGGGGACTGTCGACCCGGGTGTCGAACGTCACGGCGG
>CAZPJC010000041.1:1599-16864 GCA_964586645.1 uncultured Schumannella sp.
GAATCGGCGACGCCGGTCGCTCCAGCTGGGCGAGCCACTCGCGGAGGCCCCGCTCGACCCGATGGGGGGCATGGCGCGTGGTCACGGCCTCGTCCCGCGTCGCACTCCGTGTCATCGAGAAGGCGTGGGTGGGACCGCCCGCGACCAGCAGGTCGTAACCGGAGATCCCGTCGGGTGCGGCATCCGAGTCGACCACGTCGACGGTCCCGGATTCGCGCAGCCCGTCGGCGATCGCGCGCGCCACCTTCTCGGTGTTGCCCCACAGGCTCTCGTAGACGACCAGTGTGCGCATCTCGCTCCTCCTCATTCCGGGGTCCCACCCTGCGCGTCGCCGGGCCCCCGATGCAGGGTCCAAGGTCCCGCCGGTCTCGGGCCATGACGCCGGTAGCCTCTCGGAGGTGACACCATCCGGGCTGACCTCCACCGAAGTGGTGCGGCGCCGCGCGCTCGGCCAGGGGAACCGGATGCCCGCGGGAACCGGACGTTCGCTGTTCCGGATCCTGCGCACCAACCTGCTCACGCTCTTCAACGCGGTCGCCGGGGCCTGCTTCCTCGTGCTCCTCGCCCTCGGAGCCTGGCAGGACGCGCTCTTCGGGGTCTTCGTGATCGGCAACAGCGCCATCGGCATCGTGCAGGAGGTCCGTGCGAAGCAGACGCTCGCCCGGCTCGCGGTGCTCAACGCGCCGCGAGCCGTCGTGCGGCGCGAGGGGACCGAGGTCGAGTGCGCCCCCGAGGATGTCGTGCTCGGGGACCTCCTCGTCCTGCGCCCCGGGTCGCAAGTCGTCGCGGACGCGGAACTCGTCGAAGCCGTCGGCGTCGAGGTCGACGAAGCGCTGCTGACCGGCGAGGCCGATCCCGTGCCGGCCGGGCCCGGACGGGTGCTCATGAGCGGTTCCCTCATCGTCGGCGGCGTCGGCCTGGCCCGCGTCGTGCTCGTCGGCGCCGACTCGTACGCCGGGCGGCTCACCGCCGAGGCACGCCAGTTCTCGCTGGTGAGGAGCGAACTCCGGACCGCCATCGCCCGGATCATCCGGTGGATCTCGATCGCCCTCATCCCGATCGCGGCCCTCGTGGTCAACGGCCAGATGCAGGCCGCTGGCGGCTGGGCGGCCGCCGTCGAGACCGGCGCCTGGCGGGGCGCCGCCGTCGCGTCGATCGCGTCGATCATCGCGATGGTGCCGCAGGGTCTGGTCTTCATGACCTCGGTCGCGCTCGCGGTCGGTGCCGTGCGGCTCGCGGGGCGGCACGTGCTCGTGCAGGAACTCGCCGCCGTCGAGGGGCTCGCCCGGGTCGATGCCCTCTGCCTCGACAAGACCGGCACCCTCACCGACGGGACTCTCGAGCTCGAAGCGGTCGAGGCGGTCGGCGAGCCTCCCGCCGGATGGCGGCGCGCGCTCGCCTGGTTCGCGAGCGACCCGGACGCGAACGCCACGGCGAGAGCGATCCAGGACGGGGTGGAGGGGACCGAGCCGCCGGCCGGGGACCCGGTCGAGCGCGTCCCGTTCTCGAACCTGTACAAGTGGAGCGCGGTGCGCTTCGACGATCCCTCCGCCGGCGGCACGTGGGTGCTGGGCGGGTCGGATGTCGTGCTGAGCGGCGGTGGACGACCCGATCGGGCCGCGGCCGCGGCCGCCGCCGGCAAGCGGACGCTGCTTCTGGCGCACACGACCCGACCGTTCCCCCACGCGGAGGGGTCGCAGCCCGCGCTGCCCGACGACCTCGTGCCGGCGGCGATCATCACCCTCACCGAGCGGATCCGGGCGGACGCGTCGACGACGCTCGACTACCTCGACGCGGAAGGCGTCGACATCTGGGTGATCTCCGGTGACGACGCCGAGACGGTCGCCGTGATCGCCCGCGCGGCAGGCCTGCGCGACGGCACCCGGGGCATCGACGCGCGAACGCTCCCGACCGACGAGCGGGAATTGGCCGCCATCCTGAGTCGCGAGCGGGTGTTCGGACGGGTCACGCCCGAGCAGAAGAAGCGGATGATCGTCGCCCTGCAGTCATCGGGTCACACCGTCGCCATGATCGGCGACGGCGTCAACGACACGCTCGCGTTGAAGCAGGCGGATCTCGGGATCGCCATGGGGTCGGGGTCGGCCGCCGCGCGCGCCGTCGCGCGGATCGTGCTGCTCGACGGCTCCTTCGCGGGGGTGCCGACGATCCTCGCGGAAGGCCGCCGGGTCATCGGCAACGTCGAGCGGCTGGCGAAGCTCTTCCTCACGAAGACCGTCTACGCGATCCTGTTCGCCGTCGCGTTCGGGGTGCTGCTGTGGCCGTTCCCGTTCCTGCCCCGCCAGCTCTCCGTGACCGACGGCCTCACGATCGGTCTCCCCGCCCTCGTGCTGGCGCTGCTTCCGAACGCGAGGATCGCGCGGCCGGGCTTCCTCCGGCGCGCGGCCCGCTTCTGCATCCCGGCCGGGATCGTCGTCGCGGCCGCGGTGATCGCGGTGTCGGCATCCCAGCACTTCTCCCCGGCCGCCTCGACGACCGACCTCCGCACGGCGGCGTTCGTCACCCTCGGCGTCACGGGCCTGTGGGTGCTCGCCCTGTTGTCACGTCCGTTCACGGTTCCCGCCGCGCTGACCCTGCTCGGGGCGTTCGTCGGGTTCGTGGTCGTGCTCGTCATGCCCTGCGCGCGGGGGTTCCTCGAGCTCGGCACGCCGACCTGGAGCACGGTGGCGCCGGCGCTCGGCGCATCCCTGCTCGCCGGCGTCGTTCTCGCGATCACCGCAGGTCGAAGGTCCCTGGCCGTGCCGGGCCGGACGGCGCAGAGTCGCCCTGACGACGATCATCCGTCGCAGGACGACAGGAGCCACGAATGAACCGCACCATCGTGATCACCGGCGCGGCGAGCGGGATCGGGCAGGCCACCGCCGCGCTCCTGGCCGAGCGCGGCGACCGGGTCATCGGCGTCGACATCCACGATGCCGACGTCGTGGCCGACCTCTCGACTGCGGCGGGGCGCGCGGACATGATCGCGCAGGTCACCGCCCACTCCGGCGGCTCGGTCGACGCGATCGTCGCGAATGCGGGCGTCGCGACTCCCACGGCGACCACGGTCGGCGTCAACTTCTTCGGCGCGGTCGAGACGCTGTCGGGCCTGCGCCCCCTCCTCGCCGGTTCGGCCGCGCCCCGCGCCGTCGCCACGGCCTCGATGGCGTCGCTCTTCCCGCCCGACCAGGCGCTGCTCGACGCTCTGCTCGCGGGCGACGAGACCGCCGCGATGGCACGCGGCGCCGAACTCGAACGGGCCGGCGGAGAGCAGGCCAACCTCATCTACGGCACGACCAAGCGGGCCCTCGTGCGCTGGATCCGTCGCCACGCCGCGGGACCGGAGTGGGCCGGCGCCGGCATCCCGCTCAACGCGATCGCCCCGGGCGTCGTCGAGACCCCGATGACGGCGGCCTTCACCGGCTCCGACGAGGCCCGGCACGCGATCCTCGACTTGGTGCCCATGCCGCTCAACGGGATCTTCCCGCCCCGCGACGTCGCCTACCTGCTCGCGTGGCTGGTGAGCGAGGAGAACGCCCACCTGTGCGGCCAGATCGTCTTCATCGACGGCGGTTCGGATGCCGTCATCCGCGGCGAGTCGAACTGGTGAGTTGCCGGGCGGTGACGCCCGAGTCGAGGTGCCCCTGGAGGGACTCGAACCCCCAACCCTTTCCTTAGGACGGAACTGCTCTTCCATTGAGCTACAGAGGCTGACCGCTCGATTCTAGGCCGAGCGGCACGGGCAGGAACTTCGGCATGCCCCTTCGAGGGGCGCGAGATCAGGTGCCGGGCGGGTAGAGGTAGACCGCGCCGCTCGCCGGGATGACCCGCTGGCCGTAGCCGTGGTCGACGGCGTAGTTGTACTCCTCGAGCGCGACGCTGCCGTCGGGGAGGATGCCGGAGACGTAGGCGACGTGGTTGCCGCCCGGGAACCAGGCGACGGCACCGTTGACGGGAACCGAGCTGACCGTCCAGCCGTGACGCTCCCACTCGCGCTTCCAGGCGTAGGCCGAACCCTGCGCGAGGTTGGACCACACCCACGCGTACGGAGCGGAGGTGGTGCCGGCGTCGCGGTTCAAGCGCCAGGCCACGAAGTCGACGCATTCGCGGTAGTAGTAGTTGAGCGGCGACAGGCCGCCGCCCTGCGGACGCGTGAGCTGGTCGGGCCACGGGTAGTCGTCGCCCATCTCCCGCGCACCGGAGGCGAGGTAGGCGGCGAGGTTCTGCTGGCGGATCGCGTCGGCGTAGAGCTTGCGGAGGTCGGCGGCGCTCGTCGTGCCATAGGCGTCGCGGATGAACGCCGAGTCGTCGGTGGTCGCGGCGGTGATCTCGAGAGTCTGGCCGTCGAGCGGCTCGGCGTTCTCCGCGAGGCCCGCCTGATCGGCGAAGGCGGGGAGCGTCAGCGAGGCGAAGAGCCCGACGACGACCGTCATGACGCCTGCGCTGCTCAGCTTGCGGCGCAGACTCGTCTTCGGCGGACGGGTGAGATCGGCGCGGACGACATCCCGGGTCCTGGTGCGCTTCGCCTTCGGACGCGTGCGGGTCGCGACGGCGCGCGCCGCGGGGGCGGCCTGGACGGCGCGATACCCGCCCGCCTCGCGCATCTCGCGACGCGACGTGAAGCCCGCCGTTCCGGCGGACACGGGCTCGCCGTTTTCGGGGAGGGGCGACGGCTGAGCGAGCGAGGAGCGTGAATCCGCATCCAGCTCGCCGAAGAGTCCCGCGAAGGAGTCGGGGTACTCGCTATCCGTCACGTTGCAATTGCCTCCGGGTCAGCGACCTTTCGACCATACGCGAACGCGGCTGAGAAGTCACAGTGAGATAACGGCGCGCCCCCGGGCGGCTAGGCGGCGGGGGCGAGGAACTCGTCCCACTGGGGCTCGGTGCGCTCCACCCCGCGCACGAGCCAGGCCGTGCCGTGCGGGGCGCGCGGGACGACCCGCAGCGACCAACCCATCTCCTGCGGCGTGCGGTCACCTTTCACGTTGTTGCATTTCAGGCAGCACGCCACGAGGTTCTCCCACGAGTCGGCGCCGCCGCGGGAGCGCGGCAGGACGTGGTCGATCGTCGTCGCACCGGCCGAGCAGTACGCGCAGCGCTGGCCGTCGCGACGCAGCACGCCGCGGCGCGAGACCGGCACGTTGCGCCCCGAGGGCACCTTCACATACCGGCGCAGGATGATGACCGACGGACGGTCCCACTCCCCCGACGTGCCGATGACCGGATGATCCTGGTCGCTCGCGATGATCGCGGCCTTGCCGCAGAGCACGAGGACGAGTGCTCGCTTGAAGGACACGACGGCGAGCGGCTCGTAGCCGGCGTTGAGTACCAGAGTGCGCAAGACGGGTTCTCCTCTCGAAGGCGCCTGCACGGCTTGCAGGCATTCGACGTCCCCGCTCAGACGCGGATCCGGGAGGAGCACACAGAAAAGGCGCCGTCGCGAACGACAGCGCCTTAGAGAACCGGAACGTGACAGTGCACGACCGGCCGGATGCTGCGCCGTATGCGGAACAGCGCGCGCGCATCCTTGGTGGGGATGCTGCTCGCGTACCGCATACGACTCTCCTGAATCCTCGAGTGACCGAGGGCTCCAGGCTAACCCCGGAACCTCGACCGTGCGGTTACGGCACGATTAAGGTTCCGGGATCGCGGGATCAGATCCCGACGCGCACGAACCAGTGGGGTCCCCACGGCTTGCTGATCTTCACGCCCGTGTCGGGGGTCGAGGCGTGGATCATCGTGCCGTCGCCGAGCCAGATGCCGACGTGACCGCCGCCGTTGGAGATGACGAGGTCGCCCGGCATCGCGGCTTCGGGGGCGATGGCGGTGAGCCGGCCCTGCGCGCTCGAGGAGTGCGGCAGCGAGATGCCGACGTGGGCGAACACGAACTGCGTGAAGCCCGAGCAGTCGAAGCCCGCCGGGCTCGCGCCCCCGTAGGCGTAGGGCGCCCCGAGGTACTGCATGGCGATCGAGACGATCGTCGACGGGTCGTAGTTCGGGTACGGCGGGTTCGCGAGCAGGTCGCGGACGCTCGGGCCGCTGTACGAGGCCATCCGCGCCGCCTGGGCGACCCGGGCGAGCTCCGCGGCGGAGGTCGTGGTGTAGGCGTCGTGACCCGACACGGTCACGGGTTCGGTGGGGGCGACCACCTCGAGGCTCTGCGAACTCGACGCCTTGTAGGCCTCGAGTTCGGCCGTCTGAGTCGAGGCGTTCGCCGCGTCCGTCGAGCGGTAGGCGAACGCCGGGAGGGCGACGGTGCAGAAGATGGCCGGCACGGCCACGCCCATCACGAAGACGGGGAGGAGTCGCGAGCGGCGTCGCGAGAAGGCCGGGGAGATGGTGGACGGGGGATTCGGGATGGCCGTCTCGAGATCAGAGTCGGCGCCGGTCGAGCTAGAGAACAATGAGAGACTCCTGCACCGCACCGCACTCTCAGCGGCCCCATCCCTGTCGTATGTCACGTCGCGCGGCAGAGGATGGGTCACGTGGCGCCCTGCAGCGCGGCCTCCGACCGGCTTGCGTGGCCGAGAGGACCCGTCGACTATACGTGGCTCTGCCGGAGAGGCAACTCCGGGCACGCCATGGGGGACCTGTCTCCCCCCGAAAGGGGGGTAGGGAGGACGCGGCCTCAGCTCGCGACGTAGACGTGCGTCGCGACCTCGGGCGGCAGCTCGAGACCGTCGCCGAACCCGTCCACCTGCACGAGCACGTAGCCACCGGCGGCGGCGATCGTCGCGTCCGCCCCGGGGACGACCCCGGCCGCCCGCAACTGCTCGAGCAGCTCGGGCTCGAACTGCACCGGCTCTCCGAGGCGCTTGATCCGCACCGCCACCGACCCGTCGGTGCCGCGCACCCGTTCCACGATGTTGACGACGCCCTCGAGGAACGGGCGGGAGGCCTGCCCGCCGATCTCCTCGAGCGCGGGGATCGGGTTGCCGTACGGCGACTCCGTCGGATGGCCGAGCACCTCGAGCAGCCGGCGCTCGACCTGCTCGCTCATGACGTGCTCCCAGCGGCAGGCCTCGTCGTGGACGAGGCTCCAGTCGAGTCCGATGACGTCGTGCAGCAGGCGCTCCGCGAGACGGTGCTTGCGCATCACGTGCAGCGCCCGGCTGCGACCCTCGGGGGTGAACTCGAGGTGGCGGTCGCCCTCGACCCGCACCAGGCCGTCGCGCTCCATGCGTCCGATCGTCTGCGAGACCGTGGGGCCCGAGTGGCCGAGCCGCTCCGAGATGCGCGCGCGCAGCGGCACGATGCCCTCTTCCTCGAGGTCGTAGATCGTGCGCAGATACATCTCGGTCGTGTCGACGAGATCGGTCATGGTGGTGGCCCTCCCAGAAGTCATCAGCCTACCTTTCGGCGACCCGTAGAATCTGGACGTGCCGAACCTCGAGATCCCCCGGAACCTCCTTCCCGCGGACGGCCGGTTCGGCTGCGGGCCGTCGAAGGTGCGGCCCGAGCAGCTCGCTCATCTGCAGGCCCACTCCGCCCTGTTCGGCACCTCGCACCGCCAGGCGCCGGTCAAGGATCTGGTCGGGCGCGTGCGCTCCGCACTCGCCGAGCTGTTCGCGATCCCCGACGGCTACGAGGTGCTTCTCGGCAACGGCGGATCGACGGCGTTCTGGGACATGGCGGCCTTCTCGCTCATCGAGAAGCGCAGCGAGAACCTCGCGTTCGGCGAGTTCGGGGCGAAGTTCGCCGCGGCCGCGGCCGCGCCGTTCCTCGAGGCGCCGCACGTCATCCAGGTGCCCGGCGGGCAGCGCGCCGACGTCGAGGTGCTCGAGGGCATCGACCTCTACGCCTGGACCCACAACGAGACCTCGACGGGCGTCATGGCCCCGGTCGCCCGCGTGCACGGCGACCCGGGCGCGCTCACCGTGATCGATGCGACGAGCGCCGCCGGCGGCGTGCTCATCGACGCGAGCCAGGCGGACGTCTACTACTTCGCGCCGCAGAAGAACTTCGCCAGCGACGGCGGCCTGTGGTTCGCTCTCGCCTCTCCCGCGGCGATCGAGCGGATCGAGCGGATCGCGGCGAGCGGTCGCTGGATCCCCGAGATCCTCAGCCTCAAGAACGCCGTCGACAACAGCCGTCTCGACCAGACGCTCAACACTCCGGCCATCGGCACCCTCCTGCTGATGGAGGCCCAGCTGGACTGGATCAACGGCAACGGCGGTCTCGCCTGGGCCGACGCGCGCACGAAGGAGTCGTCGGGCCTGCTCTACGACTGGGCGGATGCGGCATCGTTCGCGACGCCGTTCGTGGCGAACCCGGCCGACCGCTCGCAGGTGGTCGCGACGATCGACTTCGACGAGTCGATCGACGCGGCCGCGATCGCGAAGACCCTGCGCGAGAACGGGGTCGTCGACACCGAGCCGTACCGCAAGCTGGGCCGCAATCAGCTGCGCATCGCGACGTTCACGGCGATCGATCCGGATGACGTGCGCGCCCTGCTCGCGAGCATCGACTGGGTGCTCGAGCACTCCCCGGTCGCGGTGGCCTGAGCGTGCGTCTCTACATCAAGGACTCCGAGCGCCGGCCCGACCCGGCGCCGGTGAAGACCGACGACCGCAAGGTCGTGCTCACCGGTCTCGTGCTCTGGATCGTCGCGCTCGGCGTGATGCTCGCCCTGCTGCCGCAGCTGCAGTCCTCAGGCCTCGTCTGGCTGCTCTGGACCGTCGTCGGCGGGCTCGTCCTCGGACTCGGACTCCTCGTCTACACCGCCCGCCGCCACAGCGGCTAGCTCGTCGTCGTCGAGGTCGAAGTCGATTCCCTCGTGGGGATCCTCACCGAGGTCGTCGTCGTCGTCGCCGAGGCCGTACTCGTCGTCGTCATCCTCATCGGCCGCGTCGTCGTCGGCCTCGTCGTCATCCGCCTCGTCGTCGGCGTGCTCGGCCGCCTCCGCGGCGATCGCGGCCTGCGCCGCGCGGTAGTCCTCGAGCCGCTCCGCCCACGGCACCCAGTCGGGGGCGAGCAGCGCACCGTCGCCGGGCATGAGCTCGGCCTCCATCACCGTCGGCTCCTCGCCGGGGACCTCGGCGACGCTCACCGACCAGTGCCAGCCGGGATACCCGGAGAGCGTCGAGGCGAAGTTGAGCTGCGCGACGCCGTCCTCCGGGGACGAGCTCTCGAGCAGCGCGCCGACCGTGCCGGGCGGGCTGATCTCGGCGAGCGCCGCACGGGCGACCGTCTCCTGAGCAGCGGACACGCTGTCGGGCGACACCTAGGCGTCCAAGTCGTCGGCGACCTTGCGCAGCACGGCGGCGATCTTCGCACCGTGGCTGCGGTCGGGGTAGCGCCCGTGGCGCAGCCCGGTGCCGATGGAGTCGAGGAGCTTCACGAGGTCCTCGACGACGATCGCCATGTCGTCGGCGCTGCGCCGGTTGCGCTGGCCGAGGGTGACGGGTGTCTCGAGCACCCGGACGGAGAGGGCCTGCGCCCCCTTCTTGCCGTCGGCGATGCCGAACTCGAGGCGCGAGCCCGCCTTGACGACGGCGCCCGTCGGAAGTGCCGAGGCGTGCAGGAATACTTCGGTGCCATCGTCGGAGGCGATGAACCCGAATCCCTTGTCCTCGTCGTAGAACTTGACCCGACCGGTGGGCATGGCGACTGACCTCTATCCTTGAGCCGTGGCGAACGACACCCCGGTACCCCTCAATCGTATCGAACGCATCCTGCGGAACATGATCGCGTCCGCCGCGGGCCTCTCGATCATCGCGATCGTCGCCACGATCGTCGCCGGATTCGCCCGGATCGACGTGAATCAGGGCATCTGGCCGGTCGTCGTCGTGCTGCCGTTCATCGGCCTGACCCTCGCCTTCGTGCTCATCATCGCGTTCCTGATCGTGAGCATCGTGCGTCGCCGCCGGCTCGCCAGGGAAGGCGGCTAGCGACCGGATGGTCGCCAGCGGTTCGGCTCTGGCGCTCGCGGCCCGGCTGCGCGCCCTCGACGACGGCGCGCTCGCCCGGCTGGTGACGCAGCGCCAGGTGCGGGATGCCGGCATCCGGGACTTCTTCGACCTCGCCGAGGCGCTGCTGGACCGCACGTCGGTGCAGGCCGCCCTCGAACGGCTCGACCGCGGCATCCTCGCGCTGCTCGCGGTCGCGGGCGAACTCGCCGAGAGCTCGGGTGCGCCGACCGCCGAGCAGCTGAGCCTCCGGCTCGAGGTGCCCGTCGCCGAGGTGCGCGAACGTCTCGCCGTCGCGCTCGACGCCGGGCTGCTGGGCGCCGAGTCCGGCCGCTACGCCCCGTGGGATGCCGTCGTCGAGCAGTTGCGCGCGTGGCCCGCGTTCGGCCTCCCGGCGAGCCGCGACCTCGAGTCCTCGTCGCCGCCGACCGTGCTCGAGCCGGTGAGCGATGCCGACGTGCGGTTCATCGACCGCGGGGCCGGCGACCGCGCCTTCGGCACCCTCGGGGCGGTGACCGAGACGCTGCTCGCCCTGCGCGACGCCCCGGCCCGGCGGCTGACCCGCGGCGGCCTCGCCCTGCCCGACGCGCGGCGTCTCGCCGGGATCGCCGGCGTCGCGACCGAGGAGGTCGAGCTGCTGCTCGACATCTCGGCGCGCGCGGGACTCGCGGTGCTCGCCGGCACCGAGTGGGTGCCGACCCCGGCCCTCACCTCGTGGCTCGCCGGATCCCGGGTCGAACGCTGGGCCGAGCTCGCGAACGGCTGGCTGAGCCGGCTCCCCGACGATCTGCGCGAGCTGCTGCGCAGCCGCGCCCACGCCGTCTGGGGCGACGGCCTGCTCGACTACCTCGGCTGGCTCTACCCGGCCGGCGGGGCGTGGATCCGCGAGCGGGCCGCAGCCGCCGCCCGTGAGGCCGAACTGCTCGGCATCACCGGGGCGGGCGCCCCGAGCACCGCCGGCGCCCGGCTGCTGCTCGACGGCACGGCCGCCGCGGCGGAGGCGATGGCGGATGCCTTCCCCCCCGAGGTCGACCAGGTCTACCTGCAGCACGACCTGACGGTCATCGCCCCGGGCCCGCTGCGGGTCGATCTCGAGACGCGCCTGCGCGGCATGGCCGAGGTGGAGGCGCGCGGGGTGGCCTCCTCGTTCCGCATCACCGCGGTGTCGCTGACCCGGGCGTTCGTCGCGGGCGAAACCGCCGACGGTGTGCGGGCGTTTCTCACGTCGCTGTCGCTCACCGGCATCCCGCAGCCGCTCGAGTACCTGCTCGCCGACACGGCGGCTCGCTTCGGCATGCTGCGGGTGGGTCGTCTCGACGGGGGCGCCGGAGCCTACGTGAGGTCGGAGGACACCGAACTGCTCCGGCAGCTCGCGGTCGACCAGGCGCTGACCCCGCTCGGACTCGAGATCGCCGAAGCGCACCGGCTGAGCACCCGGTTCGACGTCGGACTGCTCTACACGTCGCTGCTCGACGCGCGGTATCCCGTCGTCGCGGAGGACGCGGCCGGCGAGATCGTCGCGATGCGCGCCGAACGCCGCGCGTCGACCGGCGGCGGGGTCGTGTCCGACGACACCGCCGTGCTGCTGATCTCGCGCGTGCGGGAGAGCGCCGCCGCCGCCCCCGAGGAGGCCGACCGGGCCTGGCTCGCGCGGCAGCTCGAACTCGCGATCAAGGGCAAGGTCACCGTGACCGTCACCGTTCGCCTGCCCGACGACTCGCTCGCCGAGTACACGCTCGAGCCCGCCGCACTCGCCGGAGGCCGCCTGCGTGCCCGCGACCGCCGTTCCGACATCGAGCGCACCCTCCCCCTCTCCTCGATCGTGGCCGTCGCCGACGCCTGACCCCCTCCCGCGGGTCGAGTGCCGCCGCAGGCGGTGTATCGAACCCCGCCACGGGAAGCTCGCCGGCGGGTTTCGATACACCCGCTCCGCGGGCACTCAACCCGCGAGGGACGTAAACTCGTAAGTTATGTCCGGCCCCCTCATCGTGCAGAGCGATCGCACCGTCCTGCTCGAGGTGGCGCATCCCGACGCCGAGGATGCGCGCCACGAACTCGCCGTGTTCGCCGAGCTCGAGCGGGCTCCCGAGCACGTGCACACGTACCGCATCACGCGTCTCGGACTGTGGAACGCCCGGGCCGCCGGGCACACCGCCGAGGCGATGCTCGAGACCCTGGAGCGGTACGCGAAGTTCCCCGTGCCGCAGACGGTGGCTGTCGACATCCAGGAGACGGTGACCCGGTACGGGCGGCTGGTGATCGAGCGGGATGCCGAGGGCGAGCTGATCCTGACGACAACCGATCCGGCGGTGCTCGCCGAGATCACCCGGTCGAGCAAGGTCGGTCCGCTGCTCGGGGTGCGCCGCACGAGCACCGAGTGGACCCTCCAGCCCTGGGCGCGCGGCCAGGTCAAGCAGGAGCTGCTGAAGCTCGGCTGGCCCGCCGAGGACCACGCCGGCTACACCCCCGGCACGCCGCACGTCATCGACCTGGTCGAGACCGGCTGGGCGATGCGCGGCTACCAGCAGAAGGCGATCGACAACTTCTTCGAAGGCGGCTCGGGCGTCGTCGTGCTGCCCTGCGGCGCGGGCAAGACGATCGTCGGCGCCGGCGCGATGGCCGCGGCCGACTCGACGACCCTCGTGCTCGTCACCAACACGGTGTCGGCCCGCCAGTGGCGCACCGAGCTGCTCAAGCGCACGACCCTGACCGAGGACGAGATCGGCGAGTACTCCGGGGAGCGCAAGGAGATCAAGCCGGTCACGATCGCGACGTACCAGATCCTCACCGCGAAGCGGAAGGGCGAGTTCGCCCACCTGGCGCTGCTCGACGCTCTCGACTGGGGCCTGATCGTCTACGACGAGGTGCATCTGCTGCCGGCGCCCGTGTTCAAGCTGACGGCCGAGCTGCAGGCCCGCCGCCGCCTCGGCCTGACCGCGACGCTCGTGCGCGAGGACGGCCGGGAGTCGGATGTCTTCAGCCTGATCGGCCCGAAGCGCTTCGACGCCCCGTGGAAGGAGATCGAGGCCCAGGGCTACATCTCCCCCGCGTCCTGCTACGAGGTGCGCATCGACCTCCCGGCGTCCGACCGACTCGAGTACGCGGCGAGCGCCGACGACGAGCGCTACCGGCTCGCCGCGACCGCCCCGGCGAAGCTGCAGGTCGTGAAGGACCTCGTCGCGAAGCACGACGGCGAGCGCATCCTCGTGATCGGCCAGTACCTCGACCAGATCGACGAGCTCGCGGAGGCGCTCGACGCCCCCGCCCTCACCGGCGCGACGCCGACCGCGGAGCGCGAGCGGCTGTACGAGGAGTTCCGCGAGGGCCGGCTGAAGGTGCTCGTCGTGTCGAAGGTCGCCAACTTCTCGATCGACCTGCCCGAGGCGACCGTCGCCATCCAGGTGTCCGGATCGTTCGGGTCGCGCCAGGAGGAGGCGCAGCGCCTCGGACGGCTGCTGCGGCCCAAGGAGTCGGGCATCCCGGCGTCGTTCTACACGCTTGTCGCGCGCGACACCGTCGACCAGGACTTCGCGCAGAACCGGCAGCGCTTCCTCGCCGAGCAGGGCTACTCGTACACGATCCTCGACGCGCACACCCTCGCCGCGGCCTGACGGCGGTTGCCGCGTCCGCTTGCGGACATGTCCGGTAATCGCACTGTTTCCGGGGAAACGTGGAGGATAACTTGGCTTCGATCTGACGTCGCCGGGGTGGCGACGCGTCGACGAACAGGACCCCATGAATCGCCCTTCCGGACTGCTCGCCGCGCTGTCCCTCGTGCTCGGCCTCTCGCTCCTGAGCACCGGCGCAGCGCACGCCGATACCACCGACCCCGCGGTCGTGCCCGGCTCGCCCGAGCTGGTGGCCGATCCGATCGTGTACGACGGACAGCTGTACTTCTACGGCATGACGAACGTCGGCGCCGGAATCCGGCTCTTCCACTACGACGGAGTGAACCCTCCGGCCGAGGTGGCCGGCTCGCCGTACGAACCTCTCGAGTTCGCCGTGTACGACGGCAAGCTCTATTTCCAGGCCTACCTGACGCTCGATCGGCTGCTCTTCAGCTACGACGGCGTGAACCCTCCCGTTGAGGTGCCCGGAGCGCCGCTCGACCCGCGGGAGCTGACGGTGTACGACGGTGTCCTCTACTTCTCGGCGGATGTCGGCGCCGATGAGCAGTTGTTCCGGTACGACGGGACGGCGGCTCCGGCGCTCGTCGCGGGGTCGCCGAGCTCCCCCGGGAAGTTCACCGAGTTCAACGACCGCCTCTACTTCACGGGCGTCTCCGGGGGCTTCTCGTCGATCTACTCGTACGACGGCGTCAACCCGCCGGTGGCCGTGCCGGGCGGCCCCGAGTTCCCCTACGACTACACCGTCTTCGGCTCGGCGCTCTACTTCACCGCCCGCGACCCGGGGTCGGGCGGGGCCTACCGCTTGTTCCGGTACGACGGCGCCTCGGCTCCCGTCCCGGTGCCCGGTTCGCCGGGGAGCCCGAACGGGCTGACCGTCTACGCCGGGGCTCTGCACTTCTCCGGCGACGACGGCACCGCCTACCGGCTCTACCGCTACGACGGAGTGAACCCGCCCGCGGCGGTGCCGGGATCGCCGGTGACGCCGAGCGACCTCTCGGGCGACATCGTGGAGTTCGACGGAGCGCTCTACTTCCGCGCGGGCGCCACCGCCGGAGGCGGCCTCGTCCGTTACGAGGACGCCGGGAACGTCTTCGAGCAATACGGCACGCCGCCGCTCGATCCGGCCTCCCTCGTGGTGCACGGCGACGACCTCTACTTCGCGGCCGCGGACACGGCGGGCGACTCTCGACTGTGGGCGCTGAGCCGCGTGCCGGTCGTCGTCCCCGCCGCACCCGAGCTACCCCCCACGGGGGCCGAGCGCGGGCCGCTCGCGCTCGCGGGCGCGACCGTCGTCGCCCTCGGGGTCGGCCTGCTCGTCGTGCGGCGCCGGGCGGGCATCCGCGCCCACGCCCGGGTTGCGGAGGGTGTGGCCGTGCGGCGCTGATCTGCCGCATACTCGGCTCGTGACCCCCGACCCGTTCACCATCGCGATCCCCCAGGCCGACGTCGACGATCTCCGCGCCCGCATCTCGCGCACCCGCCGCGCACCGGTGAGCGTCGCCCACGACTGGTCGCGGGGCACCCCGCCCGCGGTGCTCGACACCGTGCTCGCGCACTGGGGCGGCGCTTACGACTGGCGGGCCGCCGAGCGCCGCCTCAACTCGTACGACCACGCGATGGTGGATGTCGAGGGCCTCCCGCTCCACGTGCTGCGGGCCGGCACCCCGGGGAAGACGCCGCTGCTGCTGATCCACGGCTGGCCCGACGGGTTCGTGCGCTTCGAGAAGGCGC
>CAZPJC010000042.1:0-16049 GCA_964586645.1 uncultured Schumannella sp.
TCGGCGGCCGACGTCGCCACGGAGTGGCTCACCGCGCAGGGCCTGATCTAGCACCAGCGCTCCCCACCGGGGCGAGCACGGACGATCCGGTCGTCCGCGCTCGCCCCGGTTCGTTCTCGCCGAGATCACGCGCCCCGGCCCGGATCGCGCGCCTACGGTGGGGGGATGCCCGCCACCTCCGTCGACGCCTTCCTGGACGTCCTCGACCACCCGCACCTCGCGGGCATCCGCTCGCTGCGCGCCGCGATCCTCGCTGCCGACCCTCGTCTCGTCGAGCGGATCAAGTGGAACGCCCCGAGCTTCGGCCTCGGCGGGGACGACCTCGTGACGATGCGCCTCGCGCCGAGGGGCGCCTTCCAGCTGGTGCTCCACCGCGGCGTCGCGGCGCAGGAGGGTGCGGTTGCGGTCGACGACCCCGACGGGTTGCTCGACTGGAAGGCGCCCGACCGCGCGGTCGTCGACATCGGCGACCGCGAGACCGAACTCGAGCCCGCCCTGGTCGCCGTCGTGCAAGCCTGGCTCGCGGCGGTCGGTCGACCCGGGACCTAAGCCGGGATCGCCAGCACCGCGGCCGACGCGAGGGCGAGGACCAGTCCCGCCCACTGCACGGGGGCGATGCGTTCCCGCAGCACGAGCGCGGCGAGGGCGATCGTGCCGCCCGGGTACAGCGCGGCGAGCACGCTCATCACGGTGAGGTCGCCCATCCGCAGTCCGAGGAGGATGAGCACGTTGGCGGCGGCGTCGGCGACCCCGCACGCGACGATCAGCGCCCAGGCGCGACGCAGGCCGGGGAACGCCGCCACCCCGCGCCGGCGCGCGAGGACGACCAGCACGAGCAGCACGACGAGCAGGATCGATCCGCTCACCGACCGGTTGGCGAGCACCGGGTAGAGCCCGGAGTCGTGCGGCGCCCGGTCGAGGAGCACGAAGAACGCCCCGATCAGCACCCCGGAGAAGGTCGCGTAGAGGATGCCGCGCGGCCGAGGTCGCACCGCGCCCCTCTCGGGCACGAAGCCGACGAGCACGATCGCGAGCAGCACGCCGCCGAGGGCGACGTACCCCCACCACGGCAGCCGCTCGCCGGACAGCAACCCCCAGGTCATCGGCACGAGCGCGGACAGCACGGCGGTGAGCGGCGACAGGATGCTCATCGGCCCGATCGCGAGCGCCGCGTAGAGCAGGAAGATCGCGGCCGCGCCGGTGATGCCCGAGAGTCCGCCCCAGAGGAACGCCTCCCACGACGCCCGCGCCGGCACGACGAACGCGAACGGCAGCATGACGGCGAGCCCGACGAGGGCGGCGAACGCGGTGACGACGACGGATGCCGTGCGCTTCGCGGCGAGGCCGCCGAAGAAGTCGGCGACGCCGTAGGTGAGGGCGCTCGCCAGCCCCACGACGATCGCCAGCATTCGTCCACGGTATCGGCCGCCGGGCGCCGGTGAACACGCGGCGAACTCCGCGGGACGGGGTTGTCATCGCCGGGCGCGCGACGTACCGTCGATTCGTGGCCCCCGAACGGGGGTCGAGGCGACCCGAACGTCTGAGCCCTTTCCGCAAGAGCCCAGGAGCACTTCCAGATGTCGCGTCCGCGTCCCGTCCGTCTCGCCCACCTCGCCGTCGCCGGTCTCGCGGCGGCCGCCCTCACCCTCGTCGGGCTCACGCCCGCCCACGCCGCCGACCCCGTCCCGATCGCCCAGGTGCAGGGCACCGGAGCCGAGGCGCAGGGACTCGGCTCGGTCGTGACCGTCGAAGGCGTCATCACCGCCTACTACGCCGCGCCGAGCAACTACCGCGGCTACTACCTGCAGACGGCCGGGTCGGGCGGCGCCGGGGAGGATGCCACTCCCGGCGCCTCGGACGGCATCTTCGTGTTCTTCGGCAACGCCGATCCCGGCCGCGCGATCGGGGACCTCGTGCAGGTGACCGGCACGGTCGGCGAGTTCCAGGGTCAGTCGCAGCTCTCGGCCACGGCCCCCGCGAACCACGTCCTCGTCGCCGCCGCGCAGCCGCTGCCCGCCCCGGTGCCGCTGCCCGACACGCTCGTCGGCGCCGACCGCGAGCAACTCGAAGGGATGCTCGTCGCCCCGAGCGGCAGCTACGCGCTCACCTCGACGCATCAGGCGTACAACTTCGGCACGCTCTGGCTGAGCGCCGGAGGGGTGCAGACCCAGCCGACCGAGGTCGCGGATGCCGGCAGCGCCGACGCCCAGGCGATCGCGGCGTCGAACGCCGCCCGCCGGCTGCTGGTCGACGACGGCTACAGCATCCAGGTGACCAACGCCGCGCACGTCGGCGAGCAGCCCTACCTGACCCGTGACGCCGTCGTGCGGATCGGCGACACCCTCGTGCCGTCGGAGGCGCCGTACGTGCTGGGCTACGGATTCAACGACTGGCGACTTCAGCCGCAGCTGCCGATCACCGACGCGAGCCCGGCCGCGTACAAGCCGTCGTGGACGACGGCGAACCCGCGTCCGGCATCCGCCCCCGAGGTCGGCGGCGACGTGACCTTCGCGTCGTTCAACACGCTCAACTTCTTCACGACGCTGTCGTCGGCGAACTCCGCGGCCCGCGGGGCGCGCACGCCCGAGCAGTACGACATCCAGCTCTCGAAGCTGGTCGCGGCCATCAACGGCCTCGACGCGGACGTCGTAGCGCTCGAGGAGCTGGAGAACGACGTCGAGTTCGGCCAGCCCGCCGACACCACGATCGCCGCGCTCGTCGCGGCGCTCAACGCGGATGCCGGCGCCGGGACGTGGGACTTCGTGGCGACCCCCGACGCCCTCACGACGCCGGGTGCGAACGACGTCATCACGACCGGCCTGATCTTCAAGCCCGCGGCGGTCACCCCGCTCGGTGACGCGTTCGCCGACGTCGATCCGGTGTGGGTCGACGCCCGCGTGCCGATCGGCCAGACCTTCGAGGTCGGCGCGCGGGTCGTCACGGTGATCGCGAATCACTTCAAGTCGAAGTCGGCGCCCGAGGACGACCCGAACGCCCCGGTGCCGGCCGACGGGCAGGGCTTCTTCAACGAGCTCCGCGTGCAGCAGGCGCAGCGCCTGATCGGCGTCGTGAACACGATCGCGGCCGACCCGGAGCGCGGGCCCGACGTGCTGCTGCTCGGCGACTTCAACTCCTACAGCGAGGAGGATCCGATCCAGGCCTTCGAGGCCGCGGGTCTCGTCGACCTCGGCTCGGCCCTCGACCCCGGCGCCGAGACGTACACGTTCGACGGGCAGCTCGGCTCGCTCGACCACGCGCTCGCGACGGCGTCGCTCACCACCGCGGTGACCGGCCACGGCGTGTGGTCGATCAACTCGCCGGAGTGGGGCGATCGGGGCTATGCGTTCGGCGCGGCCGAAGCCGGCACTCCCTTCCGGTCGAGCGACCACGACCCGGTGCTGATCGGCGTCAGCGGCGCGGCGACGCCGGTCGAGGTCGATCTGCTGACGATCAACGACTTCCACGGCCGGCTCGAGGCGGCTCCGCCGGTCGCGGGCGCCGCGGCGCTCGGCGGGATGGTGAACGCCTATCGGGCGGCCAACCCGAACACGATCTTCGCGGCCGCAGGCGACCTCATCGGCGCCTCGACGTTCACGTCGTTCATCCAGGACGATCAGCCGACGATCGACGCGCTCAACGAGATGGGCCTCGACGTGTCGTCCTTCGGCAACCACGAGTTCGACCAGGGCCGGGATGACATCGCCCGGATCGAGGACGAGGCCGACTGGCCGTACCTCGCCGCGAACATCTACGACCGCGCGTCCGGCGAGCCCGCATTCGACGAGTACTTCGTGAAGGAGGTCGACGGCGTCTCGATCGGCTTCATCGGGGCGGTGACCGAGGAGCTCCCGTCGCTCGTGAGCCCCGACGGCATCTCGACCCTCGACGTGCGATCGATCGTGCCCGAGGTCAACCGGGTCGCGGCCGACCTCTCGGACGGCGAGCCCGGGAACGGCGAGGCGGATGTCATCGTCCTGCTCGTGCACGAGGGACCGGCGACGCCCGCGATCGAGAGCTCGACCGACCCGTCGTCGCCGTTCGGCGAGATCGTGACCGGCGCGAGCGCGGACATCGACGCGATCGTCGGCGGCCACACGCACCTGCAGTTCGACCACGACATCCCGATCCCCGGCACCGACCGCACCCGGCCGGTGATCTCGTCGGGCGAATACGGCGTCGCCTACGGGCACACGACGATCACGGTCGACCCGGAGAGCGGCGCTCTGCTCTCGATCGACGCCGAGGTGCTGCCGGTCATCCCCGCGGCGCCGACCCCGCCGTACACGCCCGACCCGGAGGTCGCGGCGATCGTCGCCGAGGCCGTGGCGGTCGCGAACCAGTTGGGCAGCGTCTCGCTCGGCACGATCACGACCGACATCACCCGCGGGGTGCAGTCGAACGGCACCGCCGAGAACCGGGGCAGCGAGTCGACGCTCGGCAACCTCATCGCCGACGCCCAGCTCGCGGCCACGCAGGATCTCGGCACCGACCTGGCGATCATGAATCCGGGCGGCATCCGCGCCGACCTCACCTACGCGGCGTCGGGACCGACGGATCCGGCGGGCAACGTGACCTACCGGGAGGCCGCGAACGTGCAGTCGTTCGCGAACACCCTCGTCACGCTCGACCTCACGGGGGCGCAGCTCCGGCAGGTGCTCGAAGAGCAGTGGCAGCCGGCGACCGCCGGTCGGCCGTTCCTCAAGCTCGGGCTCTCGGCCGGGTTCGAGTACACCTACGATCCGGCCGCGGCGGCGGGTGCGCACATCACCTCGATGACGCTCGACGGCGTGCCGGTGACCGACACCCAGGTGCTCAAGGTCGTGGCCAACTCGTTCCTGGCCGCGGGCGGCGACAACTTCGGGACGCTGGCCCAGGGGACGAACAAGGCGGACTCGGGGCGGATCGACCTGACCGCGTTCGTCGACTACATCGGCGACAACACCCCCGTCGCCCCCGACCTCGCCCAGCGCGCGGTCGGCGTGCAGCTCTCCGCGCCCGCGGGACCGGACGGCTACGTGGCGGGGGAGCAGGTCACCCTCACCCTCTCGTCGCTCGCCTTCAGCAAGGCCGGGCCGACGGCCGGGCCGGTGAGCGTCTCGCTCGGCGGCGAGGTGCTCGGCGAGGCGGAGATGACGTTCGCGATCACCGACACCCGCGACGAGCAGGGGGCCGCGACGGTGGTCGTGACGATCCCGGAGGGCGTCCCGGGGGCGCGCACCCTCACGGTCTCCGGACCGGGCGGCACCGAGATCGACGTGCCGATCCAGGTCGCCGTGCCCGAGCCGGCGGATCCCGTCGCGACGCGCACGCTCGCCTGGCCGGACCGGTTCCTGGTGCGGCGCGGGACGAGCGTCGACATCGAGGTGTACGTGCGGGCGGCCGACGGGTCGGCTCCCGTCGGGCTGGTGACGCTCTACGACGGCACGAAGGCCGTCGGCACGGCGACGCTGACGGCCGCGGACGGCGGGCGGCTCGAGATCCCGACGGGCAAGCTCGGACGCGGCCTGCACGTGCTCACGGTGCGCTTCGCGGGTGACCCCGGCTTCGAGTCGTCGCGGACCGCGACGGTCGTGCTCGCCTACTGAGCCGCACGGGCTCGGCCCCACCCAGCGGCGAGCGACCGGCCTGCGTCCCCAGGCCGGTCGCTCGATCGGTCGTGCGACGTAGGGTGGGCGCGTGACGACCTCCCCCGCCCCCTCGGCCCCCGAGGCGCCCCTGGACGTCCTCCGCCGGGTCTTCGGGTACGCCGACTTCCGCGGTGAGCAGGCCGCGATCATCGACCGCGTCGTCTCCGGCGGCGACGCCCTCGTGCTGATGCCCACCGGCGGCGGCAAGTCGCTGTGCTACCAGATCCCCGCGCTCGTCCGGGCGGGCACCGGTGTCGTCATCTCGCCGCTCATCGCCCTCATGCAGGACCAGGTGGATGCGCTCTCCGCCGTCGGCGTGCGGGCGGCGTTCCTCAACTCCACGCAGGACGCGGCGGAGCGGCACCGGGTCGAGACCGAGCTGCTCGCCGGCGACATCGACCTGCTCTACCTCGCGCCCGAGCGGCTCAAGCTGCCGCAGACTCTCGCGCTGCTCGACCGGGTCGAGATCGGCGTGTTCGCGATCGACGAGGCGCACTGCGTGTCGCAGTGGGGGCACGACTTCCGGCCCGACTACCTGCTGCTCTCGGTGCTGCACGAGCGCTGGCCCGCGGTGCCGCGCATCGCCCTCACCGCGACGGCGACCGAGGCGACCCGCAGGGAGATCGCCGAGCGGCTCGACCTCCGCGAGGCGCAGTGGTTCGTGTCGTCGTTCGACCGACCCAACATCCAGTACCGCATCGACCCGAAGAACCAGCCGTTCGCGCAGCTGCTGTCGCTGCTGAAGAGCGAGCACCCGGGCGACGCCGGCATCGTCTACTGCCTGTCCCGGGCGAGCGTCGAGAAGACCGCCGACGCGCTCGTCGCCGAAGGCATCCCGGCCCTGCCGTACCACGCGGGCCTCGACGCGCAGGTGCGGTCGCGCAACCAGTCGCGGTTCCTGCGCGAGGACGGGATCGTGATGGTCGCGACGATCGCGTTCGGCATGGGCATCGACAAGCCCGACGTGCGTTTCGTGGCCCACCTCGACCTGCCGAAGAGCGTCGAGGGCTACTACCAGGAGACCGGCCGCGCGGGTCGCGACGGGCTGCCCTCGACCGCCTGGCTCGCCTACGGGCTGCAGGACGTCGTGCAGCAGCGCCGCATGATCGACGAGGGCGAGGGCGACCGCGCGCACAAGCAGCGCATGGGCCAGCACCTCGACGCGATGCTCGCGCTGTGCGAGACCGTCTCCTGCCGGCGGGTGCAGCTGCTCGGCTACTTCGGGCAGCAGAGCGACCCCTGCGGCAACTGCGACACGTGCCTGTCGCCGCCCGAGGCGTTCGACGGCACGATCCCCGCGCAGAAGCTGCTGTCGACGGTCGTGCGGCTGCAGCGCGAGCGCAACCAGCGGTTCGGGGCCGGGCAGCTGATCGACATCCTGCTCGGCAAGGAGACCGAGCGCGTGCGCTCGAACCGGCACGACGAGCTGAAGACCTTCGGCATCGGCACCGAGCTCGGCGAGCAGGAGTGGCGCGGGGTCGTGCGGCAGCTGCTCGCCCAGGGGCTGCTGACGGTGAGCGCCGACGGTTACGGCACGCTCGTCATCTCGCCGACGGCGGCCGACGTGCTCGACGGCTCGCGCACGGTCATGCTGCGCCGGGAGCCGGAGCGCAAGGCCCGCGCGGCCAAGCGCACCGGGGGAACGGAACTGCCGGATGCCGCCCGAGGCCTGTTCGAGAAGCTGCGGGAGTGGCGGGCGGGGGTCGCGCGCGAGCAGGGCGTTCCGGCGTACATCGTGTTCGGCGACGCGACCCTGCGCGGCATCGCGGTGACGAAGCCCGGCACGCTCGAGGAGCTCGGCACGATCAGCGGCGTCGGCGAGAAGAAGCTCGAGGCCTACGGAGCGGGCGTGCTCGAGGTGGTCGCCGCCGCCGAGGAGGCCGCGGCCTGACTCCGCAAGGGGGCTTGCAGTCCGGTGCATCCCGGTAGCGTTCTGCCATGACCTTCAACGACAACGCGAACATCGGCGGCGGACGCGTCTCGAAGCGCGGGCGCAACGCGGCCCTCGGCGCCGGCGGCGGCGGGCTCATCGTGATCGCCCTGTTCGTGGTGTCGCAGCTCGTCGGGGTCGATCTCACGGGTCTCGCACCGGTCATCCAGGGCGGCGGCACACCGACCGACCAGAGCACCGAACTCGACAAGTGCCAGACCGGCGAGGATGCCAACGAGGACATCGAGTGCCGGATGGTCGGCGCTGCGGCCGCGCTCGACACCTACTGGGAGACGCAGGTCGACGGCTACACGAGCCCGGCCGACATGGTGATCTTCACCGACTCCGTGTCCACCGGATGCGGCAACGCGACGAGCGCCACCGGCCCGTTCTACTGCCCGCCCGACCAGAAGATCTACCTCGACACCGCCTTCTACGACGACCTGCGCACCCAGTTCGGCGCCACGGGCGGACCGCTCGCGCAGCTGTACGTCGTGGCGCACGAGTGGGGCCACCACATCCAGAACATCACCGGCACGATGAACGGCCTCGACCTGCAGGATCAGGGCCCGACGTCCGACGGCGTGCGGCTGGAGTTGCAGGCCGACTGCTACGCGGGCTCCTGGGTGAAGGCCGCCAGCACGGTGCCCGACGAGAACGGCGTGCCCTTCCTCGAGGTGCCCACCGACGCCGAGATCGCGGACGCCCTCAACGCGGCGGCGGCGGTCGGCGACGACCACATCCAGGAGACGATGGGCGGCGGCCAGGTGAACCCGGAGACCTGGACGCACGGCTCGAGCGAGTCGCGCCAGAAGTGGTTCACCACCGGGTACACGCAGGGCGTCGGCGCCTGCGACACCTTCGCCGTCTCGGGTTCGGAGCTGTAGGACTGCTCCGAACCCCGGCATCCTGCGTTGTGGGTTCTCCACAACGACACCCGACCCGTTTCCGGGTGCTTTCGTAGCCCTCGACGACGAATCCGGCGGTGCGCGCGGCCCGGACGTACCGTGAGGCCATGACGGATCTCGTGGACCGCAGCACCGAGTCGGCTCCGGCCGACCTGCACATCGACGTCGCCGCGTTGGGCGAGACGTTGCTCGGCCGGTGGAAGGACGTGCGCCTCGCCTCGCGCGAGCTGATGAAGCGCGAGGAGTTCCACCGCATCCCCGGTCAGTCGATGGACGACCATCGCGTGCGCGTCCTGGGCCAGCTGAAGCGGCTCGTCGCCGAGAAGGCCGTGCTCCGCGCGTTCCCGGCGCGGCTCGGCGGGTTCGACGACCACGGCGGCAACCTCGCGCAGTTCGAGGAGATCGTGCTCGCCGACCCGTCTCTGCAGATCAAGTCGGGCGTGCAATGGGGGCTCTTCGCCGCCGCCATCCTGCACCTCGGCACGGAGCGCCACCACGACCAGTTCCTGCCCGGCGCGATGAGCCTCGCGGTGCCCGGCGCCTTCGCGATGACCGAGACCGGCCACGGCTCGGACGTCGCGAGCATCGGCACGACCGCGACCTACGATCCCGAGACCGACGAGTTCGTCATCGAGACGCCGTTCCGCGCGGCGTGGAAGGACTACCTCGGCAACGCCGCCCTGCACGGCCAGGCCGCGGTCGTCTTCGCCCAGCTCATCGTCGGCGGCACGAACCACGGCGTGCACGCCCTCTACGTGCCGATCCGCGACGGCGAGCAGTTCCTGCCGGGCGTCGGCGGCGACGACGACGGGCTCAAGGGCGGTCTCAACGGCATCGACAACGGCCGGCTGCACTTCACCGGCGTCCGCGTGCCGCGCACCAACCTGCTCAACCGCTACGGCGACGTCGACGAGAACGGCGTCTACCGCTCGAGCATCGCGAGCCCCGGCCGCCGGTTCTTCACGATGATCGGCACCCTCGTGCAGGGCCGCGTCTCGCTCGACGGGGCGGCCGTCGTCGCGTCGAAGCTCGCGCTGACGATCGCGATCACCTACGGCTCGGAGCGTCGCCAGTTCGCCGACGGACGCGATGGCGAAGAGATCGTCCTCATGGACTACCAGCGCCACCAGCGCCGGCTGCTCCCCCGGCTCGCGACGACCTACGCGATGTCGTTCGCGCACGAGCGGCTGCTCGAGAAGTTCCACTCGGTCTTCAGCGGCGAGAAGGCGACGGATGCCGACCGCCAGGAGCTCGAGACCCTCGCGGCCGCGCTCAAGTCGTTCTCGACCTGGTCGGCGCTCGACATCCTCCAGGAGTCGCGCGAGGCGTGCGGCGGGGCCGGCTTCCTCGCCGAGAACCGCTTCACCCAGCTCCGGCAGGACCTCGACATCTACGCGACGTTCGAGGGCGACAACAACGTGCTGCTCCAGCTCGTCGCCAAGCGCCTGCTCGCCGACTACGCGAAGGGCTTCAAGAACGCGGATGCCGCCGCGATCGCCGGACTCGTCGCCGCGCAGGTGGGCGAGGTCGCCGTCAACCGCTCGGGCCTGCGCGCCCTCGGGCAGAGCATCGCCGACTTCGGGTCGCGCGCCCGGTCGATCGGCTTCGTCCGCGGCGCCGACGCGCAGCGCCAGTTGCTGACCGACCGCGTGCACACGATGGTCGCCGAGATCGCCGGACGCCTGAAGGGCGTCGGTCAGCTCTCCGCGACGGAGGCCGCCGCGCTGTTCAACGCGAACCAGAACGAGCTGATCGAGGCGGCCTACGCGCACGCCGAGCTGCTCGAATGGGAGGCGTTCACCGACGCCCTCGACGGGATCCAGGACGACGACACCCGCAAGGTGCTCACCTGGCTGCGCGACCTCTTCGGGTTCACCCTGATCGAGAAGCACGCCGCCTGGTATCTCATCAACGGCCGGCTGTCGACGGCCCGGGCCACGGCCATCACCGACTACATCGACGACCGGCTGCTGCCGCGCCTGCGCGCGCACGCGCGCGATCTCGTGGATGCCTTCGGCTTCGCGCCCGAGCACCTGCGGGCGCCGATCGCGACCGGTGCCGAGAAGGAGCGCCAGGACGAGGCGCGCGCGTACTACGACGCGCTCCGCGCCTCGGGGAAGGCGCCCCTGCCCGAGACCGCCGCCAAGGCGTAGACCACCGAGGGTCTCGACACGCGCCCCTCGGGCGCTACTCGACCACCGAGAGGGGCAGCGCGGCGACGATCAGGGCGGCGAGCTCGGCGGGCTTGGTGAACATCGGCCAATGCCCGGTCGGCAGTTCGACGATCTCGTAGTGCTTCACGGCGGCGAGTTCCGCGACGTACGGGTGCCCGCCGGCGATCAGCTCGCGCAGGGTCGCCTCCGACATCTCCGAGGTGATGACGGTGACCGGCACGTCGTAGCGGCGCGGGTCGGAGAGCACCTGCTTCTCGGTCGCGACCTTCTCGGGGATCGGGATCGCCCGGGCGGCGAACGCGGCCCAGATCGTGTCGTCCATGTCGGCCACCGACTCGTCGTCGAAGACCATCTTGTCGGGCAGCGCCACCATCCCGTTCTCGTCGGCGCCGAAGCCGTCGTTGATGACGTTGCCGTCGCCGAGCGGGCCCGAGTCGACGTAGATCACCTTCGCGACGCGGTCGGGCCGGGCGTCCACGACGCCGTGCGCGACCGCCCCTCCGCCCGAATGGCCGACCAGCACGACGGGGCCGGCCGCGGCATCCACGAGCTCCGTGACGACGTCGATCTGGTCGCGCAGACCGATCTCCGGGTCGGCGGGCACGAGCCCGGGCAGCGTGATCGGCCGCGGTTCGTGGCCGGCGGCGCGGATCGCGGGGACGATGTCGTCCCACGCGGAGGAGTCGAGCCAGAAGCCGGGGATGAGGATGACGTCCATGGGACGACGCTAGGCCGCACCCCCGTCACCGGCGGCTCGCGCGCCGACCGGGAGGTCGACACCACCGCAGGGAGCGCTGCCAACCCTCTGCCCGAGCCCCCCGCCCGGCTCGTACCGTCGAAGGACGATGCGCGCGCGAGCGAACTTCACGGCGGCTCTGGTCCACACCTCGGGACCGGAGCGGGGACGGCGCGAGGAGGTCGAGATGCCGCTGCTCGCCGCCCGGCCGCCCGAGCGGCTCCGCCGGCCGGTCAACGTCGACGGGTCGCCGTCCTTCGAGGAGTGGGTGCTCGAATCGCTCGACGAGTGGTCCGGTGCCGTGCCCGTCGCCCTCTATCGCTTCACCGGCCATGCCCGCCGCGACCCGAACGTGCGCCCCGACCTCGCGTCGGGTCGCGTGCTGCCGTGGCGGGCGTGAGCTGCGCCCCCGGGCGGGCCATACTCGCTCCATGACCGCTGCCGCGCCGAAGCCGGAGCACCGCTGGCCGGTCGCCGCGGCGATCATCCTCTCCCTCGGCGTCTACCTGTTCCTGCCGCCCCTCGCGCCCTGGCTGCCGTCGTGGGTGTTCCCGGTCGCGGCGCTCGCCGCCTACATCCCGCTCGTGGTGATCAACCCGCGGCGGATCGGATACGAGACCAGCTGGTCGCGCGGACTCGCCGTCGGCATCGCGGTGGCCCTGCTGCTGGTCAACCAGGTGTACATCGTGCAGATCCTCGACGCCCTGCTGAACGGCCGGGGCGTCGGGCTGCAGATCATCTACGTCGCGGCCGGCGTCTGGGTCACGAACGTCATCGCCTTCGCCGTCGTCTTCTGGGAGATCGATCGCGGGGGCCCGTACGCGCGACGCTTCGAGGGCGTGCGCGACGACGCCCCGATGGACTTCCGCTTCCCGCAGGAGGACGGGTCGCCGGGCCTCGACCCGCGCTGGCGCCCGGAGTTCTTCGACTACGTCTACTTCTCGCTGAGCGCGATGATGGCGTTCAGCCCCACCGACGTCATGCCGCTCACCCGGCGCGCGAAGGCGCTCATGGCGTACGAGTCGCTCACCGGGTTCGTGCTGCTCGCCCTCGTCATCGCCCGGGCGGTCAACACCCTCACGTCGTGAGGTGCGGCAGTTCGACGGCCGCCCGCGCCGCCGGGAGTTCGACGACGGCCCGCGTGCCGTGCCGTCCGTCCGACTGCAGAACCACGCTGCCGCCCATGCGGGTGACCAGGTCGCGCACGATCGGCAGGCCCAGCCCCGTGCCGGGCACGAATCCGCGCTCGGTGTCGGAGATGCGGTAGAACCTCTCGAACACCTTCTCGAGCTCCCCGGGCGGGATGCCGCGGCCCGAGTCGGCGACGGAGATGCGCACCGTGCCGGCCGGCGTCGCCTCGGCCGTCACCGTGACCCGCCCGCCGTCGGGCGTGAACTTGATCGCATTCGTCAGCAGATTGGTGAGCACCCGGTCGATCCAGGACGCCTCGCCCATGACCGCGAGGTCGGTCGGGGCGTCGACCGTGACGGTGACGCCCGCGGCACGGGCGAGCGGGGCGAGCTCCTCGTCGCAGTCGGCGAACGTCCGCGCCAGCACGACCGGCTCGGCGGTGTACGGCGCGGCCACCCCCATCTGCGACAGGCTCAGCAGATCGTCGACGAGTTCGGCGAGGCGCCGCGCGTTGCGCAGGATGACCTCGACGCTGCGCCGATCCCCGGCGTCGAGGGGGCTCTCGCCGAGCTCTTCGGCGTAGCCCAGGATGCTGGTGACCGGCGTGCGCAACTCGTGGCTCACCGACGACACGAACTGGTCCTTCTGCCTCGCGAGATCGCGGAGACGCTCGAGTGCCAGGCGCTCGTGATCGAGGGCCTCCGCGACGGCCCGGGACGCCGCACGCTGCTCGGTGGCGTCGATCGCCTGGATGAGGAGCATGTTCCGCTGGCCCGCCACCGGGGTGACCACCAGCTCGACGAGGACACCGTCGGCGAAGGCGCGTTCGCCGGTCCAGGAGCCCTCGGGCCCGGGCGTGATCGCGCTCAGCTCGGCATGGTCGAGCGTCGAGCCGTCGGGCGTCTCCCGGATCCACGGGGCCAGCAGCCGCATCCCGGTCGGATTCGATTCGACGATTCGGGACACGCGGTCCTCCCGCCGGACCACGACGAATCCGGCGTGGGCGTTGACGATGACGCCGCGCAGGAGTTGCTCGCGCGCGCTGAGCCGCACGAAGAGCAGTGATCGCGCATCCTGGACGACCGCGAGCGGGAGCATCGACACGATCGCACTCGCGACGTACAGCTGGACGAGACCGACCATCACCGCGGGGTCGTCGACCGCCGCCCGCGCGAAGGCTCCGCCGCCCAGGAACGACAGAGCCAGCATCGCGCCCGCGGTGAGGGCGATTTCGATGAGAACGATGCCGGACCCGAATCGGAACGCCGCCCAGGCCAAGGCGGGGAGCGGGAGGAAGGCGAGGGGGTAGGCCTGCCCGGGGCCGAACGCCAGCGCGACGGTGCCCGCCAGGGCGACGACCTGCACGACGAGCACGAGCGGACGATCGACGAGGAAGGCGCGTCGCGGCAGCACGCCGAGAGCCGCGATGAGGAGGACGGCGCTCAGGTGGGACGCGGCGACGTGGGGGGCGGACTCGAGGAACGAGCCGCCCGAGAGCTGCACGAAGGCACCGGCGATCACCCCGATGGCGAGGGCTCCGGCCAGGGCGGCGAGCAGGAACGGCACGATGTCGCCGGTGCCGAACGGGCGGCTCCCCGTGCGCCGGAACCGCATCACCGCTGCGACGGTCCAGGCCTCCACGGCGTTGGCCAGCCCGAACCCCAGAGCCACCCACCACGTCGTCCCGACCACGAGGTTCGCCGCCGTGGTGACGACGAGGATGAGTCCGGCGACGGCGAACCCGCGAGCGCGTGCCGACAGCACGGCGATGACGGCGAAACCCGCGGACGGCCACCACGGGGCGGTGGCGGCGCCCGGGAGGCGCATCTGGACCGAGGTCAGGCTGAGAACGAAGACGATCGCGAGGAGAGTTCCGAGGAGGAGCAGGTGCCGTCGCGGCGCCGCGCGGCGCACGGCGACCACGAAGCTGTCTTCGAACACGCCAGACCCCCTTCGGCGGTGTTGTACTAGCTTCGGGGGGTGAAGGCGTGTGCGCACGCCGCCAGAACAGGGGGTCCGCGATGCGCGTGCTCGTGATCGACGACGACGACGACATCCGTTTCCTCGTGGCGCGGCGACTCGAACGCGCGGGCCACGAAGTCTCGGAGGCGCCGGACGGCACGAGCGGACTCGCGCTGATCGAAGCCGAGGTCCCCGACCTCGTCGTGCTCGACTGGATGATGCCGGGCCTCACCGGCATCGACGTGCTCGCACGGATCCGCACGGTCGACCCGAGCCGCCCGCGCGTGCTGATGCTGACGGCGCGCACGCAGGAGTCGGATGTCGCGCTCGCCCGCGAGGCGGGCGCGGACGCCTTCCTCGCGAAGCCGTTCACCGCCCCCGAACTCCTCGAAGCGGTCGGCTCCGCGGTTCCCGACTCGCCCTGACTCGCGATCCCTACCCGCGCAGGACGCGCCGGTAGACCGCGACGTACTCGTCCACCATGCGGGCGACGCCGAAGCGGCGCGCCGCCGTGCCCCGCACCGCACCACGGTCGAGTGCCACGGCGTCCGGGACGGCGGCGATCGCCTCGGCGAGTCCGGCGACCGCGAACCCGGTGATTCCGTCGTCGATCACCTCCGCCATCGACCCGCGGCGGTAGGCGATCACCGGGGTTCCGCAGGCCATCGCCTCGACGACCGAGAGTCCGAACGGCTCGTCGAAGTGGATGGGGTGCAGCAGGGCGGCGACCGACCCGAGGGCGCGGTTGCGGGCGTCGGCGCCGATCGAGCCGAGGTAGCGCACCCGGTCGCCGTCGACGTGCGGCGCGACCTGCTCGTCGAAGTACCGCTGATCGTGGATGATCCCGGCGATCAGGAGCGGACGCCCGGTGGCGTGCGCGATCGCGATCGCGTCGGCGGTGCCCTTGTCGGGATGGATGCGGCCGAGGATCATCAGGGCCTCGCCCGGGTCGGTCGTCGCGGTGAACTCGCTCAGGTCGATCCCGTGATGCACGGTCGCGGTGTAGTCGAGGGCGGGATGCCGGTCGGCGTCGGAGATCGCGACGAGATGCGCCGCCCCCGGCACCGCGAGCCCCGCCCGGTACGCCGGCAGGATCGCCGGTCCCGAGAAGCCGTGCACGGTCGTGACGAGCGGGGCGCGCCAGGCGGCGGCGAAGGCGAGCGGCAGCCAGTCGAGGTGGCTGTGGACGAGGTCGAACTCGCCGGACCGCTCGAGCGCATGGGCGATGTGCAGCGCCTCCTGCACGCGCCCGTCGAGCGCGGGGTCCTCCGCATAGCCGTGCGGCACGACGGCATCCAGGGTCGCGGTCGTGACGGAGTCGCCCGTCGCGAAGAGGGTGACGTCGTGGCCGGCGGACACGAGCCCTTCGGTGAGCAGCCCGGCGACGCGTTCCCACGGACCGTAGTGCTCGGGCGGGGTGCGCCAGGCGACGGGGGCGAGCATCCCGATCTTCATGCCGGCCTCTCGATGTTGCGGCCCCTCGAATGGCGAAACCCCCGTCAGTTCGTCGAACTGCGGGGGTTTCCGTGGTGGCTCCGACCGGCGTCGATCCGGTGACCTTCCGATTTTCAGTCGGACGCT
>CAZPJC010000043.1:0-8989 GCA_964586645.1 uncultured Schumannella sp.
CCTGGCGGCGCTGCCCGACTGACCCGCGCGGGAACCGATCGGCGTCTGCCGGACATTACAGAGCGTGGGACAGGGAACCGACGACGAGACGGATGCCGCCGACTGGGCGCGCGCGATCGAGGGCGACGGAGAAGCATTCGGCCGGGTCTTCGACCGGCACCGCGATCGGGTACGGCGGCACGGTCTCCGGCTTGCGCCACAACCGAGCGACGTCGACGACCTCGTCGCCATCACCTTCCTCGAAGCCTGGCGTCAGCGCTCCCGAGTGCGGATCGTCGAGGGTTCCGTTCTGCCCTGGTTGCTGGTCACCGCGACGAACGTCGCGCGCAACCTCCGGCGCAGCGCCGGACGGTACGCGGCGCTGATCGACCGCTTACCGGCCGCCGATCATTCCCCCGACCCCGCTGACCTCGTCGAGAGGCACGACGTCGAGGCCCGTCTCGCTCGGCTGTCGGTCGCCGACCGGCAGGTGCTGACGCTCTGCGTGCTGGAGGGATACACCGAGCGCGACGCCGCGAATGCCCTCGGTGTCGCGCCGGGGACCGTCAAGTCGCGGCTGTCCCGGGCTCGACGCCGATTTACCGCGACCGAAGGAGTCTCCGATGAGCACTGATCCGTCCCCGCGCGACGCGGCGCTGCGTCGACTCCTCGTCGCGACCGTCGATGCCGGCCCCTCACCTTCCCGATCGCGTTGGCGAGTTGCTGTCGTGGCTGTCGGTGCCTTCGCGATCGCCGGGGCTTTGACCGGCGGTACGCTCGCCACGGTCGCCCGGGAACCCGCCGGTCCCGAGGTCTTCGATATGGGGGGCCCGCCGATTCTCGAAGACGACGCCCGCATCCTGAGTACCCCGGTGATCCTGACCGGACGCGAGGCGGCGACCACCGACCTGGCCCCGGCGCCCGCCGGCGCCAACGGGCTCGCGATCGCGATCTACTGTCTCGATCTCGGCTCCTACCGGGTGAGTCTCGACGGGGAGTTCACGATCGGTACCGAGTGCACTCCGGGGCCGGGTCGCGATCTGGGCGGCGGGGGAGGTGTGGTGCTGTTCGACGAGCCGCCCCTGGAGCTGTCGGTCGCCGTCGACTCGGGACAATACGCCGTGTGGGCGGCCTGGGTCTATCAGCCGGCGGACGCCGAACCCTCGGATGCCCAGACGGAAGCCCTCAGCGACGGCGTCGTCTCCCGCGAGGAGTATGTCGCCGCTTTCGAGAGATACCGCACCTGTGTGACCGCCCTGGGTTTCGAGTTCTACGGCAGCGATACGAGCACCGAGATCATCGGGTACTCGATCGAGGCGGCGGCCGGTCAGTCAGGCGCCGCGAACCGCTGTTACGAGTACGAGTTCCACCTCGTCGATATGGAGTGGCAGGTGGCGCACGAAGATTGACCCCGGCCCGCCGACCCGGCCGCCGGTAGACTCTCGCGCATGTCGGACACCCTGGTCGCCGCCTCGCTCACCTCGAAGCTGGAGCGCGCCCGCGTCGCCTCGCGCGCCCTGGCGACCACGGCATCCGGGCTGAAGGATGCCGGCCTCGAGGCGATCGCGGCGGCCGTCGAGTCGGGGGCCGGGCGCATCCTGCCGGCCAACGAGCTCGACCTCGCGAACGGCCGCGAGAACGGGCTCTCGGCGGGGCTCCAGGACCGACTCAAGCTCGACGAGGCCCGTCTGGCCGGGCTCGCGGCGGCGGTGCGGGATGTCATCGCGCTGCCCGATCCGGTCGGCCAGGTGCTGCGCGGCTCCACTCTGCCGAACGGCGTGCTGCTCAGCCAGGTGCGGGTGCCGTTCGGCGTCGTCGGGGCGATCTACGAGGCGCGCCCGAACGTGACGATCGACATCGCCGCGCTCGCGCTGAAGAGCGGCAACGCCGTCGTGCTGCGCGGCGGATCCGCCGCCGAGAACACCAACCGCGTGCTCGTCGAGCTGCTGCAGGAGGCGCTGGCGAGCGTCGGGCTGCCGGGCGACGCGGTGCAGACGATCGACGAGTTCGGTCGCGACGGCGCGAAGGAGCTGATGCAGGCCCGCGGCTACGTCGACGTGCTCATACCGCGCGGCTCGGCCCAGCTGATCGACACGGTCGTCTCGGAGTCGAAGGTGCCGGTCATCGAGACCGGAGCCGGCGTCGTGCACCTGTTCCTAGATGAGAGCGCCGACGAGACGATGGCCGTCGACATCGCGGTCAACGCGAAGGTGCAGCGGCCGAGCGTCTGCAACGCCCTCGAGACGCTGCTCGTCGACACCCGCTCCGCCGCCCGGCTGCTGCCGCCCGTGCTCGCCGCGTTGCGGGCGAAGGGCGTGACGCTGCACGCCGACGACGCCACCCGCGCGATCTTCGCGGATGCCGTTCCCGCGACCGACGAGGACTGGGCGACCGAGCACATGAGCCTCGACCTCAACGTGCGGGTCGTCGACGACCTGGATGCCGCGCTCGCCCACATCCGCGAGTTCTCGACGCACCACACCGAGTCGATCATCACCAACGACCTCGCCCGGGCGGAGCGGTTCCTCGCCGAGGTCGACTCGGCCGTCGTCATGGTCAACGCCAGCACCCGGTTCACGGACGGCGGCGAGTTCGGGTTCGGCGCGGAGGTCGGCATCTCGACCCAGAAGCTGCACGCGCGCGGTCCGATGGGCCTGCCCGAGCTGACGAGCACCAAGTGGCTCGTGCGCGGTTCGGGCCAGGTGCGGGGATAGCGGCGCTGCGCGGCTAAAGTGGTGCACATGTCGCTGCTTCCGCTGCTCCCCGTCGAGGCTCACGAGGAGCTCGCCGAGCTGATCCTCCCGACCTGGGCGTTCCCCGTCATCGCCGCGGCGATCTTCCTGATCCTCGCCCTCGTGACCTGGAGCTACCGCGACGTCTACCACCGTCACAACGACAAGACCTCGGCCGACGCCGGAAGCCACCAGGACGCCCACCACTAGGCTCCAGGGGTGAGCGAAGAAGCACCCCGCCGGCCTCGGATCGGCGTGATGGGTGGCACCTTCGACCCCATCCACCACGGCCACCTCGTGGCCGCCAGCGAGGTGCAGCAGAGTTTCGACCTCGACGAGGTGGTGTTCGTCCCGACCGGCCAGCCGTGGATGAAAGAGGCGGTCTCGACCGCCGAGCGCCGCTACGAGATGACCGTCATCGCCACGGCATCCAATCCGCGCTTCTCGGTCAGCCGGGTCGACATCGAGCGCGGCGGTCCCACCTACACGATCGACACCCTGCGCGACGTGCGCAGGGAACGCCCGGATGCCGAGCTGTTCTTCATCTCGGGGGCCGACGCGGTGGCGCAGATCCTCGACTGGAAAGACATCGACGAGCTGTGGGAGCTGGCCCATTTCGTCGCGGTCTCGCGGCCTGGGCATCGGCTGAGTATTCGCGGATTGCCGGTGCAGCGCGTAAGCTCACTTGAGGTACCCGCTCTGTCGATCTCCTCCACTGATTGCCGGCAGCGAGTCGGCCGGGGGTTCCCGGTGTGGTACTTGGTCCCCGATGGTGTCGTGCAGTACATCTCCAAGCACCACCTGTATCGGAGTCCGGATCATCCGAGTCCGGATCATTGGAGCTAGAGCGCATGACGACATACCAGGATCCGCCGTTGCAGTCGCGACGCGCGTCCCGGCAGGGTGAGCGCCCCGAGGCGCAGCCGTCGTCGCCGTTCGCTCCGCCGCAGGTGCCGCGCACCGCCGCGGGCGCCGGTGAGCCCCTCAGCTACGTCACGCAGAACCGTCCGCCGCTGCCCGGATACGACGGCGCTCCGGCGCACGGGCGTCGTGCCTCGGAGCCGGCACCTCAGCCGGCGGCCCCCGAGACGTCGACCCCGCAGTCGTTCCGTCCGCGTGACTACAGCCCCGAGGCGCGCACCGCTCCTCCGGCGTGGGCGCCCGAGTACGACCGCGACAGCGGCGTGCTCGACCACCACACTCAGGCGCGGGCCTCGGTCGTCCCGCCGTCGTCGGGGTCCCTCGCCGCGTCGCTCGCGAGCGAGCCGACCGAGCAGACTCTCAGCCGTCGCGAACTCCGCGCCATCCGGGATGCCGCCGGAATCGCCGTCGCGCCGGAGACGACTCCGGTCATCGCCCCGCAGCAGGTTCAGGCACCGCAGCCGCCCTCGGCGTACGCTCCTCCGGTCGCGCCGCCGCCGGTGGCGCCGCAGCCCGTCGCGCAGCCGCAGCCCGTCCAGCAGGCTCCGCAGTCGTCGGCACCTGTCCCGGCGCCGTCGACCCAGCTCGACTCGGCGATGGCCGAGTTCGACGCCCTCGCCGGCCGCTCCGGTGCGGCGCCGTCGCGCCGCGCGGGTCGGCGCGCCGCTCCGCAGTCCGACGTCGCGCCCGAGGACGGCCTCGGCGCGTTCGACGCGCTGTTCACCCCGCCGGCCGACCCCGGCGCCCCGGCCGCGCCCGCGTCGCAGACGGCCGCGCCGTCGTCGGATTCGGTCGCGCTTCCGGCCGAGCCCGCACCGATGGCGCCCGCGCAGTTCCCGCCGGCGCAGTTCCAGCCGGCACCCGTCGAGCCGGCCGCACCCGTCATGACCCCGACCACGGGGGAGCGCCCGATCGGGCACTGGACCACGCAGTCCGATCTCGACGACGCCGAACAGGTCACCGAGTCGACGATCTCGCGCACCGTCGGGTCCGGGGCGATCACCACGAGCGCTCTCGTGCTGCCGTCGATCCCGGGTCACGACATGACGACGGGCGAGGTGATGCTGACCGGCTCGATCAGCCTGCCGAGCGCGCTCGCCGCGACCGGCGCGCACCACTCGATCGACGAGTCCGACATCGACCACCTGCTCGACCCGGGCGATCACCAGATGGTGAACACCGACTCGGTGCCGATCCGGGCGATCCGCGCCGTCTCGAGCCACACCTCGACGCGCGGCGTGATCGCCACCGCCCCGCCCAAGAAGACCGGTCGCGCTCTGACCGCCCTCATCGTCTCGGCATCCGCCATGGTCGTCGTCGTGGTGACGCTCCTGATCGTCGCCCTCGCCACGGAAGTCATCTGATTCTGAACACCGAAGGACACCGTGGCCGCCTCTGAACGTGCCCGCGAACTGCTGCGCGTCGCAGCTCTCGCCGCCGACTCCAAGCAGGGCGAGGATCTCGTCGCCCTCGACGTCTCGGGACCCCTCCCGCTCACCGACGTCTTCCTCCTCGTGACGGGACGCAACGAGCGCAACGTCATCTCGATCGCGAACGAGATCGAGGACAAGCTCATCGAGTCCGGCGCCAAGCCGCTGCGCCGCGAAGGCCGTTCCGAGGGACGCTGGGTGCTGCTCGACTTCGGCGACCTCGTCGTGCACGTCTTCCACGAGGAGGACCGCATGTACTACTCGCTCGAGCGCCTGTGGAAGGACTGCCCCGTCCTGCCGCTCGACCTCCCCGCGCCGACTACCTGAGCCCGCGCAGCAGCCACGGGCGCAGCGCCCGGGTCACGAACGGCAGCGCGAAATACGTCATGATCGGGCTCACCAGCAGCACGAGCACGAGCACCCGCAGCCACACCGGCCAGTCCGGGATGAGCCAGCCGAGCAGCAGATTCGCGCCGAGGCTCAGCGGGTAGAACACCAGGAAGATCGCGATCATCTGCTTCCAGCGCGGCGGCGACGGCGGGGGAGAGCGGATGACCTCGACGCTCGACGCCGGCTCGTCGAACCAGCCTTCGATCCCGGTGCGGCGTTCGAACCGGCCGTCCTCGACGAGGCCCTCCGCGGTCGATATCCACCACGCCCGTTCGGGCGAGCGCTCCCAGATCGCGAGGCTGTCGGCATCCGCGAACCGGAACAGCATGTGCCACTCGTCGCTCTTCGGATCGGGGCGGATCCAGCCGTTGCCGAGGAACCCCGGGCTCGCCCGCAGCAGCTCCTCGCCGGCGCGTGCCCACGCGGCGACCTCCTTCGCCCGCCCCGGATCGACGTGCCGCGTGATCGCGACGGTGATCGGCTCGCTCGTGCTCGGCTCCGTGCTCATGGCCCCATCATCCGCCGATTCGCGTCGCGCTCCCGGTGTTGTAAGCTGATGCGGTTGCCCCTCGGGGCTACGGGTCTGTGGCGCAGCTGGTAGCGCACCTGCATGGCATGCAGGGGGTCAGGGGTTCGAGTCCCCTCAGATCCACCCTCACATCCTCTCCGAGCGCCGGACCGCTCGTCGCGCCTGTTGTCGGCGGTGCTGCGGTGTCGACACGTCTCGCGACACGTCCCGCGTTCCGCACACTACCGCGCAATACGTAGTACTGTGCACGGCATGGACACGACGCAACTGCTCAAGGGCGTGCTGGACGTCGCGGTGCTCGCCGCCGTGCAGCACGAGGACGGCTACGGCTACGACATCGTGCGCCGGCTCCGCGCCGCCGGGCTCGACGAGATCGGCGACGCGTCGGTCTACGGCACGCTCCGCCGGCTCTACGGCGCGGGAGCGCTGACGAGCTACGTGGTGCCGTCGGACGGCGGCCCGCACCGCAAGTACTACGGGATCAACGACCAGGGACGCGCGATGCTCGCCGAGCAGCGCGATAGCTGGTCGGCCTTCGCCCGCACGATGGGCGACCTGCTCAGCACCGCCCGCCGCCCTCGCGCGGTCCGCACGATCGGAGAGAACTCATGACCACGACCCTCACCCCCGACATCGCCGCGTTCGCTACGGCCGTCCGCGCCGAACTCTCCGACCTCGCCCCCGACGAGATCGACGACCTCACCGACGGGCTCGAGGCGGATCTCGCCGAGCGGCTCGAGGACACCCCGTCCGAAGGACTCGGCGACCCGGCCGTCTACGCCGCCGAGCTGCGCGCGGCAGCCGGCCATCCGCCGCGCTCGGCGTGGGCGCACGTCGGCGGGCGGGGAGCGCAGAGCGCCCTGGCGGAGTTCCGCGCCGAACTCGCCGACTGGCGGGAGCGGTGGGCGTCGTTCCTCGCGCGCCGCCCCGGACTGACGGCGATCGTCGCCTTCCTCGTGGCGCTCCGGCCGGTGTGGTGGGTGTTCCGGGGCGTGATCGTCGGCACGCTCGTGCTCTCGGCGTTCGGGCAGGGCTGGAGCCTGCCGCGCAGCGCGATCGGGTGGCTCGTCACGCTGGCCGCGGTCGTCGTGAGCGTGCAGTTCGGACGCGAGCGCTGGCTGCCGACGGGCTGGATGCGCGGCGCGCTCGCGGTGGTGAACGTGTTCCTCGCGATCTCGGCCCCGTTCATCGCCGCGACCGCGCTCTCCGGGTGGAACGCGACCGTCGAGCGGGTCGACGAGCTCGACCAGTCCGCCTGGTATCCGCAGGACGGACTCCTCCTCGACGGCGTCCCGGTCGACAACGTCTTCGCCTACGACGCGGCGGGCAACCCGATCGACCAGGTCCAGCTCTTCGACGCGAACGGCAACCCCCTCGATCTGTTCGGCACCAAGCCGGACCCGTGGCTCTACGGCCCGGACGGGTCGATGCTCGTGGGCAGTCCCGACGTCGCGGGGCGCGCGGGATGGAACGTCTACCCGCTCGGCCACGTCGCCGACCTCGGCGAAGACGGCTCTCCCGACCGGATCACGCCCGCGGAATTCCCCTTCGACTCGGTCAAGCCGCTCTGGGGGCACTCCGAGGACGCCGTCGACGCGCCCTCGGGTGGATTCGCCGACGGCGACCACTAATCCCGGATGGGCATGGTCGGGGGTCGCCCGTAGGCTCGTCGCATGACGGAGCCGAGTACGACCCCCGCCACGCACGTTCCGCCGCCGAACGGGATGCGCACCTTCGCGGGTGTGCTCGTCAACACCGCGGTCGCGAACGTCACGACGAGCTACCTCTGGTTCGCCCTGACCTTCTGGGTCTACCTCGAGACGCGCTCCGTTCTCGCCACCGGCATCATCGGCGGCGCCTACATGCTGCTCGTCGCGATCTTCGGCATGGTGTTCGGGTCGATCGTCGACCGGCACCGCAAGCACCAGGCGATGATGTTCGCGAGCGGCACGACGCTCGCGGCGTTCTCGATCGCCGGCGTGATCTACCTGTTGCAGCCGGAAAGCGCGTTGCTCGACCTGGGCGGGCCGTGGTTCTGGCTGTTCGCCGGCATCATCCTGTTCGGCGGCGTGATCGAGAACATGCGCAACATCGCGCTGTCGACCACCGTCACCCTGCTGATCCCCGAGGAGCGGCACGCGAACGCCAACGGGCTCGTCGGCACGGTGCAGGGTCTCGCGTTCATGGTGACGAGCGTGTTCTCGGGGCTGTCGATCGGCATCCTCGGCATGGGCCCGACCCTGTTCATCGCGATCGGCGCCACGGCGCTCGCCTTCGCGCACCTGCTCTTCCTGCGCATCCCCGAAGACAAGCCGCACGTCGCCGAGGGCCAGCCGATCATCGACGTGCGCGGCGCATGGGGCGCGATCAAGCTCGTGCCCGGGCTGTTCGCGCTCATCCTCTTCTCGACGTTCAACAACCTCATCGGCGGCGTCTACATGGCGCTCATGGATCCGTACGGTCTCGAGCTGTTCGCCGTCGAGTGGTGGGGCGTCGTATTCGCGGTCGCCTCGACCGGCTTCATCATCGGCGGCCTGTTCATCGCCAAGTTCGGTCTCGGCAAGAACCCGATCCGCACGATGCTCCTCCTCGTCATCGTGATGGGTGCGCTCGGGGCGCTGTTCACGATCCGCGAGTCCTGGTTGCTCTACGCCGCCGGCATCTGGCTGTACATGACCATCATCCCCGCGGTCGAGGCCTCGGAGCAGACCGTCATCCAAAAGGTCGTGCCGTTCCGCACGCAGGGCCGCGTGTTCGGGTTCGCGTCGGCGTTCGAGGCGGCGGCGGCGCCCATCACGGCGTTCCTGATCGCCCCGATCGCCGAGTTCGTGATCATCCCGTACATGAGCGGACCGGGGGAGCGCACGTGGGCGTGGCTGCTCGGCGAAGGCGACGCGCGCGGCATCGCGTTCGTGTTCCTCATCGCCGGGCTCGCGATGATCGTCATCGCCCTGCTCGCGTTCCTGACGAAGTCGTACCGCACGCTCTCGGCCGTCTACGCCGATCAG
>CAZPJC010000043.1:9089-15727 GCA_964586645.1 uncultured Schumannella sp.
GCCGTCTACGCCGATCAGAAGGAGTCGGTCGTCCCCGACGAGGTCGACGGCGCGGATCTCGACGCGGAGTCGTCGAGCACCCGCTGAGGCACCGCGGGCGCTCCGCCCTCGCCGTCCCAGTCGCCTTCGGCGCGGGTGTCATCGGCGAGGCGCTCGGCGTCTTGGCGGGCGTGCAGCTCGTCGAGGAGTTCCCGCAGCCGCCCCATGAGGTCAGCCGCGCGACGAGCGGGCGACGGGGATGTCGCGGCGCGAGATCGACGGACGCGCGGGTCGGAACGACTGCCGCCAGCGAAGGTCGGCATCCGCCCGGCGCTTCGCCTCGATCGCCGACTGCAGCCGGCGGGTCGTGAGCGGCGGGAGGATCATCCCCCGACCGTAGGCCCGCGAGATGTGCGGGCTCCCAGGTTCGGCGCGATGACGAGTCAGTGCAGCTCGACCAGGGCGAGGGCGTCGTCGCGCGGCAGCTCGTCGACCACGGCGCGCACCTGCAGGTCGGCGATCCGCACGGGACGATCGCCGCGCGCCGACAGGAATGCGATGTCCGCGGCATCCCGGCCGGTCGCGATCCGCACGAGACTCTGCCGCGGCGCGAGGGTGGTCGCGTCGACGACGTGCCACACCCCGTCGATCGCGGCTTCGGCGACGGCGTGGAAATCCATCGGGGAGAGGCCGGGGGCGTAGACCCCGACGACGCGGGCCGGCACGTCGAGCGCGCGGAGGAACGCGACGACGAGGTGCGCGAAGTCCCGGCACACCCCGCGGCGGGAGAGCAGGGTGCGCACCGCCCCGTCGGTCGGCAGGCTCGAGCCGGTCACGTACGCGATCCGCGTGCCGACCCAGCTCGACACCGCCGCGAGGAGCTCGGCGCCGCGCAGTCCCGAGAACTCGGCGACCGCGATCGGGCGCAGGGTGTCGGACTCGCAGTACCGGCTCGGTCGCAGGTAGCGGATCTCGTCGATCGGGTCGACCGCGGCGGTGGCGGCGAACCCGTCCACGGCGGCCGTGTACTCGATGTGCACCGGGCCCGCGCCCACTTCGAGCACGTGCAGGCGTCCGCCGTGGCTGTCGTCGAGCACCGTCACCGGCACGGCGAGGCCGGACTGCGACGCCTCGAAGCGCTCCTCGACGTCGTAGCCCGCAGCCACGCCCACCGCCAGGACGAGCCGGGCGTCACCATCGGACTCGAGGTCGAGATCCACCATCACGTCGCGTCGCACCCTGCATCATCGCACCGCCGGAGCCCCGGTGCCGAGGTCTTGCGCCCGGGCGGTCTCGCAGGCAGGGCGCGTAAGGTGAGCTCAAGGCCCTCGGCGTGCAGCATCCCGGCGGCCACCGGATCGCGACGGCGGGATCCCGCGGGAGGTGCCGTCCGGCAGACGTCTCGGGAACGGCCGCCATCCGCAGTCCGGGTGACGGATCAGGATCGGACGTCACGCCGCATGACCAGTTTCGCCTTTCTCAGCACCTACCCGCCGACCCGCTGCGGACTCGCCACCTTCACCGAGGCCCTCGCCTCGGCCGTGCCCGGGCCGCTCGACGACGAGTCCCGCGTCGTCCGGGTCGACGACCTCGTCCCCGCCGGACTCGCGACACCCGGCCCGCGGACCCGGATGGCCGGCGACCTCCGTCCGGGCAGCCTCACCAGCCGGGTCGCGGCCGCCGCCGCGCTCGGCCGCTCCGACGTCGTCGTCATCCAGCACGAGTACGGCATCTACGGGGGACCCGACGGCGACGAGATCCTCGACGTGATGGCGCGGATCTCCGCCCCCTGCATCGTCGTGCTGCACACCGTGCGCGAGTCTCCGACCGCCCACCAGCGCTGGCTGCTTGAGCGCATCGCGGGTCTCGCCTCCGCGGTCGTCGTGATGACCCATGCGGGCGAGGAGCTGCTGATCCGCCGCTACGCGGTCGACGCGTCGAAGGTGGAGGTCATCCCTCACGGAGTGACGCCGTGGGCGACCCCCCGAGCCGCGATTCCCGGCGCACGGCCCACGGTGCTGACCTGGGGCCTCATCGGACCCGGCAAGGGCATCGAATGGGGGATCCGCGCCCTCGCCGAGCGCAACGCCCCGCACCCGCGCCCGCGCTACCTCGTCGCCGGGCAGACCCATCCCAAGGTGCTCGCCGACCACGGTGAGGCCTACCGCGACTCGCTGCACGATCTCGTCCGCGAGCTGCATCTCGAGGACGACGTCGAGCTCGACGGGCGCTACCGCGATCTCACCGAGCTGGCGGACCTCGTGGCGCAGGCCGATGTCGTGCTGCTGCCCTACGACTCACGGGAGCAGACGACCTCCGGGGTGCTGATCGAGGCGATCGCCGCGGGCAAGCCCGTCATCGCCACCAGGTTCCCGCACGCGATCGAGCTGCTCGGCAGCGGCGCCGGCATCCTCGTCGATCACGAGAATCCGCGGCAGATCGCGGCAGCGCTCACCGCGGTGCTCGGCGCGAGCGGTCTCGCCGCCGGGATGACCGCCGTCGGCATCGACGAGACCCGCGAGGCGGGCTGGGCGGAGGTCGGCGCGAGTTACCGGCGGCTCGGCGCCGCGCTGCTGCGGACGGCCGCCGCGTGAACGTGCTCGCGCCGGTCCTGGCGCCGTCCTACCGCCACCTCGCCCGGCTCTCGACCGGCGTCGGCGTCTTCGAGCACGCCCTGCAGGACGTTCCGCGCGTCGAGCACGGCTATTGCGTCGACGACGTCGCCCGCGCCCTGACCGTCGTCGTGCGCGAACCCGGGCAGACCCCGGAGCTCGCCGCGCTCACCGAGGTCTACCTCGGCTTCCTCGAAGCGGCGGTCGCCCCCGACGGTCGCGTGCACAACCGCCGGGACGCCGACGGCCGCTGGACCGACGTCCCCGCGGTGGGGGACTGGTGGGGCCGCGCCGCGGGCGCCCTCGGCTTCGCGGCCGCCCACGCGACCCTGCCGTTCCACCGCACCCGCGCGACCTACGCGTTCCTCCGCGCCGCGCAGCAGCGGTCGCCGGATGTCCGCGCCTCGTCGTTCGCCGTGCTCGGCGCCGCCGACCTGCTCGCCCGCCGTCCCGACGCCGACGGGGCCCGCGCGCTGCTCAAGGCGGCGCTCGAGGTCGTCCCGACCACGGCATCCGCTCGGTGGGACTGGCCCGAGGCCCGGCTGCGCTACGCGAACGCGACGCTGTGCGAGGCGCTCATCGCCGGCGGGACCGCCCTCGGTCGCGCCGACCTCGTGGAGCGGGGACTTCAGCTGCTCGCCTTCCTGCTGCGGCTCGAGACCGGCGCCGCGGGGCTGTCCCTCACCGGCTCGGCCGGACGCGGTCCGGCGGACCACGGCCCGCTCTGGGACCAGCAGGCGATCGAGGCCGCCGCCCTCGCGGATGCCTGCGTCCGCGCCTTCGCCACGACGCTCGATCCGGTCTGGCGGGACGGGGTCGCGGCGGCGTGGCGGTGGTTCTGCGGCGACAACGACTCGGGCGTCGCGATGTACGACCCCGTGTCCGGTGCCGGGTACGACGGGCTCGAGCCGGGCGGCCGCAACGAGAACCGCGGCGCCGAGTCCACCTTGGCGGCGCTGAGCACGTTGCAGCACGCCCGCGCGCTCGGGGTCGCGTGAGCGTCGAGGTCCGGGATGCCGGCGCGGAACTGAGACACGACCCGTCGCGCGTCGTCACCGGCCTGTTCCTGCCGGGCGAGAGCAGCCCGGGGTCGTCGTCGCGCACCGAGCAGGTGGTCGCCCGCGTGCTCGGCGCCCCGCGCGCCGAGATCGACGCCGCCGCGGCGTTCCTGGCCGGCGACCTGGCGACGCGGCATCCGGGTCTCGAGCCGCTCATCCGGGCGAATGCGAGGAAGGTCCACCCGGTCGCGGACGACCTCGACGACGCCCTCGCCCTCGTGCTCGGTGCGACGTTCACGGCCGAGTACGCGATCGAGGGGGCCGCCCTGTGCAACCCCAGTGCGGTCGTCGACCCCGATCAGAGCGGCGTGGCCGAGGGCGCGCTCCGCGTGATCGTGTCGCTGCGCTCGATCGGGGAAGGGCACATCTCGGCGATCTCGTTCGGCACCGCCGTCATCGGTCCGGACCGCACCTGGGACTTCGACCGGCGTGAGCGCCCGCTGACGCGGGCCGCCATCTCGGAGGGCGCCTGGACGCGCGAGCACCTGCGCGGCTCGCTCGAGCACGACGGGCAGCTGACCGAGGTCGCGCACGCCGTGCTCCAGCAATTGCCTCCGGTGCTCCGGGCCACCGACATCGACCGCATCATCCGCAGCCTTCCGGGCGAGTTCTTCAGCCACGCCGAGTCCCGCCCGCGCGTCGAGGCGGTGCGCATCGTCGGCCGTTCCGCCTACGAGGCGACCTTCGCCCCCGACAGCGCGCTCAGCCAGCGCGTGCTGCTGCCGGTGGCCGACGAGGAGCGTCACGGCATGGAGGACGCCCGGTTCGTCACGTTCACCGAGAGCGACGGCACGGTCGAGTACCGGGCGACGTACACCGCCTACGACGGCCGCACGATCCGGTCGCGACTCATCGTCACCCGTGACTTCCGGGAGTTCTTCATCCATCGCCTCACCGGGCCGCCCGCGCGCACGAAGGGCATGGCGATCTTCCCCCGGCGCATCGGCGGGCGGGGGGTCGCCCCCCCCCCCCGCAACGGCGAGACGATCTCGCTGGCCTCGTCGGGCGACGGGCTCGCCTGGCGGGCCGAGGCGCCGGTCTACACTCCGAGCGGGCTCTGGGAGGTCGTGCAGAGCGGCAACTGCGGGTCGCCGATCGAGACCGATCGCGGCTGGCTCGTGCTGACCCACGGCGTCGGGCCGATGCGCCGGTACTGCATCGGCGCGATCCTGCTCGACCTCGACGACCCGACCGTCGTGCTGGGGCGGCTCGAGGAGCCGCTGCTCGTGCCCGACGCTCCCCAGCGCGAGGGATACGTGCCGAACGTCGTCTACACCTGCGGCGGGATCGTGCACGACGGGGTGCTCTGGATCCCGTACGGCATCGGCGACAACCGCGTGCGGGTCGCGTCGGTCGGCCTGCCCGAGCTGCTCGACGCGATGCGTCCGCTGCCCTGAGCTCGAGGTTCCGGACATGGAAGGACCCCGCCCACCAGAGGTGAGCGGGGTCCGACGGTATGCGGGGCGACTCAGCCCTGCTGGATGTTCGACGCCTGCGGGCCCTTCGGGCCCTGCGTGACGTCGTACTGGACCTTCTCGCCCTCATTGAGGTCGCGACGACCCGTGCCCGCGATCGCGCTGAAGTGCGCGAACACGTCCGGGGTGCCGTCGTCCGGGGCGATGAAGCCAAAGCCCTTGTCGGCGTTGAACCACTTGACGGTTCCAGTTGCCATGATGTTGTTCTTCTCTCTACTGCAATAAATCCGCGTCGAACTGACGCGGGGTTCCGGTCGGAATGACCGGGATTGTCAGGCGCGTCGGTACAGACCGACGACCGGACAAGTGAAGGGGTCGCGCGCGAGGCGCCCGACCTGGTTCAGGTAGGAGACTACCTCCGCGTACGCGCGGGGGATCGAGGTCTCGGTATAGGTGATGCCGAGGGTGCGGCAGTGCTCGCGCACGATGCGGCGCGTCTTCGCGAGGTGCACCCGGGACATGTTGGGGAACAGGTGGTGCTCCACCTGGTAGTTGAGTCCGCCGTAGAGGGCGCTCGCCCAGAAGCCGCCGCGGATGTTGCGCGAGGTCAGGACCTGCTTCGTGAAGAAGTCGAGCTTCGAGCCGGCCGGGATGATCGGCATCCCGATGTGGTTCGGCGCGAACGCGGCCCCCATGTAGAAGCCGAAGACCGCGAACTGAACCGCGAGGAAGGCGACGGCGACCCCGGGCGACAGCAACCAGAACGCGGCGCCGATGACGACGGCGAAGCGCACGGTCAGCAGCGCGAGTTCGAAGACGCGGCCCCGGATCTTGTTCTTCGGGGAGAGCAGCCACCCGTACGACTGCACGTAGAGGTTGAGGCCTTCCAGCAGCAGCAGCGGGAAGAACAGGACGCCCTGGCGCTTGTTGATGACCGCCATCAGGCCGCGCGCGTTCGCCGCCTTCTCGTCGGTGAACGCGATGATGTCGCCGGCGATGTCGGGATCCTTGCCGACCTGGTTCGGGTTCGCGTGGTGACGCGTGTGCTTGTTCATCCACCACGAGTAGCTCATGCCCACGAACAGGTTGCCGACGAGGCGGCCCACGCGGTCGTTCGCCGGGCCCGAGGCGAGCACCTGGCGGTGGGCGGCTTCGTGCGAGAAGAACGCGAACTGCGTGAAGAGGATGCCGAGGGCCGCGGCGACGAGAAGCTGCAGCCAGCTGTCGCCGAGGGTGACGAAGGCGATGCCGGCGGCGAGGAGCGCGAGACCGAGGCCCGCCATCAGCACCGCGTAGAACCAGCGGGCACGGCGGAGCAGGCCCGACTCGCGGATCACCTGCGCGACGGCGGTGAACTGGCGGACCGGGTCGATCTTGTCGCCGATGCGCGGCGTCGTGCGGCGGATGCGGCCGACCGCTGCGGCGTCCAGAGGGACGGCGGGGTTCGAGATGTTCGAATCCAAACGATCGGCGGCCCTCCCGAAGTCCGGGGGTCGGGCCGTGCATACGCCAAAGGCAGACGCCGATCGCTAGTGCCCACACTAGGGGGTCGGGGCTGGGAATCGGCCGCGATC
>CAZPJC010000044.1:0-6501 GCA_964586645.1 uncultured Schumannella sp.
TGGATGCCGCGAAGGCGCAGGTCAAGGAGGCGTTCGAGATCCGGCACCGGCTGGACGACTCCCAGCCCGAGACGGCGGAGGAGCGCCGCACCCTCACGCTGCGGATCATCGAGCTCTGCGAGGCCGCTGACGACACCCTCGACGCGCAGGACGAAGCGTTCGACGCGCTGCGCGACCTCGAGAAGAACGCGCCGCAGCTGATCGAGGCGATCGTCGCCGGCCAGAAGGTGTTCGCGGCGCGCATCACCGACAGCGAGTCGACTGTCGCGGACCTCCGTCGACGGTTCGGGGCATCGGCGGTCGACGCCGTCGACGAGAATCCGGCTCAGGCGCGCAAGCTCGACGCCGTCGCGAACGAGCACATCGCCCGCGCCCGCAACGCCCTGGCGGCCGGCGAGACGGGTCAGGCGGCGGTCGCCGTGCGCACCGCTCAGCAGTCGGTGGGCCAGATCGCCCAACTCCTCGACGCGGTCGACGCGGCCGCCGTCGACGTCCCGGCGCTCGTGGAGCGACTCGAGGCGGCGATCGCCGACACCCGCTCCGACGTCGCCGAGGCGCGTGCCGCCGACGGGGTCGCGCTGGATGCCGTCGTCGCCGAAGCCGAGCGGGTCGCTGCGGCCGCGTCGGGGCAGGATCCCGCGACCGCGCTCGCCGCCGTCGAGCAGGTGAACGCCGCACTCAATCGGGACCTCGCGGCCGTGCGGGACCATCAGGCGCAGGTCGCCCGGGCCGCCGCACAGCTCGACCGCATGACCGCGGAGGCCACGACCGCAGTCGGTTCCGCGCGCGACTATCTCACGACCCGCCGCGGAGCGGTCGGCGCGAGCGCTCGGGCCCGGCTGGCCGAAGCCGAGAACCAGCTGTCCCGGGCATCCGCTCTCGGCGCCACCGACCCGGTCGCGGCGCTCACCGCCGCCCAGGACGCCGCCCGGCTCGCCGGCTCCGCGCTCTCGCTCGCGCGCTCCGAGGTCGCCTCGTTCGACAGCCCGGCGCGCGACCTCTCCTTCGGCTCGGACGGCGGCGACTGGGGCGGGGCGATCCTCGGCGGGATCCTCGACGGACTGCTCTCCGGCGGCGGCTCGTCGTCGTCGGGCTGGAGCAGCAGCCGGCGCCGATCGTCGGGTTCGGGCGGCTGGGGCGGTTCCTCCCGGCGTAGCTCCGGGTCGAGCCGTCGATCCTCATCCTCCGGCGGGCGCCGCTCGCGCGGCGGTCGCTTCTAGACTCCTCTCAACCCCCGGTTACGAAAGGCACATCATGGCAAAGCAGTCCATCCTCGGCCGCATCTCGCAGCTCGTGCGGGCGAACATCAACGCCCTGCTCGACCAGGCGGAGGACCCGCAGCTGATGCTCGACCAGCTGGTCCGCGACTTCACCAACTCGATCGCCGAGGCCGAGAGCGCCGTCGCTCAGACCATCGGCAACCTGCGCCTCGCCGAGCAGGACCACGCGGAAGACCTCGAGTCGGCCGCCGACTGGGGCCGCAAGGCTCTCGCCGCGAGCACGAAGGGCTCCGAGCTGCGCGCCGCGGGCAACACCGAGGACGCCGACAAGTTCGACAAGCTCGCGAAGATCGCGATCGGCAAGCAGATCTCGGCCGAGAACGAGGCGAAGCAGGCCGAGCCGTCGATCGCGTCGCAGACCGCCGTCGTCGCGCAGCTCAAGGACGGCCTCGAGAAGATGCGCGACAAGCTCAACACCCTCACGAGCAAGCGCGACGAGCTGCTCGCCCGCGCGAAGACCGCGGAGGCGCAGGCGCAGGTGCACGACGCCATCCAGAGCATCGACGTGCTCGACCCGACGAGCGAGCTCGGCCGCTTCGAGGAGAAGATCCGTCGCGAAGAGGCCAAGGTGCTCGGTCAGCAGGAGCTCGCCGCGTCGAGCCTCGACGCGCAGTTCGAGTCGCTCGAGGACCTCGACAAGGAGGCCGAGGTCGAGGCCCGCCTCGCCGAGCTGAAGGCCGGCGGCAGCACCCCGATCACCGCCGGCAGCTGACCATTTCCGGCGCGCGCGGGGAGCGGTCGCGGGAGACCGCGGCACCTCCCCGCGCGGCGGCCGCCCGGCTGTTCGGCGTCGACGCCGCCCGGGGCGTCGCCCTGCTCGGGATGTTCGCGGCCCACACGATCGCGCTGAGCAGCGAGCAGGTCTTCGACGGCCGGTCCGCCATCCTGTTCGCGACGGTCGCCGGGGTCTCGCTCGGTCTGCTCACCGGCGGGGACGCTCCCCCGCCGCCGGGTTCGCGCACGCGCGCCCGTCTCGTGGTGCTCGTCCGAGGGTCGGTGCTCGTGCTGCTCGGCCTCGCGCTGACGACGTTCCTGCGGCCGCCGATCGCGGTCATCCTCGACTACTACGGCTTCGCCTTCCTGCTGCTCATCGGCGTGCTGTTCGCCGCCCGGCCGGTTCTCGCCCTGCTCGCCGCGGTCGCCGCGATCGCCGGCCCGCTCGTGGTCGCGGCCGCGAACGACGGCATCGCGCTCGAGGACGTCGCCGCGCCGCTCCAGGTCTTCGCGATCTGGCTGTTCGCCGGCAACTACCCCCTGCTCGTCTGGCTCGCCTTCCTGCTCGTCGGCCTGCTGCTCGCCCGCTCCGGTCTCCGGGACCGCGGGACCGCCGCACTCGCCCTCGTGCTCGGCGCCCTCGCCGCGGTGCTCGGCTACGGCTCGGCGCTCGTCCTCCCCGGCGTCGACATCTCGGCGCACTCGGGCACGACCGCCGAGGTCGTCGGCTCGGGCGGCGTCGCGGTGGCGATCATCGGCGGGTTCTCGCTCCTCGACTCGGCGAGCGGGGCCGGGGAACGCGTGGCCCGAATCCTGCGCGTCGTGCTGTCGCCGGTCGCGGCGGCCGGTTCGATGGCGCTGACCCTGTACACCGCGCACGCGATCGTGCTCGCGATCATCCGCTGGACCGCCGAACGGCCCGAGCGCTGGCAGGTGCCCGAGTGGACCTTCCCGGCGCTCGCGCTCGGCGCGCTCGTGTTCGCGACCGTGTGGCGACGGTTCGTCGGCACGGGACCGCTCGAGCTCGGCCTGCGCGCGCTCACCCGGCTCGTCCTCCGCGAGCCGGTGCGGCCTAGAGTGGCACCGTGACCCTCCGGTTCGTGCTCGTGCCGCAGTGGCAGGGCTCCCCGTCCCCGCGCGCGATGCGCCTCGCCGAGGGCGTCGCCGCGCTCCGCTCCGACCTGCCCGCCTCGGCGACGTCCGAGGTCGCGGTGCCACTCGAGGCCGGCGACGACCAGGGCACCGGGATCTCGCGCTTCACGTCGGTGCAGCTCGTGCGCGAACGCACCGCGGTCGTGCTCCAGGACCTCGACGGGCCGTTCGTGGTCGTCGGCGGCGACTGCGGCGTGTCGGCGGCGGGCATCGCGGTGGCCGCGAACCGGCATCCGGCGACGGCTGTCGTCTGGTTCGACGCGCACCCGGATCTCAACTCGCCCGCGTCGTCGCCCTCCGGGGCATTCGCCGGCATGGTGCTCCGCGCCGCGATCGACGACGGCGACATCGCCGCCGGCCGCGTCGTGCTCGCCGGGCAGCGGCTCTGGGACCCGGCCGAGGAGGAGTTCGCCCGCGACGCCGGCATCCGGTCCTTCACGGTCGACGAGCTCGCCGACCCGGCCGCGCTCGTCGAGGCTGTCGCGGAGACCGGCGCCGAAGCGGTCTACGTGCACGTCGACCTCGACGTGCTCGACCCGGCCGCGCTCGACGGGCTGCTCGACCCCGCGCCGTTCGGGCTGACGCCGTCGGCGCTCGTCGGCGCCATCAAGGCGCTCCGCGCCCGCTTCCCGCTCGCCGGTGCGACCCTCGCCAGCTACGCGCCGAACACCGCCGACCCCGAGCAGGCGGCCGACGACGCCGCGTCGATCCTGCGGGTCATCGCGGCTCTCGACTGACCCACGACTCTCGGCGGGCCGGCGGCTCCGGTCAGTCGACCCGGATCGAGTACCGGCCCATCGACGCGTCGAACTCGGTGATCGTGACGACCACGTCGACGTCGCCGTCGGGCGACGGGTAGCTGCAGTTCACCGTGGTGCCGACGACGATCTCGACCTCGTCGCCCTCGCAGGTGACCTCGGGCACGAAGTCGAGGGTGTTGCCGAGCTCCTGGATGGCGAGGGCCTCGATGTCCCCGATCGGCACGCTCGCTCCGGGCGCGGCGGTCGGCTCGGGCGCGTTGTTGGCCGTGTCGGCGACCTGGATGTCGAAGAAGTACTCGTCACCGTCGACCTCGCTGAAGGTGATCACGACGTCGAACTCGAGGCCCGCGATCGGGTCGACCAGCAGGCAGGTGATCGATCGGCCCTCCTCGACCGGGATCGGCTCCTCGCCGCAGTCGATGTCGGGGCGCACACCGGTCTGGCGTTCGAGCGCGCCTTCGGCCGACTCCTCGATCTCGTCCGGCGCGACCTTCGGGGCGGTGTCGAGACCGACGCTGAAGGTGCAGCCCGCGAGCAGCATCGCCGCGGCGGCGACGGGGACGACGGTGAGGAAACGCGAACGCACGAGGGCCTCCAGGGAACGGACTGGTTGAACGCTATCGGATGCGACACCCCCGCCGCGTACTGTGGACGGGTGTCTGAACGGGTGACGATCGAGCGCGACGGGCACCTGCTGCTCATGGGGCTGAACCGGCCGGAGAAGCGCAATGCCGCCGACTTCGCGATGCTCCAGGAGCTCAGCCTCGCCTACGGCGAACTCGATCGCGACCCCGGGCTGCGGGTGGGCGTCGTCTTCGCCCATGGCGACCACTTCACCGGCGGCCTCGACCTCGGCGACGTCGCGCCGCGCATCGGCCGGAACGGGCTCGACATCGTCCCCGAGGGCGGGCTCAACCCGTGGCAGGTCGAGGGGGAATTCCCGCGCAAGCCCGTCGTCATCGCCGTGCAGGGGATGTGCCTCACGCTCGGCATCGAACTCGCCCTCGCGAGCGACGTCGTGGTCGCGGCCGACTCGACGGTGTTCGGCCAGATCGAGGTGCAGCGCGGCATCCTGCCGTTCGGCGGCGCGACGATCCGGCTCCCGCGCGCGGTCGGCTGGGGCAACGCGATGCGCTGGATGCTGACCGGCGACTCGTTCGACGCGGCCGAGGCGCATCGGATCGGGCTCGTTCAGGAGGTCGTGCCGCACGGCACGCAACTCACCCGGGCCCGCGAGATCGCCGGGCGGATCGCGGCGCAGGCGCCGCTCGCGGTGCAGGCGACCCTCGCCAACGCGCGCCTCGCGATCCGCGACGGCGACGCGAGCGCCGAGCAGGCGCTGCAGCCCGAGCTCGTGCGGCTCGCTGCGAGCGAGGACGCCGCCGAGGGGATGCGGGCCTTCGTGGCCCGCGACGAACCCGAGTTCCACGGCCGATGACCGCGCCGGTGCGGCCGGATCCGGCGCAACTGACGCGGGTTGAGCGCGCGGTCGGCGCCGTCGTGCGATTCGGCGGACGCGTCCCGGGGCTCCGCCGGTTCCTGCTCTGGCCCGTCGTCGCGCGTCCGGGCTACTGGGTCGCCACGGCGTGCGCGTGGGTGTGGGGCCGGCTCCTGTTCGGACGGTTCACGAAGGGGCCCGGCATCCACTACTTCTCGAAGCTGCCGACCTGGGCGTACGGCCGCGGCGGCACGACGATCGGCGCGATCTACCTGACCACCGACAACGTCGGGGAGGCGATCCTCGAGCACGAGGCGATCCACAAGGCGCAGTGGAGGAAGTACGGTCTCGCCTTCATCTGGCTCTACGTCGCCGCCGGCTCCCCGGCGCTGACCAACCGGTTCGAGGTCGAGGCGGGCCTCGAGAAGGGCGGCTACGTGCGACCCCGGCGACCGCGACCGCGGCCCGGAGGGTTTCCCGGCCGCTCGGCTTAGGAGTTGGTGAGGGCGCGCGCCGCGCGATCGCCCGAGACCCAGCCGTAGACGCGGTGCTCGCGCTCGACGTCGACGGGGAGCATCTCGCCGAGCCAGGCCTCGACGGCACCGCGGAGCGTCTGCCCGTGGTCGCGACGCAGCCAGGTCACGCAGACGCGGCCGGGGGCGACGAGTTCGCGGATGTCCGCGGCCGAGGCGACCTCGACGAACACCTGCCCGCGCGCGCGGGCGGGGAGGGTCGCGAGAACGGTCTCGACGACCGGGATGTCCTGCTCGACGGCCCCGAGCAGCACGAGGTCGCCGGCAGCGGGCTGCCAGGAGATCGAGGCGGGGAGGAGGTCGGAGAGGAACATCGCGCACTCAGTATAGGCATGCCTAACTGAGTGCTGCCTAACCTTCCTCGATCACGCCGTCCAGGCCGCCGGATGCCGCCGTTCCCAGTGCAGCCGGCGCTCCAGCTGGGCGCCGATCGCGAGCAGCACGTCCTCCCTCCCCGGGCGTCCGATCAGCTGCACGCCCATCGGCAACCCCTCGGCGGTCACATGCACCGGCAGCACGATCGCGGGCAGCCCGCTGACGTTCACCATGCTCGTGTACGGCGTGTAGCGCACCTGCTGGGCGAAGTTGCGCTCCCCGTCGTCGGCGTCGTACCAGCCGACCGG
>CAZPJC010000044.1:6601-11084 GCA_964586645.1 uncultured Schumannella sp.
GCACCTGCTGGGCGAAGTTGCGCTCCCCGTCGTCGGCGTCGTACCAGCCGACCGGGCGGGGCGTGAGCGCGAGCGCCGGGGTGAGCACGGCATCCACGCGATCCGCGCGGGCGATGAACCGGCGTTCGAATCCGGCCAGCCAGGCCAGCGCGGCACCGAGCTCGCGGGCCGTGAGCGACCGGCCGACCTCGACGAGCCACCGGGTCAACGGCTCGACGAGGTCGAGCTGCTCGCCCTCGACCGGGAGGTCGGCCGCCCCCGCCTGCCAGACCGTGCGGAAGGCGGCGGCGTAGCCGGGCTCGGGATCGAAGGCGAGCTCCTCGATCCCGTGGCCCGTGGCATCCAGCTCGGTGATCGCGAGCTGCAGCGCCGCCTCCGCCTCGGGAGCGAGCTCGAGGTCGTACTCGCTCGCCCAGGGGCTGTCGCGCGAGACGCCGATCGAGAAGCGGCCCTCGCCGCGCACCGCGAAGCCGAGGAACGGACCTTCGCCGGGGTCGGGAGCGACGGTCGCCCACCGCGGCCGCCCGCCGCCCGCGAGGGCGTCGAGCAGCAGCGCGGCGTCGGCGACCGTGCGGGCGAGCGGACCGGCCGAGACGAGACCGGCGAGCCCGGCGAAGCCCGGCATCGCGGGGACGCGGCCGCGCGAGGGCTTGAGCCCGACGAGCCCGGTCGCGGCGGCCGGGATGCGCACCGATCCGCCGCCGTCCGATCCGGGGGCGAACGGCAGGAGCCCGGCCGCGACGGCGACCGCCGCCCCGCCGCTCGACCCGCCGGCGCCGAGGCCCCTGTCGTACGGGTTGCGGGCGATCGGACCGGCGAGCGGCTCGGTGTAGCTCGGGAAGCCGAACTCGGGGGCCGCGGTCTTGCCGAGGCTCACGCCCCCGGCGTCGTCGAGCCAGCGGGCGAGGTCGTCGGATTCCGTGGGGATGTTGTCGGCGAAGGCCCGCGATCCGTAGCGGGTCGGCACGCCGGCGCGGGCGACGAGGTCCTTGTCGGCGAACGGCATCCCCCAGATCGGCAGGGCGTGCGAGAGGGCCCCGACCGCGGCGGCCCGGGCCCGCGCCTGCTCGGGGGTCACCTCGGCGAACGCGCCGAGTCCCGCGTCGAGCCGGGCGATCCGCGCGAGGTAGTGCTCGGTGAGTTCGAGCGGCGTCACCTCACCGTGGCGGAGGCGCTCGAGCTGCTCGAGCGCCGTGAGGTCGTGCAGGTCGGACACCGCTTCAGACTACGGAGCTTGACAACCGGGCGGTGTCCTGGTTGGTTAGTCACTCAAGTAACTAACCACTGAACCGAGAGGAGGGAACCGTGGACGAGAACCGCCCGATCTTCCAGCAGATCGCCGAGCAGATCGAGAACGACATCATCTCCGGGGCCCTTCCCGAGGAGACCCAGGTGCCGTCGACGAACGAGTTCGCCGCGTTCCTGCGCATCAACCCGGCGACCGCCGGCAAAGGCGTCGGCCTGCTCGTCGACGCCGGCATCCTCTACAAGAAGAGGGGGATCGGCATGTTCGTCGCCGAGGGCGCGCGCGCCCGCCTCGTGAGCGAGCGCCGGGAGCGCTTCCGCGATCAGTACCTCGCCCCGCTGCTCGCCGAGGCCCGGAAGCTCGGGATCGACGACGCGCAGCTCGTGCGCCTCATCACCGAAACCCCCGATCAGAAGGAATCCTGACCCATGACCACCGTCGTCGAGGTCCGCGACCTCAGCAAGCACTTCGGCCACGTGCGCGCCGTCGAGTCCGTCTCGTTCCGCCTCGAGGAGAACCGCATCTACGGGCTCCTCGGCCGCAACGGCGCGGGCAAGACCACGCTCATGTCGCTGCTCACGGGGCAGGAGTTCGCCAGTTCCGGCCGGATCGAGGTCTTCGGCCAGTCCCCCGTCGAGAACGCCCGGGTGCTCGAACGCGTCTGCTTCATCAAGGAGAGCCAGAAGTACCCCGACGACTTCAAGGTCAAGCACGTGCTGCGCACGGCGCCGTGGTTCTTCCCGAACTGGGACCAGGACTTCGCCGACCGGCTCGTGACCGACTTCCGGCTGCCGCTCGACGGGCGCATGAAGAAGATCTCCCGCGGTCAGTTCTCGGCGGTCGGCGTCGTGGTCGGGCTCGCCTCGCGCGCGCCGTTGACGTTCTTCGACGAGCCCTACCTGGGCCTGGATGCCGTGGCCCGCCAGCTCTTCTACGACCGCCTCCTCGCGGACTACGCCGAGCATCCGCGCACCGTCGTGCTCTCGACCCACCTCATCGACGAGGTGAGCGACCTGCTGGAGCACGTGCTCGTCATCGATGAGGGGCGCCTCATCGTCGATCAGGACGCCGACGACCTCCGCGGGTCGGCGACGACCGTCGTCGGCGGTCGCGAGGCCGTCGAGTCCTTCGTCGCCGGGCGCGACGTGTTGCATCGTGACGGACTCGGCGGGCTCGCCTCCGTCACCGTCGCCGGGCTCTCCGAGGTGGAACGCCGCGCAGCCCGCGCCGCCGGGCTGGAGCTCGGGAAGGTCTCGCTTCAGCAACTCGTGGTCCGCCTGACCGCGGGAACCCCCACCGACTTCGAGGAGAAGAGCGCATGACGACGATTTCCGCCCCCGCCCTCACCGCCGGCCGACCGCTGTCCCGGCGGCTCCGGAACGTCGTGCGGCTGCATCTGGCGAACCCGTTCACGATCCTCGTCACCCCGCTCATGGTGCTCGGCATCATCTTCCTGGCGAACTGGGTGATCTGGCTCCTCGTGCGCTCCGCCTCACCCAGCGACCCCGAGTCGGTCGCCGGCGTCTCCCAAGGGCTTCAGTGGAGCGGAGCCTCGATGTGGACGTTCGTCTACATGATGATCGTCGCGATCCAGGCGATGAACCTGGCGTTCCCGTTCGCGCTCGGCTTCGGCTCGACGCGGCGCGACTTCTCCCTCGGCACCGGGGTCACGTTCCTCGGCCTCTCGGCCGGCTGGGCGCTGCTCTACACGGGCCTGGCGATGATCGAGAAGGCGACGAACGGCTGGGGCCTCGGCGGCACGATGTTCAACGCGTTCTACTTCGGCCTCGACGAGCCGTGGGGTGTGCGCCTGTTCAACACCTTCGTCGCGTTCCTGTTCTTCTTCGCGATCGGGTCGGTGTTCGGCGCGATCTACGTGCGCTATCGGGCGCGCGGCCTCACCCTGTTCTTCCTCGCCCTCGGCCTCGTGCTCATCGGGCTGATCGCGCTCGCGACGCTCACCTCGAGCTGGGGGGCGTTCGGCGGGTTCTTCGTCACGATCGGCTGGTTCGGCGGCTACGCGCTCAGCCTCCCGCTCAGCCTCCTCGCCGGGGTCGCCGGGCACCTCATCCTGCGGCGGGCGACCCCTCGGTCGTGACCTGGCGGCGGTGATACTGTCCCTCACACAGGGAAAGGGGCGCCCATGAGGATCAGGTCCGGGGTGGTGATCGTCGCAGCGGGTCTCGCGCTGCTCGCGGGGTGCACTCCGGCGCCCGCCGAAGGGGGAGAGACCGAGCCACCCGCCACCGACCCGACCCCGACCGAGACCGCCACCGTCGCTCCCAGCCGCCCGGTGTTCGAGATGCCCGGGCTGTGCGCCGACATCCTGACCCCCGAGACGCTGAGCGCCTTCGCCGCCGACGGGCTCGATCTGCTCGGCGGGCCCGACGGGGTGTACGGCGAGAACTACTTCGGCGACCCGACCCCCGAAGAGCGGGCCGGCGGCATCTCGTGCGTCTGGGGCGACGAAGACGCGCCCGCGACGACCGTCATCGTCTCGGTCGCCCCGATCACCACGTCGACCCGCTCGGGCATCGTGAGTGCGCTCATCGCCAACGGACTCGTCGAATCGCAGATCGAGGGCGGCATCACCTACGCCCGCATCGGCGACGACGTGAGCGCGCCGGCCGAACTGCACGTGATCCGCGCCGAGAGCTGGATCTCCGTGATCGAGGCCGTCGGCGGCGAGGATCGCTTCCAGCAGGCCACCGAGCTCGTGGACGAGGTCACCGGCCAGGTCTACGCCGAACGCTAGGCGGGGCCGAGCTCCTCGAACACCGTGATCTGCATGCCGCCGGGGGCTTCGAGCCGGGCGTTGAGCGAGCGCCACGGCGTCTCGACCGGGTCGGCGACGATCTCGGCACCCCCGGCCGCGAGGCGGGCGGTCGCGGCGACGGCGTCGGGCACCTCGAAGGCGACCCGCACCGTCGGCGCGTACGGGTGGGCGACGGGCCGCCCGACTTCGACGGCGTCGATGTAGGCGATCTGCGCGGGGTTCGACAGCTCGATCGTCGCCGTCGGCACCTCGAGGATGACGACCCGCGCTCCCCCGTCGCCGTCGTACGACTCGAGTTCGCGCAGCCCCAGCACGTCGCGGTAGAAGGCGAGCGCCGCGTCGAGGTCCTCGGTCTCCAGGACGAGCCGCAGCTGCGCGACGGGCTTCTCGGTCGACTCGGGCCCGTCGGTCACTTGAGGCTCTTCTGCAGCAGGTAGGTGCCGAGCCAGCGGCCGAACTTG
>CAZPJC010000044.1:11184-15596 GCA_964586645.1 uncultured Schumannella sp.
CGGTCACTTGAGGCTCTTCTGCAGCAGGTAGGTGCCGAGCCAGCGGCCGAACTTGAAGCCGACCTTGCCCATGTGCCCGATCTCGGTGAAGCCGAAGTTGCGGTGCATCGCGACCGACGCATCCGCCCCCTTGTCGGCGATGACCGCGATGACCTCCTTGATCCCCGCGGCTTTCGCGCGCGGCAGCAGCTCGGCCATGAGCGCCTTGCCGATGCCCTTGCCGGTCGAGGCGGGGCCCAGGTAGATCGAGTTCTCGACGGTGAACCGGTAGGCGGCCTTCGGCTTCCACGGGGTGACGTAGGCGTAGCCGAGAAGCACGTCGCGCGGGCTCACCGCGACGATCCACGGGTAGCCGAGCTCCTCGACGTGCGCGAACTTCTTGCGCATCTCCTTCAGGGTGAGCGGGTCCTCGTCGAAGGTCACCGTCGAGTTCGCGACGTAGTGGTTGTAGATCTCGAGCATGTACGGGATGTCGCGGGCGGTGGCATCCCGGATCTCGAAGGCGAACTCGGGGTCGGCCGCGGGGGCGGGCTTGAGGTGGGGCGGGAGCTTCCGCCGCGGGTTGTACTCCTCCTCCAGCATGCCGACGAGCTTAGGCCGGGAGACGCCAGTCGATCGGGTCGGCGCCCGCCGCGGTCAGCAGCGCGTTGGCCCGGCTGAACGGCTTCGACCCGAAGAAGCCGCTCGATGCCGACAGCGGCGACGGGTGCGCGGAGGCGATGATCTCGGTCGCCCCCAGCATCGGGCGGAGGGTTCCGGCATCCCGGCCCCAGAGGATCGCGACGAGCGGGGTGCAGCGGGCGACCAGCGCCTCGATCGCCGCCTGCGTGACCTCCTCCCAGCCCTTGCCGCGGTGCGAGCCCGAGGCGCCCGCCTGCACGGTGAGCACGCGGTTGAGCAGCAGCACCCCCTGGTCGGCCCAGGCGGTGAGGTCGCCGTGGGCGACGGGCGGGATGCCGAGGTCGTCGTTCAGTTCCCGGTAGATGTTCTGCAGGCTGCGCGGCACGGGGCGCACGTGGCGCTCGACCGCGAAGGACAGGCCGATCGGATGTCCCGGCGTCGGGTACGGGTCCTGCCCGACGATCAGCACCCGAACGCGCTCGAACGGGCTCGTGAAGGCGCGGAGCACGTTGCGCCCCTCGGGCAGGTACCGGCGTCCCGCCGCGACCTCGGCGCGGAGGAAATCCCCCATCGCGGCGATCCGTCCCGCGACCGGCTCGAGCGCGGCGGCCCAGCCGGGATCGACCAGGTCGGCGAGCGGCTTCGGGTCGCTCATACCCCGTCGGGGTAGGGCACGGGACCCTCGCTCGACCAGGGGAACATGATCCACTTGTCGGTGTGCCGCCAGGTGTAGGTCGGCTGCTGCACGGTCCACGGCTTCGTGTAGATGCACACCGTGCGCACCTCGCCGCCGCCCGCCTGGAGCAGCTGGAGCACGAGGGCGAGCGTGCGGCCCGAATCGGCGACGTCGTCGACGAGCAGGATGCTCTTGCCCTGCAGCGACTCCTGGTCGAGGGTCGGCGGCAGCACGATCGGCGCCTCGAGGGTCTCCTCGACGTCGGTGTAGAACTCGACGTTGAGGCTGCCGAGCATCTTCACCTCGAGCGCGTAGCCGAGCGCTCCGGCCAGAGTGAGGCCGCCGCGCGCGATGCCGATGATCGCGTCGGGCCGGAACCCGTCGTTCGCGATCGTGGTGGCCAGTTCCCGCGCCGCCTGGCCGAACAACTCATAGGTCAGGATCTCGCGTTCTTCAGCCACGTCCCGAGCCTATCGGGGGCCCGGGCGCTACTAGGCTCCGGTCATGACGATCGCCGGGGCGCCGAGGTCCCTCGCCCAGATCACCTTCGCCCTCGTCGGCTTCCTGTTCCTGCTGGAGCTGACGAGCGGCATCATCCAGGGCTACTACATCCCGTTGATCAGCGATCTCGTGCATCACCTCGGGATCACGGATGCCGACTTCAACTGGTTCGAGGCGGCGCAGCTGCTGCTCTCGGCGATCGCGGTGCCGATCCTCGCGAAGCTCGGCGACATGTTCGGCCACAAGCGGATGCTGCTGGTCTCGACGGCGCTGACCGCCGCGGCCTCCTGGTGGCTCGTGATCTCGGGCGACTTCACGACGTTCCTCATCGCCTGGGCCCTGCAGGGCTTCTACTCGGTCTGGCTCCCGCTCGAGGTCGCCCTCATCTTCGACAAGGGCCGTCGCAGCAAGACGGGCGTCTCGCAGACCCGGCGCGCGGCGGGCCTGCTCGTGATCGCCCTCGAGGTCGGCGCGATCGCGGGCGCCCTCGGCGGCGGCGCGGTCTTCACGGCGGCCGGCGGGAACGTCGCGCTGACCCTCGCCGTGCCGGCGATCATCGTCACGGCGGCGTTCTTCGCGATCCTGTTCGGCGTGCCCGAGTCGGAGCGCACCCCCGGTCGCTCGCTCGACCTCGTCGGCTTCGTGCTGCTGACCTTCGCGCTGCTGCTCACCACGTCGTCGCTGACCTTCCTGCGCATCAACGGTCCCGGCACCTGGTGGGTCTGGGTGGTCATGGCGGCGGGACTCCTCGCCTTCCTGCCCTTCGGGCGCTGGGTGCTGGGCCGCGAAGATCCGGCGATCGACCTGCGGATGGTCGCGCAGAAGAACATGTGGCCCGTGCAGGTCACGGCGGGCCTGTTCGGCATCAGCGTGCTCGGCGCGCAGATCCCGCTGTCGACGTTCGCCGGCACCGACCCGGACGTCGCCGGCTACGGCCTGGGCCTCTCCTCCGGGATGCGGTCGATCGTCATCGGCATCTACCTGATCTCGCTCATCCTCGGCGCCGCGCTGTTCGCGATCTTCTCGCGTCGCCTGACCCCGCGGATCGCGCTCATCGTCGCGACCGGTCTCGTCACCGTCGGCTACTTCGCGCTGATCTTCTTCCACGACGACCTCGCGCAGGTGCTCGTCTGCATCTGCATCGCGGGGGCCGGCTCGGGGGCGCTCGTCGCCGCGCTTCCGGCCGCCGCGGCCGCGGCCGCTCCGCTCGGTCAGACCGGCATCGCGACCGGGTTGACGAACACGACGAAGACGATCGGCGGCGCGTTCGCCTCGGCGACCTTCGGCCTCGCGCTCGCCACCGGCGTCACGGCGGGGGTCGGCACAGCCGCGAGCCTTTCGGGCTACTACACCGTGTGGATCGTCTGCGGCGCGACCGCCCTCGTCGCCACCGTGCTGCTGTTCTTCGTGCCCAAACTCGCCTTCGCCGACCCCGTCGACGCGGAGCTCGCCGAGGGGACTACTCCTTCGGCGTGAGCGGCCCGCGGATGACCTTGTGCGGCGCGGCCTGCGCGACGGGCTTGATGGTCACGAGGTCGAGGTTGACGTGGCCGGGCAGCTCGATCGCGTGCACGATCGCCTCGGCGATGTCGTCGGCGACGAGCGGCGCGGCGACGTTGTCGTAGACGGCATCCGCCTTCGCCCGGTCGCCGCCGAAGCGCACGAGCGAGAACTCGTCGGTCTTCACCATCCCGGGCGCGACCTCGATCACCCGGATCGGCTCGCCCGCGAGTTCGAGCCGCAGCACCGCCGTGAGCATGTGCGCGCCCGCCTTGGCCGCGTTGTACCCGGCGCCCCCCTCGTAGGCGACGTGCGCGGCGATCGAGGTGATGGTGAGGATGTCGGCGTGGCCGGCCTCCCGGGCGCCGTCGCGGAGGGCGGGCAGCAGGCCGGCGATCACGTTCTTGACGGCGAGCACGTTGATCTCGAACATCGCCCGCCAGTCGCCCGGATCGCCGGCTTCCACGGAGGCCATGCCGAACGCGCCGCCGGCGTTGTTGACCAGGGCGCGCAGCGGACCGAGGGCGACGATCTCGTCCCGGGCGCGCGCGACGTCGGCGGCGTCGGTCAGGTCGGCGGTCACCGCGGTGAACGCGGGTCCGAGGTCGGCGGCGAGCGCGGCGAGGCGGTCGGCGCGGCGGGCGACCCCGATCACGTGCCAGCCGTGCGCGGCGAACCGTCGGGCGGTCGCCTCCCCGATCCCCGAGCTGGCTCCCGTCACGACCACGCGCTTCGTCATAGTGCAACCGTATGAGGTCGCGGGGCCGGTCTCGACACGCCCGCGGCGCGGGCTGCTCGACCACCGCGCGACACGCGAAACCGGGGTACGTAGGGTGGGTGAGGTGAAGGGCAGCCGCATCGCGCTCTGGGACAACGCGCGCTTCGGCTGCATCGTGCTCGTCGTGATGGGGCACGCGATCCAGCGGCAGGCCCTCGACTCGGACAACGCGCTGACCCTCTACCTGTTCGTCTACGCGTTCCACATGCCGGCGTTCGCGATCATCAGCGGCTACTTCTCGAAGGCGTCCCCGCCCGGGACCCGGCAGATGCGCCGGCTCATCACCGACTTCGTGCTGCCGTACGTGATCTTCGAGACGATCTGGAGTCTCGTGCA
>CAZPJC010000045.1:0-10699 GCA_964586645.1 uncultured Schumannella sp.
GAAGCCGAAACTTTCGAAAGGCGTTCAAAGATGAACAAGTCCCGCACCAAGAGGCTGGGCGCCCTCGTCGCAGCCTCCACGGTGGCGTTCCTCGCTCTGTCCGGCTGCTCGGCGGCCGGCGGAGACGGCGACGGCATCACGCTCACCTGGTGGCACAACGCCACGTCGGACCCGCAGAAGGGCATCTACGAGGATGTCGCCGCCGAGTTCGAAGCCGACCACCCCGGCGTCAAGGTCGAGGTCACCGGCTACCAGAACGAAGACCTGCAGCGCACCCTCATCCCCAACGCCCTGCAGTCGGGCGACGCGCCCGACGTCTTCCAGGTCTGGCCGGGCGGCGAAGTCCGCGCGCAGGCCGAGGCCGGCTACCTGAAGGACCTCACCGAACCGCTCGCCGACGAGATCGCGGCCTACGGCGGCGTCGTCAAGCCGTGGGAGGTCGACGGCAAGCAGTACGGCATCCCGTTCTCGTTCGGCATCACGGGCATCTGGTACAACAAGGACCTGTTCGAGCAGGCCGGCATCGATGAGACGCCCGCGACGCTCGACGAGCTCGAAGACGCCGTGCAGAAGCTGAAGGATGTCGGCGTCGCGCCGATCGCGGTCGGCGCGGGCGACCTCTGGCCGGCCGGCCACTGGTGGTACCAGTTCGCGCTCGCGTCGTGCCCGACCGACGTGCTCCAGGACTCGATCGCGAACCTCGAGTTCGACGACGACTGCTGGGTCGAGGCGGGCGAGCGACTCCAGGACTTCCTGGCGATCGAGCCGTTCAACGAGGGCTTCCTCGCGACCCCGGCGCAGACTGGCGCCGACAGCTCGAACGGCCTGATGGCCAACCAGACCGCGGCCATGGAGTTCATGGGCCCGTGGAACGCGGGCACCATCGGCTCGCTCACCCCCGAGGGCGTCGCGCCCGAGTGGCTCGGCTGGTTCCCGTTCCCGAGCGTGCCCGGCGCGGCCGGCGACCCGACCATCACGATGGGCGGCGGCGACGGCTGGGGTGTCGCGGCTGACGCTCCCGACGAGGCCGTCGAGCTGGTCAAGTACCTCGCGAGCGCCGACGTGCAGCGTCGCTTCGCCGAAGCCGGGTCGGGCATCCCCGCCAACCCGGAGGCGGCTGACGCGCTGACCGACCCGAACCTGCAGGCGATCGCCGCAGGACTCGCGGGATCCTCCTACGTCCAGCTCTGGCTGGACAGCGCCCTCGGCCCGGCCTTCGGCAACCCGCTGAACCAGGCGATCGTGAACATCTTCGGCGGGACCGGAACCCCCGAGGATGTCGTTCAGGCACTGAAGGACACCGCCGCGGCCCAGTAGGCCCGGCGCATCCCCCACGAGGCAGGGCCCGCAGCCCCCGCGGGCCCTGCCTCACCCCTGAACGACGACCGCACGCCGAACGACAGTGACATGACTCAGACCCTCTCCTCCCCTCCGGCCACGGACTCGACCCCGGTCGGCGGTCCCGGCCGACGCGCGGGCCGCGGACGCCTCCGCACGAGGCTCGAGATCGCCCTCTTCGCCGGACCCGCCCTGATCGTCTTCCTCGGCTTCGTGATCCTGCCGGTCGTGCTCGCCGCGATCTACAGCTTCTTCAACTGGAACGGCCTGGGCCCGCTCGACCGCTTCATCGGCATCGACAACTACACGCGAGCCCTCGGCGACCCGGTCTTCCTGCGGGCGATCGGCAACAACTTCGCGATCGTCGGGCTCTCACTCCTCATCCAGGGGCCGCTCGCCATCGGCGTCGCCCTGCTCCTCAACCGGAAGATGCGCGGCCGCTCGATCTTCCGGGCCCTCATCTTCGTCCCGTACGTGCTGGCCGAGGTCATCGCCGGACTGTCCTGGAAGCTCATCCTCTCCCCGCGCGGCGGGATCAACGCCCTGCTGGAGTCGATCGGGCTCGGCGACCTCGCTCAGCCGTGGCTCGCCAACCCCGACATCGCGCTCGCCGTGATGTTCCTCATCCTCACCTGGAAGTACGTCGGCTTCGCGATCCTGCTGATGCTCGCCGGCCTGCAGGGCGTTCCCCAGGAGCTCCAGGAGGCCGCCGCGATCGACGGCGCGTCCTGGTGGCAGACGCAGTGGCGTATCACGCTCCCCCTGCTGGCTCCCACGATCCGCATCTGGGCCTTCCTCTCGGTCATCGGATCGCTCCAGCTGTTCGACATGGTCTGGGTCACCACGAAGGGCGGCCCGGTCGGCGCCACGAACACGATGGCGGTCTACATGCTCCAGAACGGACAGGGCGCGCCCGGCTACGGCAGCGCCATCGCCGTCATCCTCTTCCTGATCTCGCTCGTCGTCGCCCTGGTCTTCCAGCGCACGGTGATGCGCCGCGACCTCGCGGGCGCGCTGACCACCGGGGGGCGCTGACATGACGACCGTGCAGAACGCGACCACGACGTCGCTCGCCGACGCCCCGACGCCCCGGCGCAAGGCCTTCGACTGGGGCCAGCCCTGGGTCTACCTCGTCGCCCTCGTCGCGGCCGCCGTCGCGGTCGGACCCGTCGCGTACGTGTGGGTGAACGGCTTCCGCAGCACCGTCGACATCAACCAGAACCCCGGGGGCTGGCCGAACCCCTGGACCGTCGACAACTACCTGAACGTGCTCACCTCCGAGCGCTTCTGGGGCTCGGTGTTCTCCTCGACCCTCATCGCCACCGGCACCACGCTCGGCGTCGTCGCGCTCGGCGTCATGGCGGCGTTCGCGATCGCGCGGTACGAGTTCCGCGGACGCGGGGGGCTCTACGCGCTGTTCGCCGCGGGCCTCATGTTCCCGGTCACCGTCGCGGCGCTGCCGCTCAGCATCCTGCTGCGCCAGCTCGACCTGCAGGGCACGTTCCTCGGCGTGATCATCCCGCAGGTCGGGTTCGCGCTGCCGACGACGATCATCATCCTCGTCCCGTTCCTACGCGCGATCCCCCTCGAACTCGAGGAGGCGGCCTCGATCGACGGCGCGAGCCGCATCGGGTTCTTCTGGCGCATCATGCTGCCGCTCTCGGTGCCGGGGCTCGTCACGGTCGGGGTGCTCGCGTTCATCGCCAGCTGGAACGCCTACCTGCTCCCGCTGCTCATCCTGGGGGCGGGCGGGATGCCGCAGGACTTCTGGACCCTGCCGCTCGGCGCGCAGCAGTACTCGACGCAGTACTCCGCCGACACCGGCGCCGTGCTCGCCTACACCTCGCTGTCGATGCTCCCCGCGCTCGCGTTCTTCCTGTTCGCCGAGAAGCGGATCGTCGGTGGCCTCACCGGCGCCGTGAAGGGCTGAATCGTGACCGACATTCAAGCCCCGCCCGCGATCCCCGCCTCATCGGCCGTCGAGGATCTCCTCGCGCGCCTGACGCTCGAGGAGAAGGTCGCCCAGCTCTACGGAGTCTGGGTCGGCGCGAACGCCGACGGCGGCGACGTCGCCCCGAACCAGCACGAGCTCACGGGCGACATCGACCTGGACGCCCTCGTCCCGAGCGGACTCGGCCAGGTGACGCGACCGTTCGGCACCGTGCCCGTCGACGCGGCGCTCGGTGCCCTCTCGCTGCTGCGGCTGCAGCAGAAGCTGATCGCCGAGGGCGCCCACGGCATCCCGGCGATGGCGCACGAGGAGTGCCTCGCCGGTTTCGCCGCCTGGGGCGCGACCGCCTACCCGGTCCCGCTGTCGTGGGGCGCGGCGTTCGCTCCCGAGCTGGTCGAGCGGATGGCGCGGCGCATCGGCGAGGACATGGCGTCGGTCGGCATCCATCAGGGCCTCGCCCCCGTGCTCGACGTCGTGCGCGACGCCCGCTGGGGCCGGGTCGAGGAGACCATCGGCGAGGACCCGTACCTCATCGGCACGATCGGCGCCGCGTATGTGCGCGGACTGGAGTCGGCCGGCATCGTCGCGACGCTCAAGCACTTCGTCGGCTACTCGGCGTCGCGCACGGGCCGCAACCTCGCCCCCGTCTCGATGGGTCCGCGCGAGCGCGCGGAGGTCATGCTCCCGCCGTTCGAGATGGTGCTGCGGGACGGCAGGCCGCGGTCGGTGATGAACGCGTACACCGACACCGACGGCATCCCCTCGGCCGGTGACCCGTCGCTGCTGACCGGGCTGCTGCGCGGCGAGTACGGCTTCGAGGGCACCGTCGTCGCCGACTACTTCGCGGTCGCGTTCCTCAAGCTGCACCACCGGGTGAGCGGCACCTTCGGCGAGGCGGCGGCGCTCGCCCTCTCGTCGGGGATCGACGTCGAGTTGCCTACGGTGCACGCCTACGGGGAGCCGCTGCTCGAGGCCGTGCGGTCGGGTGCGCTCGACGAGTCCGTCGTCGACATCGCGCTGCGCCGCGTGCTGCGGCAGAAGGCGGAGCTCGGCCTGCTCGACCCCGGCTGGAGCCCGGTGCCCCCGGCACTCTCCGGGCGCGACCTCTCCGACCCGGAGGCGCTGCGCGGCACCGTCGATCTCGACCCGCCGCAGAACCGCGCCCTGGCCCGCGAACTCGCCGAGCAGGCAGTCATCCTGCTGAGCAACGACGGCATCCTCCCCTTGGCCGCCCCGCCGCGGATCGCCGTCATCGGCCCGACCGCCGACGACTTCGCGGCGGTGCTCGGCTGCTACTCGTTCCCCCTCCACGTCGGCGCCCACCACCCCGACGTGCCGGTCGGCATCGAGATCTCGACGCTGCTCGACGAGGTGCGCGCGGAGTTCCCCGCCGCCACCGTGGAGTACGCCCTCGGCACGACGATCGACGGCGGCGAGACCGACGGGATCGCCGCGGCGGTCGAGCTGGCGAAGACGGCGGATGTCGTCATCCTCGCCCTCGGCGACCGGGCCGGGTTGTTCGGCCGCGGCACGAGCGGCGAGGGCTGCGACGTCGAGTCGCTCGACCTGCCGGGCTCCCAGGCGGCACTGCTGGCCGCGCTGCTCGACGCCGGAACGCCGGTCGTGCTCACGCTGCTCGCCGGCCGGCCGTACTTCCTCGGGGAGGCCCCGGCCCGCGCGGCGGCGATCGTGCAGACCTTCTTCCCCGGCGAGGAGGGCTGCGGGGCGATCGCGGGCGTCCTGAGCGGACGGGTGAACCCGAGCGGCCGGCTGCCGGTCAGCGTCCCGGCGTCGCCCGGGGCGCAGCCCTCGACCTACCTGGCCTCCCCGCTCGCCCGGACGACGGGGGTGTCGAGCGTCGAGGTCGGCGCCGCCTTCCCGTTCGGTCACGGGCTGTCGTACACGACGTTCGACTGGTCGGATGCGACCGTCGCCGTGCCGGCGATCGGCACCGACGGCTCGGCCCGGCTCTCGCTCACGGTGCGCAACACCGGCGACCGCGACGGGTCGGAGGTCGTGCAGGTCTACCTCAACGACCCGGTCGCGTCGGTCGTGCGCCCCGTGCAGCGGCTCGTCGGGTTCCGGAAGGTCGCCCTCGCCGCCGGGGAGGCCGTGCGACTGACCGTCGAGGTGCCCGCCGATCTCGCCTCGTTCCCCGGGGTGACCGGGGAGCGGATCGTCGAGCCCGGCGAGCTGGTGTTCGGCTTCGGGCGATCGAGCGGCGACATCCCGCTCACCGCCGGCGTGACGCTCGGCGGCCCGGTGCGGGTCGTCGGGTTCGATCGCGCGCTGCACCCGGTCTGGACCGAGGAGCGCACCCCGCGATGACGCCCGCGCTCCCCGCGCATCGCGTCGCGACCTCGGTCGTCGAGGTGCGTGCGGGAGACCGGCCGCTCGCCGACGCCGAGGTGCGCGTCGAGCAGCTCCGGCACGCCTTCGGGTTCGGCAACATCGGCTTCGAGCTGCTCGACCACCTGAACGGCCACGGGGCGCCGGGCGACGACGACCTCGCGCGGCTGTTCCTCGACGCGTTCGATCTCGCGATCCTGCCGTTCTACTGGGCCGACTTCGAGGCGGCCGAGGGCGCGCCGCGCACCTCGCGGTTGCGGGCGGCCGCCGAGTGGTTCGCCGCGCACGGCGTGCGCACCAAGGGGCACCCGCTCGTCTGGCACACCCTCGCGCCGGACTGGCTGCGGGGGCGGTCGGACGCCGAGGTGCTCGAGACGGTGCGCGGCCGCATCCGCCGCGAGGTCGCCGGGTTCGCCGGACTCGTCGACGTCTGGGACGTCGTCAACGAGGCGGTGATCGCGCCCGTCTTCGACAACGGCGACAACGCGATCACCCCGCTCGTCGCCGGCGTCGGGAGCGTCGAGTTCGTCAGCCGGGCGTTCGCCGAGGCTCGCGCCGCGAACCCCGCCGTCGCGCTCCACGTCAACGACTTCGACCTGTCCTCCCGGTACGAGGAGCTCGTCGACGGCCTCCTCGCCGCGGGCGTGCGCATCGACGGCATCGGCCTGCAGACGCACATGCATCAGGGCTACCCCGGCGAGGAGCGGGCCCTCGAGGCGGCCGACCGGTTCGCGCGGTTCGGCATCCCGTTGCACTTCACCGAGACGACCCTGCTCTCGGGCGACCTCATGCCGCCCGAGATCGTCGACCTCAACGACTACGTGCGGGACGACTGGCCGTCGACCCCCGAGGGCGAGGCGCGGCAGGCCGCCGAGCTCGAGCGTCACTACCGATCGCTGTTCGGGCATCCCGCCGTCGCGTCGATCACCTACTGGGGGCTCGCCGATCGCGGCGCGTGGCTCGGCGCTCCCGCGGGGCTCGTCCGGCCCGACGGCACCCCGAAGCCCGGGTATTCCGTGCTGCGCGACCTGATCCGCCGCGAGTGGTGGACGCCCCCGGCGACGCTGCGCACCGACGCCTCGGGCCGGGTCGCCGTCACGGGGGTGAAGGGCGACTATCTCCTCACCGCTCCGGGCGTGGAACTGCCGTTCACCGTGGGGTGAGTGCCGCGCAGCGGGGTATCGAAACCCATCGGACGAGTTGCTCGGGGCGGGTTTCGATACACCGGGCTGTGCCCGGCACTCAACCCGCGGAGGGCGGGGTGCCTAGAGGCGGGCGGCGTACTGCTCGAGGATGACCGGGCGGTGGTCGGATGCCGGGGCCGCCGCGAGCGGGAGCTCCCAGTCGGGCCGGGCACCGGTCGCGACCCAAGCGGCCTGCACGGCGGCGCCGCGGGCGACGTACTCGCCGGGCTCGGGCACGACGACGGGTACGTCGAACACCTGCGCGGCGATCGTCGACACGGCCGGGTTCTGCGCGGCCCCGCCGATCAGCAGGATGCGGCGCGCCTCGACCCCCACCGACCTGACGGCGTCGAGACCGGCCGCGAGGCCGCAGAGCAGGCCCTCGATCGCGGCCCGGGCGACGTCGTTCCGGGTCGTGTTGGCCAGGGTCATCCCGAACACGGTGGCGGTCGCGTCGGGACGATTCGGGGTGCGTTCGCCCTCGAACCAGGGCTGGAGCACGAGGCCGCCGGAGCCCGGTTCCGCGGCGAGCGCGAGGCGGCCGAGCTCGTCGTGGTCGACGCCGAGCAGCCCGGCGATCGCGTCGAGCACCCGGGCCGCGTTGAGGGTCGCGACGAGCGGGAGGAAGAGCCCCGACGCGTCGGCGAACCCGGCGACCGTGTCGGATCCCGCGGGGGAGCCGGTCACCGCGAAGACGGTGCCGCTCGTGCCGATCGAGACGACGACATCCCCGTCGCGCGCGCCGAGGCCGAGGGCGGCGCCCGCGTTGTCGCCCGCCCCGGGGCCGACGACCTGCCCGCCGGGGAGGGTGCCGGCGGATTCCCCGGGGCCGAGCACCCGCGGCAGGATCGCGTCGTGGCCGAGCGCGGCGACGAGCAGCTCGCGGTCGTAGTCGTCGGTGTGCGGGTTCCAGTACGAGGTGCCGCTCGCGTCGGATCGGTCGGTCGTCAGCTGGGTGAAGTCGGCGTCGCCCGGGCCGAAGCCGCGCAGGCGCCAGGTGAGCCAATCGTGGGGGAGTGCGACGGCGTGCACCCGCGCGGCGTTGCCGGGCTCGGCATCCCGCAGCCAGCGCAGCTTCGTCGCCGTGAAGCTCGCGACGGGGCGGGAGCCGGTGCGGGCGACGATGTCGGGGAACTCGTCGGCCAGTTGCGCGGCGGCGGCGGCGGAGCGGGTGTCGTTCCACAGCAAGGCGGGGCGGATGACCTCGCCCTCCGCGTCGAGCACGACCATGCCGTGCTGCTGCCCGGCGATCGACACGGCGGCGACGTCATCCAGCCCGCCGGCGGCGGCGATCGCCTCCTGCAGCGCGTCCCACCACGCCGCCGAGTCGACCTCGGTGCCGGCCGGATGCGACGCGCGCCCCTCCCGCACGAGCTCGCCCGTGGCGGAGTCGACGATCACGACCTTGCAGCTCTGCGTCGACGAGTCGACTCCCGCGACCAATGTCACAGCGACTTCCCTTCCTGTTTGCCCGAAATGGGGCACTCACGCCGCGCGGAGTGCCCCATTTCGGGCAGATAGCCGAGTGTTACCGGGCGCCCATCAGGTGCTCGGTGGCGAGCTGCTGGAGGCGCACGAAGCCGCCGCCCTTGCCGCCGAGGTAGGGGCTCGGGTCGAAGTCCTCGTAGGCCGAGCGGTCGGCGAGGAACTGCTCGTACGTCTCGCCCTCGTTGAGGGTCGGGGTGGCGAGGTCGGCGACCTTGGCATCCTTCAGCGCCTGCTGCACCTCGGGGTCGGCGCGGAAGGCCGCGGCCCGCTCCTTGAGCAGCAGGTAGGTGCGCATGTTGGCCGCCGCCGACTCCCACACGCCCTTCTCGTCCTCGGTACGCGACGGCTTGTAGTCGAAGTGACGCGGGCCGGTGTACGCCGGCACGCCGCCGGGGCCGCCGTTCTCGAGCAGGTCGACGAGGGCGAACGCGTTGTGCAGGTCGCCGTGCCCGAACACGAGGTCCTGGTCGTACTTGATGCCGCGCTGACCGTTGAGGTCGATGTGGAAGAGCTTGCCGTGGTACAGCGCCTGGGCGATGCCGGCGGCGAAGTTCAGGCCCGCCATCTGCTCGTGGCCGACCTCGGGGTTGAGGCCGACGAGTTCGGGGCGCTCGAGCGAGTCGATGAACGCGATCGCGTGACCGAGGGTCGGGAGCAGGATGTCGCCGCGGGGCTCGTTCGGCTTCGGCTCGATCGCGAACTTGATGTCGTAGCCCTTGTCGACGACGTAGTCGCCGAGCAGGTTGACGGCTTCGCGGTAGCGCTCGAGCGCCTGGCGGATGTCCTTCGCGGCGTCGTACTCGGCGCCTTCGCGGCCGCCCCACATGACAAAGGTCTGCGCGCCGAGTTCGGCGCCCAGGTCGAGCTGGCGGAACACCTTGCGGAGGGCGAAGCGACGCACGTCGCGGTCGTTGGCGGTGAAGCCGCCGTCTTTGAAGACGGGGGCCGAGAACAGGTTGGTGGTGACCATCGGGATCTTCATGCCGGTGGAGTCGAGCGCACCCTTGAGGCGGTCGATCTCCTTCTGGCGCGCGGCGTCGTCGGAGCCGAACGGGAAGAGGTCGTCGTCGTGGAAGGTGAGGCCGTAGGCGCCGAGTTCGGCGAGCTTCTCGACGGCGTGCACGGTGTCGAGCGGCTTACGGGTCGGGCCGCCGAAGGGGTCCGTGCCGTTGTAGCCGACGGTCCACAGGCCGAAGGTGAACTTGTCGGCGGGCGTGGGAGTGAGAGACATGCGAGCTCCGTTGATCGTGGTGGCGCGAGGTATATGTTGCGAGATACAACATATCGCGGAACCGCGTACAGTGATAGCCGCTCCGATAGTTTCGGATCGTCTTTCGAGAGGATCAGCGTGACCGACCAGGCCACCCGCGTCACCCTGCAGGAGATAGCCCAGCAGGCGGCGGTCTCGCTCGCCACGGTGTCGAAGGTGCTCAACGGCCGCACCGACGTGTCGGCGGCGACCCGCGGTCGCGTCGAGGACCTGCTCTCGGTGCACGGCTACCGCCGCCGCGGGACGCCCACCTCGAGCTCGCTCGTCGAGCTGGTGTTCCACGAGCTCGAGTCGGCCTGGTCGATGGAGATCATCAAGGGCGTCGAAGACGTCGCCCGCGCCGCCGGCTACAGCGTCGTGCTGACCGAGAGCGGCTCACGCCACGCGCCCGCGGCCGACTGGATCGACGGAGTGCTCCAGCGGCGCCCGGTCGGCGTCGTGCTCGTCTTCTCGGCGATCCCCGACCAGTACCGCGAGGTGCTCAAGGCGCGCAGCATCCCGTTCGTGATCATCGACCCGGCCGGCGACCCGACCCCCGACGTGCCGAGCGTCGGCTCGGCGAACTGGTCGGGCGGCCTCATGGCCACCCGCCACCTCATCGAGCTCGGCCACCGGCGGATCGCGGTGATCTCGGGACCCGACGACATGATGTGCTCGCACGCCCGGATCGACGGCTTCCGCTCGGCGATGACCGCGGCGGGGCTGCCGATCGATCCCGACTGGATCCGGTTCGGCGACTTCCACACCTCCGGCGGCCGCCTGCACGGCCAGGAGCTGCTCGACCGCGACGACCGCCCGACCGCGATCTTCGCCGGCAGCGACCTGCAGGCCCTCGGCGTGCTCGAGGCGATGCGCCAGCTCGGGCTGCGCGCCCCCGACGACGTGTCGATCGTCGGGTACGACGACATCCCGCTCGCCACCTGGGTCAGCCCGCGGCTGACGACGGTGCATCAGCCGCTGCGCCGGATGGCCGAGGAGGCGACGCGGCTCGTGATCCGCATGCGCGAGGGCCGGTCGACCGAGGTCACCCGCCTCGACCTCGCGACCGACCTCGTCGTGCGGGAGAGCACGGCACCGCCCCGCTCGTGACGCCGTCGCCGGAACCCCTCGCGACCGCCG
>CAZPJC010000045.1:10799-15023 GCA_964586645.1 uncultured Schumannella sp.
CGTCGGACCCGACGTGCCGGTGCCCTACTTCCGGGCGCCGAACGGCAGCTGGGGCCGCACGCCCGAGGCCGCCGTCGCCGAGGGGATGCAGCCGCTCGCGGTCGTCAACACGATCGGCGACTGGCTGACGCAGGACGAGGCGGTGCTCACCGAACGGCTGCGCGTCGCGATGCGCTCGGGCGAGCTCGTGCTCGTCCACGACGGCGGCGGCTCCCGGGCGGGGAGCATCGCCGCCGTGCGCACCGTCGTCGAGGAGCGTCTCGCCCTCGGCTGGCGGTTCGTGCTGCCCGGTGAGGTGCCGCGGCTCCGTCGCCGTGACGCGCTGCCGCCGCCGTAGGCTGACCGCATGAGCGCGGGCCCGTTGACGACCGCCGAGGTCGCGAAGATCCGGGCGGGATACGCGTTCGACGAGGTCGCGCTCGAGATGGGCGCCCTCGTCAACGGCACGGCGCTGCCCGACGTGCCCATCCGCATCCCGATCGCCATGGTGAACCGCCACGGGCTCGTCGCCGGTGCCACCGGCACGGGCAAGACGAAGACGTTGCAGGTGCTCGCCGAGCAGCTCTCCGCCGCGGGGGTGCCGGTCTTCGCGGCCGACATCAAGGGCGACCTCTCGGGCATCGCGACGGCCGGGGCGCCGAACGACAAACTGCTCGAGCGCACCCGCGGCCTCGGGCAGGACTGGGCCGGCGCGGCGACCCCGACCGAGTACTTCACGCTCGGCGGCCTCGGCGAAGGCGTGCCGATCCGCGCGACGGTGCGCGGGTTCGGGCCGGTGCTCATGTCGAAGGTGCTCGGACTCAACGGCACCCAGGAGTCGAGCCTCGGGCTCGTCTTCCACTATGCGACGCAGGCGCAGCTGCCGCTCGTCGACCTCGGCGATCTGCGGAGCGTGCTGACCCATCTGGTGTCCGACGCCGGGAAGGGCGAGCTCGTCGCCCTCGGCGGACTCTCGAAGGCCACCGTGGGCGTCATCCTGCGCGAGCTGATCACCTTCGCCGACCAGGGCGCCGACGTGTTCTTCGGCGAGCCTGCGATCGACCCGGCCGACTTCCTCCGGGTCGCCGCCGACGGGCGCGGGCTGGTGAGCCTGCTCGAGGTGCCGGGCGTGCAGGACAAGCCCGCCCTGTTCTCGACCTTCCTGATGTGGCTGCTGTCGGAGCTGTATCGCGCGCTGCCCGAGGTCGGCGACCTCCCGAAGCCGAAACTCGTGTTCTTCTTCGACGAGGCGCACCTGCTGTTCCGGGATGCCTCGAAGGACTTCCTCGAGGTCGTCACGCAGACGGTGCGCCTGATCCGGTCGAAGGGCGTCGGCATCTTCTTCGTGACGCAGACGCCGAAGGACGTGCCGGGTGACGTGCTCGCCCAGCTCGGCAGCCGCGTGCAGCACCAGTTGCGGGCGCACACCCCCGACGACGCCCGGGCGCTCAAGGCGACGGTCTCGACCTACCCGACATCGGGCTACGACCTGGCCGAGGTGCTCACGACGCTCGCGACGGGGGAGGCGATCGTGACGGTGATGAACGAGGACGGCGCCCCGGCTCCGGTGGCCTGGACCCGCCTGCGCGCGCCGCAGGGGTCGATGTCGCCGACTCCGCCCGAGCGGATCGCGGCGGTCGTGGCCGCGTCGCCGCTGCTGTCGAGGTACGGCACCCCCGCCGATCCCGTGTCGGCGCAGGAGGTGCTCGCCGACCGCTCCCGGCGGGCGGCGCTCGCCGCGAGCGAGGCCGTCGTCGCGACCGAGACGGGCGTTCCCCCGGAGGAGAAGAAGGAGCGCGCTCCGCGGGCGGATCCGCCGCCCGCGCGACGCGGCCGGCGGCCGGCCGCGTCGCGCCCGCGCACGTCGGTGCTCGGACGGGTCGTCGAGCTTCTCTTCGGCCGCGCGCGCTGAGGCCCGGCGTCAGCCCATGATGGGCATGCCGAGCAGGGTCATGACCCCGATCGCGATGCCAATGCAGGCCGCGACCCCGACGGCGATCATCCCGGCGACGAGCCACGGCCGGTTCTCGAACCAGTAGGCGCTGCCGGGGTAGGCCGCGAAGAACTCCGCGTGGGACATCGGCTCGGGGGCCACCCGGGTCGGCACCGGCAGCGCGTTCGCGATCTTGTCGAGATCCCCGGCGTGCCAGAAGGTGCCGCGCAGGCGGAAGAGGCGCGTGCCGTCGGCGTCCCGGACGAGGAGCTGCGGCACGGTCTCGGGCGACTGCCCCACGTAGACCGGGATGAGATCGACCTGCGCGATCTTCGACAGCGGCACGCGCTCCATCGGGCTGAAGATGCCGCGCCCGCGCAGCTCACCGTCGGCGACGACCGTGTCGACGGTCAGCTGCCGGATCATCAGCGCGAACGACGCGACGACCACGATCGCCTGGGCGACCGCGACCCAGACGCCCTGACCGCGCGGGATCGCGAACCAGTAGAGCACCGCCGAGACGGGCAGCAGCACGAGCAGGATCGAGACCAGCGCCGACACCAGCAGCGAGCGACGCGGCGCGATGCGCACGATGCTGTCGTCCGTCACGGGCGTGCTCTTCCCCCTGTCGAAGACCGCCGCGGGCGACGGGTCTGCGGATCCGGTGGTGTGGTGCTGCATCCGGGGTGAGGGGATGCAGGTGGAGCTGTAGTGGTGCGGGGCGGTGCGATGACGATCTCGGCGGAGGATGGGGGATTCGAACCCCCGAGGGCTTTCACCCAACACGCTTTCCAAGCGTGCGCCATAGGCCACTAGGCGAATCCTCCTGAGGACCCTCCGCGCACCCGTCAGAGCCCGGTTACCCTTGCTACGTTTCCGTCCTGGGGGAGTTGGCCTGGATGGCGCCACGCGGAGAGCCGTCGACCAGTGTAGGGCCTCCGCCTGAGGGTCGGGAGACCAGCCGGAGGCCGTCGGCCGCGGCGGCTACTCTGGGCTGGTGGTCACCGCCCTCTACCGCCGCTACCGGCCGGAGACGTTCGCCGAGCTGATCGGCCAGTCCCAGGTGACCGATCCGCTCCGCACGGCGCTGCGCACCGACCGGGTCAACCACGCCTACCTCTTCTCCGGCCCCCGCGGCTGCGGCAAGACGACGAGCGCCCGCATCCTGGCCCGCTGCCTCAACTGCGCCGAGGGCCCCACCGACACCCCGTGCGGCGTCTGCGCCTCGTGCGTCGAGCTCGCTCGCGACGGCGGCGGGTCGCTGGATGTCGTCGAGATCGACGCCGCGAGCCACAACGGCGTCGACGACGCCCGCGACCTCCGCGAGCGGGCGGCCTTCGCCCCGGCCCGCGACCGCTACAAGATCTTCATCCTCGACGAGGCGCACATGGTGACGCCGCAGGGCTTCAACGCGCTGCTCAAGCTCGTCGAGGAGCCGCCCGAGCACGTCAAGTTCATCTTCGCGACGACGGAGCCCGAGAAGGTCATCGGCACGATCCGCAGCCGCACCCACCACTACCCGTTCCGTCTCGTCCCGCCGGCGCAGATGCTCGACTACGTGCAGAAGCTGTCGGCCGACGAGAAGGTCGAGGTCGAGGGCGGCGTGCTGCCGCTCGTCGTCCGCGCCGGCGGCGGCTCGGTGCGCGACACCCTGTCGCTGCTCGACCAGCTCATCGCCGGGTCCGAGGGCGGAACCATCCAGTACGAACGCGCCGTCGCCCTGCTCGGCTACACGCACGGCGCGCTGCTCGACGAGGTCGTCGACGCGATCGGAGCCCGGGATGCCGCGGGCGTGTTCGCCGCGGTCGATCGCGTCATCCAGACCGGTCAGGATCCGCGCCGATTCGTCGAGGACCTGCTCGAGCGCCTGCGCGACCTCATCGTCGTCGCGGCGACCCGCGACGGAGCGTCGGCGGTGCTGCGCGGCGTCCCGCTCGACGAGATCGATCGGATGTCGGCGCAGGCGTCGGCGTTCGGCAGCGCCGAACTGTCGCGCGCGGCGGATGTCGTCAACACCGCGCTCACCGAGATGACGGGGGCGACGTCACCGCGGCTGCACCTCGAGCTGATGGTCGCCCGCCTGCTCGTGCCCGCCGCCGACGAGACCGAGCGCGGCGCCCTCGCCCGCGTCGAGCGCCTCGAACGGCGGATGGGCATCGACGAGCACCCGTCGATGCGCGCCGTCCCCGACCGCCCCGCCGTGGAGCCCGTCGACATCCGCACCGCGCGCAGCGCTCGCGAGGAGCCCGCGCCCGAACCCGTGCGACCCGACGAGCCTCCGGCCGAAGACCCGACCCCGCCCGACGTGCCGG
>CAZPJC010000046.1:0-14999 GCA_964586645.1 uncultured Schumannella sp.
CGACCTCACCAACCTGTACGCGCGGCGCCTCCGCGACATCGCCCGCTCCGTGCAGCCCGGCCTCGACGAGGGCGTCTACACGCAGTTCCGCGGGCCGCACTACGAGACCCCGGCGGAGGTGCAGATGGCGAAGGCCGTCGGCGGCCACATCGTCGGGATGTCGACGGCGCTCGAGGCGATCGCCGCCCGCGAGGCCGGCATGGAGGTGCTCGGCTTCTCGCTCATCACCAACCTCGCGGCCGGCATCTCGCCCGACCCGCTCAGCCACGCCGAGGTGCTGCAGGCCGGGAAGGACGCCGAGCCGGTGATCTCCGACCTGCTGGCCCGGGTCGTCGCGGCGCTCTGAGCCATGTCGCTCATCGAGGACGCCCGCGCCTGGATGGCGCAGGACCCCGACCCGGTCACCCGGGCGGAACTCGACGCGCTCGTCGCCCGCTCGGAGGCCGGGGAGGCCGCGGCGACGGATGACCTCGCCGAGCGGTTCTCCGGACGCCTCGAGTTCGGCACCGCCGGGCTCCGTGGGGAGCTCGGCGCCGGGCCGATGCGGATGAACCGCGTGCTCGTGGGCCAGGCCGCTGCGGGACTGGCGGCGTATCTGCGCGCTCGGGAGCCGCATCCGACCGTCGTCATCGGCTACGACGGCCGCCACAACTCGGCGGTGTTCGCGCGGGACAGCGCGGCGATCCTCGCCGGCGCGGGCGTCGAGGCGACGATCCTGCCGCGCCAGCTGCCGACCCCCGTCCTCGCCTTCGCCGTGCGCGAGCTACGGGCGAGCGCCGGCATCATGGTCACCGCGAGCCACAACCCGGCGCGCGACAACGGCTACAAGGTCTACCTCGGCGGCGGGGACGAGGGCTCGCAGATCGTGCCGCCGGCCGACGGCGAGATCGCCGCGGAGATCGCGCGCGCGGCCACCGTGCCCTTCGGCGACCACCCGGTGTCCTCGGCCGTGAAGGTCGCCGCCGAGTCGCTGATCGACGCCTACGTCGAGCGCACCGCGGCCCTCGCGCGCGATCCCGAGCCGCTGCGCTACGTCTACACGCCGATGCACGGCGTCGGGCTCGAGGTCGCGACCGCGGTGTTCGGCGAGGCGGGCTTCGCCGCCCCGATCGTCGTCGAGCAGCAGGCCGCGCCCGACCCCGAGTTCCCGACCGTCGCGTTCCCCAACCCCGAAGAGCCCGGCGCGATGGACCTCGCCTTCGCGACGGCCCGGGAGGCGGACGCCGACCTCGTGCTCGCGAACGACCCCGACGCCGACCGGGTGGCCGTCGGCATCCCCGACCCGCACGTCGAGGGCGGCTGGCGGCGGCTCACCGGCAACGAGATCGGCTGGCTGCTCGGCTGGCGCGCCGCCCGCTCCGCCACCGAGGGCACCCTCGCCTGCTCGCTCGTCAGCTCGCCCGCGCTCCGCGAGATCGCCCGCGTGCGCGGTCTGGACTTCGCCGAGACCCTCACCGGGTTCAAGTGGATCTCCCGCGTCCCGGGGCTGATCTACGGCTACGAGGAGGCCCTCGGCTACCTCGTCGACCCGCGGAAGGTGCGCGACAAGGACGGCATCTCCGCCGCGGTCGCCGTGCTCTCGCTGTTCTCCGAGCTGCGGGCGGCGGGCGAGACCCTCGAGTCGCACCTCGACCAGTTCGCGCTCGAGTTCGGGGCGTTCGCGTCGGCGCAGATCTCGATCCGGGTCGCGGACCTCGCCGACATCCCGCGTGCGATGGCCCGCCTCCGCGCCGAGCCCCCGGCCTCCGTGGGCGGGTTGGCGGTCGAGGGCGTCGACGACTACCTGACGGGTGTCGACGGCTTCCCGCCCAACGACATCCTCCGCCTCCGCATCGCCGGCGGCGGGCGGGTGGTCGTGCGCCCGAGCGGCACCGAGCCGAAACTGAAGTGCTACCTCGACGCGTCCTCGCGCGAGGGCACGGCGAGCGAGCGGAGGGCCGCGGCGGACGCGGCGGTCGCGACGCTCGAAGCCGGGATGCGGCAACTGCTGGGCTGACCCAGGCATCTCCCAGCCAACTACTCCGGGAGGATGACGCGGGGGCGCCCCGGCGCTCGGAAGACTCGGCTCATGACCGACGATCGCCGACCCGTCCGCATCCTGCTCGTCGACGAGGAGGAGACGTTCACCCACGTCGTGCGCCTCGCCCTCGAACTCGAGGGCTGGGAGGTGGCGGTCGTCCATTCCGCCGCCGACGCGATCCGCGACCGGTCGCACCCCGACATCGTGCTGCTCGACATGATGCTGCCCGACGGGCTCGGCACCGAGGTCGTCGCCGCGATGCGCGCCGCCGGGTCGCCCGCCGTCGTGGTCTTCGTCACCGGCCGCGCCGAGCACGAGCAGCGCGCGGCCGCCTACGCCGCCGGCGCGGACGGCTACCTCACGAAGCCGTTCTCGCTCGAGGAGGTCGTCGACCACCTGCAGGTCGTCGTGCGCCGCCTCGGCCTGGCCGAGTCGAGCCGGGTCGCGGGCGACCTCGTCGTGGACGTCGAGGCCGGCATGGCCTGGCGCGCGGGCGAGCTGCTGCCGCTGACCTCCCTGGAGTTCGAGCTGCTCCGCGAACTCGTCGACCACCGGGGCACCCGGCGCACGACGACCGAACTGGTGCGGGCGGTGACCGCCCGGGGCATCCGCGTGCCGCGCGAGTTCGTCACGCGCATGTTCCAGCGCATCCGGATCGCCGTGAACGGCACCGGCCGCCCGCTGCTCGTCGGTGACGACGCGGGCTGGCAGCTCGGCTGAGCCGGGGTCAGGCCCGCCCGAACCCGGCGACGATGCGCTCGATGAGCTCCTCGCGGTCCTCGAGCGGCAGGAACGCCGCCTCGGCCGCGTTGACCATGAACTGCTCGACGTCGTCGGCGTCGTAGCCGAACGCGTCGACGAGCAGCGCGACCTCGCGGGTGACCGTCGTCGCGCTCATCAGCCGGTTGTCGGGGTTCACGGTCACCTTGAAGCCGAGCTGGTAGAGCACGTCGAACGGGTGGCCGGTGATGCCCGGACCCCACCCCGTGAAGGCCGCGGTCTGCAGGTTCGACGACGGGCTCGTCTCGAGCGGGATGCCGCGGTCCTTGATCCACTGCGACAGCCGGCCGAGCGTGACCAGGCTGGTCTCGTCGTCCTCGCCGTCCTCGAGCTGGATGTCCTCGGCGATGCAGACGCCGTGGCCGATGCGCAGCGCGTGCCCGTCGACGAGCGCCGAGCGGATGCTGTCGAGCCCGTCGGCCTCGCCCGCGTGCACCGTCACGGGGAACGACTCGTTCGCGAGCAGGTCGAACGCGTCGGCGAACCGCGACGGCGGGAACCCCTTCTCCGGCCCGGCGATGTCGAAGCCGTGGGCGCCGTCGTCGCGGTGGCGGAGCGCCAGCTCGGCGATCTCCATCCCGCGGTCGTTCTGCCGCATCGCCGAGATGAGCTGCCCGGCGCGGATCCAGCCGCCGCCGGCCTCGATCGTCTCGATCGCCTCGTCGATGCCGGACTGCACGGCCTCGACGGCCTGGTCGAGGGTGAGTCCCTGCTGGAGGTGCTGCTCGGGCGCCCAGCGCAGTTCGCCATAGATGACGCCGTCCTTCGCGAGGTCCTCGACGAATTCACGGGCGATGCGCGTGAGGTTCTCGGCCGTCTGCATCACGGCGATCGTGATGTCGAAGGTCTTCAGATAGTCGACGAGTTCGCCCGACGAGCACGAGGCGAGGAACCACGCCTCGAGCGCTTCGGCGGTGTCGGCGGGCAGTTCGACCCCCGCCTCCGGGGCGAGGTCGATGATCGTCTGCGCGCGCAGCCCGCCGTCGAGGTGGTCGTGCAGCGAGATCTTGGGCAGCTTGCCCAGCGGCACGCGGGAACCGGGGAGGATGCGCTCGGCGTCAGTCACGGGTTCAGCCTAGGCGCGCGCGGCTCCTCTCGAAGTGTCACAATCGGCCGCCTGCGGCGGCCGGGGCACGGCAACTTGTGACACCTCGAGGCCCTGCACCCGCGCGGAACATCTCCGCAGTCCACAGATCGGCGAGAGTGGGCGCGAGGGCCGTCCACCCGGGCGAAATTGTCGGAATGACGCGTCCCGCGCCGCTGCCACACGAACTCGGCGAGCACTTCCGGGTGAGGGACGCGGTCGCCCTGGGGAGCAGCCCTGGGCGGCTTCGCCGCTCGGATCTCGTGCAGACCTTCCACGGAGTCCGGTCGCACCATCCGCCGGAGACCGTCGCGCAGGCGGTTCAGGCCTACCTCCCGTTGCTCCCCGACCGCGGGTTCTTCTCGCATCTCACCGCCGCGGCGCTCTGGGGCCTCCCACTCCCGGCGAACGCCGACCCGCGGCTCCACGTCAGCTACCCGCACGGCTGCCGACCGGTCCGCCGTCCGGGCGTCGCGGGTCACCATCTCGTGATGCGCGCCGACGAGATCACGGTCCTCGACGGCGTTCCGGTCACCACGGCCGAGCGGACCTGGTGCGATCTGGCACCGTGGCTGGGTTTCGAGTCCCTCGTGGCTGCGGGAGACCGCGCCGTCTGGCGGCGCGACCCACTCACCACGATCGACGGACTCACGGACATGGCGCGGCGGCATCCCGACCGGCGGCATCGGGCCCGACGGCTGGCCGCCCTCCCGATGATCTGCGAGCGCAGCGACTCTCCGCCGGAGACCACCCTCCGGTTGCGATTCCACCGGGCAGGGCTACCCCGCCCCGACCTGAACGTTGACGTGACGGATGCGGCGGGGCGCTTCCTCGGCCGACCGGACCTCGCGTTCACGGAGTTCCGCGAGCTCGTCGACTACGAGGGAGACGGCCATCGCACCGACCGCCATCAATGGTGGAACGACGTCGCGCGGGTGCCCCGCTTCGAGGCGGCGGGTTGGCACACGCACCGAGCCACCACGCCGGATCTCGCGGACGGCTCCCGACGCCTCATACTCGCCTTCGCCCGCAGCCTCCACGACAAGGGTTGGCGCGGGGATCTTCGCCTGTGAGGTGTCACGAACTGCCGCGTCGAGTGCGAGCGAGGCGGCAGTTCGTGACACCTCGGGCGAAGTCAGTCGACGCGACCGGCGATGAGCGGACCGCCGTCGTCGACGGGGGAACCCGGGTCGCCGATCGCCCAGGCGCCCTCGAGGGCCTCCAGGGCGCGGGCGAAGCGGGCGGGCTCGTCGGCCGACAGGGTGAACAACGGCTGGCCCTTCGCGACGGTGTCGCCGGGTTTCACGTGCAGGTCGATCCCGGCGGCGTGCTGCACCGGGTCCTCCTTGCGGGCGCGCCCGGCGCCGAGCCGCCAGGCGGCCACGCCGAACGGGAGCGCCTCCTGCTTGACGAGGATGCCGTCGCGGTCCGCGGTGACCACCTCGGTCTCGCGCGCCACCGGCAGCGCGGCATCCGGGTCGCCGCCCTGCGCCGAGATCATCGCCCGCCAGGAGTCCATCGCGCGCCCGTTCGTCAGCGCTGCCTCGACGTCGGCGTCGGGAAGTCCGGCGAGGGCGAGCATCTCGCGGGCGAGGGCGACCGTGAGCTCGACGACATCCGCCGGCCCTCCGCCGCCGAGCACCTCGACGGATTCGCGCACCTCGTTGGCGTTGCCGATCGCGAGGCCCAGCGGCACGTGCATGTTCGTCAGCAGGGCGACGGTCTTCGTGCCGGCGTCGTTGCCGAGCCGCACCATCACCTCCGCGAGTTCGCGCGAGCGGGCCGGGTCCTGCAGGAAGGCGCCCGAGCCGTGCTTCACGTCGAGCACGAGGGATGCTGTCCCCTCGGCGATCTTCTTGCTCATGATGCTCGACGCGATGAGCGGGATCGCCTCGACGGTTCCGGTGATGTCGCGGAGGGCGTACAGCTTCCCGTCGGCGGGCGCCAGCCCCGCACCGGCCGCGCAGACGACCGCGCCCACGTCCTCGAGCTGGCGCATGAACTCCTCGTTGGAGAGCTTGGCGCGCCATCCCGGGATGCTCTCCAGCTTGTCGAGGGTGCCGCCGGTGTGGCCCAGCCCGCGCCCCGAGAGCTGCGGCACGGCGACGCCGAACGAGGCGACGAGCGGGGCGAGCGGCAGGGTGATCTTGTCGCCGACGCCCCCCGTGGAGTGCTTGTCGGTCGTCGGCTTGCTCAGGCCCGAGAAGTCGAGAGTCTCGCCGGTCGCGATCATCGCGAGAGTGAGGTCCTTGATCTCCTGCGGCTGCATCCCGTTGAGGAAGATCGCCATCGTCATCGCCGACATCTGCTCGTCGGCGACGTAGCCGCGGGTGTACGCGTCGACCAGCCAGGTGATCTGGGGGGTGGAGAGCGTCCCGCCGTCGCGCTTGGTCTTGATCAGGTCGACGGCGTCGAAGGGCTCGATGCTAGCCACGGCGCCGCCGCTCCTGCGGCGCCGTGCCGCTCCGCGGCACGAGCGCGGTCGCACCGCTCCGCTGGTCAGCCATGGTCTGCGTACTCCTCCAGCTGCCGCGGGCCGAAGGCATCCGGCAGCACCTCGTCGATCGTCTTGATGCCCGAGACCGTCTCGAGCAGCATCCCGGGCGCCGAGAACTCGTAGAGCAGCTGACGGCAGCGGCCGCACGGCATGAGCACGTTGCCGTGCCCGTCGACGCACGAGAACGCCACCAGCTTGCCGCCGCCGGTGGCCGCGAGGTTCGAGACGAGCCCGCACTCGGCGCAGAGGCCGACGCCGTACGAGGCGTTCTCGACGTTGGCGCCCTGCACGATGCGACCGTCGTCGACGAGTGCGGCGGCGCCCACCGGGAAGTTCGAGTACGGCGAGTACGACCAGCCGAGCGCTTCGTTGGCCTTCGCCCTCAGCACATCCCAATCAACAGACACGGTCACTCCTTCACGTACGGGCGACCGACCGCCTTCGGGGCGACGGCACGGCCGACGAGCACCGCGACCGCGATGAGCGTCACGAGGTAGGGCGTCATGGCGATGAGGTCCGGCGGGATCGTCGATCCGGCCTGACCGGCCCAGATGCGGAAGTTGCGCGAGAAGCCGAACAGCAGCGCCGCCGACGCCGCGAGGAACGGGTTCCAGCGGCCGAGGATCACGCAGGCGAGCGCGATGAAGCCCTGGCCGGCGCTCATCTCGCGCACGAACGGGCCGATCGAGCCGAGGGTCAGGGCCGCGCCGCCGAGTCCGGCAATGAGCCCGGCGACGGTGACCGTCCAGAAGCGCCAGCGGTTGACGTTGATGCCCACGGTGTCGGCGGCGAGGGGGTGCTCGCCGAGAGCCCGGATGCGCAGACCCCAGCGGGTCTTGAACAGGAAGAACCAGACGGCCGGCACGAGGATGAACATCGCGTAGGTGGTCGGGCGCTGGTCGAACAGCACCGGCCCGATCACCGGGATGTCGGAGAGCAACGGGATCGGCAGGAACGGCAGGGTGCCCGGGAAGTTGAGCACCTCGCTGTTGGCCGACAGCGCCGCCGAGTAGAAGAAGTTCGTCAGCCCGATCATCAGGGCGATGAGCACGACGCCGACGATCACCTGGTCGACGAGGTACTTGATCGAGAACGCGGCGAGCACCATCGACAGCAGCGCGCCGGTGACCATGCCGGCGATCAGGCCGAGGATGAGGCTGTCGGTGACGCTCGCGACGACCGCCGACGTGAAGGCGCCGCCGAGCAGCTGCCCCTCGATCGCGATGTTGGTGACGCCGACGCGTTCGCCGAGAACCCCGGCCAGCGCGCCGTAGATGACCGCGGTGGACAGACCGATCGTGCCGGTCAGCAGGAACACCACCGGGATGTTGCCGCTCTGGCTGCCGGCCGCCACCGAGGCGACGAGGGCGATCAGGAACGCGAAGGCGACGACGAAGGTGAGGGCCAGCGGCACCTTGCGCCGCAGGACGACGAACACGAACGCGGCCGCCGCGCACAACTCGGCGATGACGGCGAGCACGAGGCAGATCAGCTGCGCGTCGACGACGGTCGGCGGGATGACCGCCTCCTTGCCGGTGTCGTTCCAGGAGAAGAAGACCTCGACGGATCCGGTGGTGACCGCGAAGGCGAGCGTGAGCTGGGCGACGACCGCCATGACGATCGCGGCCTTCCAGTTGCGGGGCGCGACGACGACGGGTCCGACGACCGGCGCCTCGGGGGCGATGGTCTGGGTCATAGCGGGGACTCCTTCTCGGCCTTCGTGGCGCCGTCGTCCGCGCCGTCGCTCTGCGTCGTGTCGACCTGCGCCGACGCGACCTGGGCCGACTTCGCCGCGCGCGGCTTGCGCGGCGCCGACGTGTGGACCACGACGCGCGGCTCCGGCAGGAAGCGGAAGATCGCCCGCACGAGCGGAGGCGCCGCGACGAAGAGCACGATGAGCCCCTGCATGACGATGAGCACCTCGGGGGCGACATCCTGCACCTGCATCGACGGGCCGGCGGCCTTCATCGCGCCGAACAGCAGGCCTGCGAACAGCACGCCGAACGCCCGTGAGCCGCCGAGCAGGGCGACGGTGATCGCATCGAATCCGATGCCGGCGTCGATGCTCGGCCCGAACGTGCCCTCCCGGCCCAGCGACTGGTTGATGCCGGCGAGCCCGACGAAGAGGCCGGAGAGCACCATCGCGACGATGAAGACGGCCTTGACGTTGACCCCGGCGGTGCGCGCGGCATCCGGGTTCAACCCGACCATGCGCAGGCGGAAGCCGAGCTTGCTGCGTTCCATGAGCCACCAGAACACGAAGACCGCGGCGATGCAGAGGATGAAGCCGAGGTGCAGGTCGAAGTCGTCGCCCAGGATCTTCGGCAGCTGCGCGGTCGGCAGCGGGGCCCGGGCGGTCGGGTTGTTGCCCGAATCCATGTCGTGCAGCACCGGCGTGCGCATGAGATAGGTGATGAGGCTCACCGCGATGTAGTTGAGCATGATCGTGACGATCACCTCGTGGGCGCCGGTGAACGCCTTGAGCAGACCGACGATGCCCGCCCACAGACCCGCGCCGATGAAGCCGAACGCCATCGCGACGAGCAGATGCAGCCCCCAGGGCAGCTGGATGTTGGCCGCCGCGAAGCCGGCGAACGCGGCACCCATGAGCATCTGCCCCTGGCCGCCGATGTTGAACATGCCGACCCGGAAGCTCAGCGCGATGCCGAGCCCGGCGGCGATGAGCGGCCCGGCGAAGCGCAGCGACTCGGTGAGCGGCCGGATGGCGGCGTCGAACGAGTCGGCCCGGTAGTTGAACACCGCGCCGCGGAACAGCGCCGCGTAGGCGTCGCCGATCGCGGAACCGGCCGCTCCGAAGAAGTCGGTGGGGCGGGCGCCGAAGTAGCCGAGGGTGTCGAGCGCGTCCTCGTTGGTGAAGACGATGAGCAGCGAGCCGACCACGAGGGACAGCAGCACCGAGAGCAGGATGCGCAGCGGACCGCCGCTCGCGATGTCGCGCAGCACCTCGCGCGCGGTGGGGCGGGGGGTCTTGGCCGGATCCGTCTGCGCGTCGACGGGCAGCGGTTCGATGACGGGGGTGCTCACGCCGCGACTCCCGCCATCAGCTGTCCGAGTTTCTCGCGCGGCGTGCCCGCCGGGACGATGTCGATGATCCGCCCGCGGTACATCACGGCGATCCGGTCGGCGAGGGCGAGCACCTCGTCGAGTTCGGTGGAGATGATGAGCACGGGCACCCCGCTGTCGCGCACGGCGACGATGCGCTCGTGGATGAACTCGATGGAACCGACGTCGACGCCGCGGGTCGGCTGGGAGGCGACGAGCAGCTTGAGGTCGCGTGACAGCTCGCGGGCGAGCACGACCTTCTGCTGGTTGCCGCCGGAGAGCCGCCCGACGAGGGTGCCGGCGTCCGGGGTGCGGATGTCGAACTCGTCGATCGCCTCGTCCGCGAAGCCGTCGCGGTAGCCGAAGTCGATGTTGAGGCCCTTCGTGAACGGCCCGGAGACGCTGCGGTCGAGCATGAGGTTCTCGGCGACCGTGAACTCCGCGACGAGGCCGTCCTTCTTGCGGTCCTCCGGCACGTAGCCGACGCCGGCGTCGAGCGTGTGCCGCACGGCGGCGTGGGAGAGTTCCATCCCGCTCAGCTTGATCGAGCCGTGCACCTTCTCGCGGAGGCCCATGATCGCCTCCGTGAGCTCGGTCTGCCCGTTGCCCTGGACGCCGGCAACGACCAGGATCTCGCCGGCCCGGATCTCGAACGAGATCTCGTCGAGCAGCTTGCGGCCGAGGTGGTCGAAGAGGTTGACGTCCTTCACGACGAGCGCGGGCTCGCCGGGCTTCGCCGGCGCCTTCTCGACGGTCAGCTCGACCTCGCGGCCGACCATCATCGTCGCCAGCTCCTCCGTCGAGGCGCTCGGATCGGCGGTGCCGACGACCTTCCCCAGGCGGATGACCGTGATGGTGTCGGCGACGGCCTTCACCTCGCGCAGCTTGTGGGTGATGAACACGATCGAGGTGCCGGCATCCGACAGCTGGCGCATGGTGCCCATCAGCTCGTCGGTCTCCTGCGGCGTGAGCACCGCGGTCGGCTCGTCGAGCACGAGCACCTTCGCCTCGCGGGAGAGCGCCTTGACGATCTCGACGCGCTGCTGGGCTCCGACGGGGAGGTCCTCGACCTTCGCGTCGGGGTCGATGTCGAATCCGAACTTCGACGAGATCTCGCGCACCCGCGCGCGGGCGGCATCGAGGTCGATGATGCCGAAGCGCGAGGGCTCGTGGCCGAGCATGACGTTCTCGGCGACCGTGAAGACGGGGATGAGCATGAAGTGCTGGTGCACCATCCCGATGCCGGCGGCCATCGCCTGACCGGGTCCGCTGAACTGCACGGGCTCGTCGTCGAGCAGGATCTCGCCTTCGTCGGCGTGGTAGAGGCCGAAGAGCACGTTCATCAGCGTCGACTTGCCGGCACCGTTCTCACCGAGGAGGGCGTGGATCTCGCCCGGCTCGACCGTGATGCTGATGCCGTCGTTGGCGACGAGACTCCCGAAGCGCTTCGTGATGCCGCGGAGTTCGAGTTTCATCGGGTCCATCCTGCATGACGGGAGCGGGCCGACGCGAGGTCGGCCCGGAAGAGGGTCGGCGGAGAAAGCGATGTGCCGGGGCGGCCGTAGCCACCCCGGCACATCAGGTGATCGGCGCGGAGCCGATCAGGAACTGCGGATCAGGCGAGCGGGTCGATCGATCCGTCGATGATGCCGGCCTTGAGCTCGTCGAGCTTCGCGAGGAGCTCGTCCGAGATCTTGTCGCTGTCCGACAGCGCGGTGCCGTCGTTCTCGAGGGTGCCGACGTAGGCGTCCACGTTGAACTCACCACCCGCCGAGAGGTCGGCGATGATGTCGAACACGGCCTGCGTCATGCGCTTCTCGACCGAGGTGAGGACGAGGTCCGCGTACTCCGGCGAGGTGACGGCGATGTTCTTGTCGACGCCGAGGAAGACCGCGGTGGTCGAACCCGACTCGGTGATCGCCTCGGCGGTCGAGGCGAACAGGCCGCCGGCGACCGGGAAGATCACGTCGGCGCCCTCGGCGAGGAAGCCCGCCGAGATCGACTTCGCGCCCTCGGTGTCGCCGAAGGACAGGCCCGGGTCGGTGAAGGTGCCGGTGCCGGCGATCGGGTCGCGACCGAGGACCGTGATCGCGGTGCCGGTCTCGGTCTCGTACGCCTTGGCGCCGTAGTAGAAGCCGTCCATGAACGCGGTCACGGCCGGGATGTCGAGGCCGCCGTAGGTGCCGATGACCTTGCTCGTCGAGTACGCCGCGGCGAGGTAGCCGGCGAGGTAGGACGACTGCTCCATCGCGTAGGTGATGGGCTTGAGGTTGGTCTGGCCCTGGTTCCAGCCGTCGATCCACACGAAGTGCGACTCGGGGTTGGCGTCGGCGACCGAGAAGATCGTGTCGTTGATCGAGAAGTTGAAGCCGACCGCGAAGGTGACGTCGCACGGCACGTCGATCATCTGCTGCAGGTTCGGCTCGAAGTCCTCGATGGACTGCGACTCGGCGTCGTTGATGGTGACGTTCAGCTCGTCTTCGGCCTTCAGCAGGCCGTCGTAGGCCGCCTCGTTGAAGCTCTTGTCGTTCCAGCTGCCCTCGTCGGAAACGGCGCAGGCCGTGAAGTCGACGGCGTCGCCGCCGTCACCGTCTTCGGGAGCAGCGCCACAGCCGGCGAGCACGAGCGCGCTGGCGCCGGCGAGCGCGACGGTCAGAAGCGCGCGCTTACGGGTGATCAGGTTCACTTGGGGTCCTCCATGTGCAAAAGCCCCGACGGACCGCCGGGGTTGTGATGGGGCCAGAGTAACCCGACGTAACGTGGCCCGACCACCCGGGAACCCGGTGCGTCGGCTTTAGTTACCCGATCGCGACACGGGCGAAATGTGGCGGAAATGAATACCTACAGAACCGGGCTGAACGCTCGCGGGGGTGTCGTCTCGGTGCGGAGCAGGCCGATCAGGTAGTCGAGGAAGGCGAGCCGGTCCACCGACTCGACCACGGTCGCGTTCGGGGTCAGACCGTGCACGCCCCACGACATGGCCGAGTATCCCCGCGTCAGTTCCGAGTCGGCCTCGACGTCGACCGCGTAGCGCGCCGACGCGGCGATGAGTTCGGGGTGCAGCACGAGCGCCGCCGTCAGCGAGTCGGGATGCGTCGAGCCCATGATGCCGACCGACTCGTCGAACGCGAGCGTCGTCTCGCAGACCCGCACGACGAACTTCGCGAGCGGCGTGCCGACCGCCGCGATCCGCGAGATGTCGGCGCGGCTGAACACGCCGTCGGTGAGCGTCAGCGGAGCCCAGGGCACGACGACGATGTCGGCGAACCCGGCGGCGAAGACGGTCTTGGCCGCATCCGGATCGACGTAGAAGTTGAACTCCCCGGCGGCGGTGATGTTGCCGCGCGCGTTGTTGGAGCCGCCCATGATGTAGAGCGACTTGACGTTGGCGACGAACCCCGGGTCCTTGATGATCGCCATCGCGATGTTGGTGAGCGGCCCGATGCAGACGATCGTCAGCTCGCCGGGCGCCTCGGCGGCGAGGCGGATGAGGGCATCCACCCCGTGCTCGGGCTGCGGGGCGAGCCCGCTCTCGTCGATCGAGAGCCCGCCGCCGCCGTCGCCGTGCACGTTCTCGGCGGAGACCCATTCCCGCACGAGCGGACGCCGGCAGCCGAGGTACACCGGCACGTCGAGCCGGTCGGCGACGTTGAGCGTCATCCAGGCGTTCTTCACCTGACTGTCGAAGCCGACGTTGCCGGCGACCATCGTGATCGCGCGCAGTTCGGCGGCGGGGTCGAGGAGGCCGACGAGGATCGCGACGCAGTCGTCCTGGGCGGTGTCGGTGTCGATGACGAGGGGGATGCTCACGGTCCAACGGTAGGTGAGTGGCCGTGGCGGCGAGAACATCCGCGGGTCTACCGTCGCGCTGTGCTCGACCGCTTCGCCTCGCTCACCACGCCCCACCTCGCCGACGCGTGCCTCCGCGCCGGGGTGCCGGTGCGCTGCGCCCCGTCCGCCGTCCGCGCCGTCGTCCCCGGGATGCGCCTCGCCGGCCGCGTGCTGCCCGCCGCGCACGCGGGGAGCGTGGATGTCTTCCTCGAGGCGGTCGCGTCGGCCCGGCCCGGCGACGTGCTGGTCGCCGACAACGGCGGCCGGCTCGACGAGGCGTGCATCGGCGACCTCGCCGTGCTCGACGCGGCGGCGGGGGGCATCAGCGGGATCGTCATCTGGGGTCTGCACCGCGACACCGCCGACATCCGCCGCATCGGGATGCCGGTGTTCAGCCTCGGCGCCCTGCCCACCGGTCCGCAGCGGCTCGACCCCCGGGTCGACGACGCGCTCGAGGCGGCCCGGGTCGGCGACTGGACGGTGACGCGCGACGACGTCGTGTTCGGCGACGAGGACGGCGTGCTGTTCGTCCCCGCCGATCGCGTCGACGGCGTGCTCGAGCTCGCGGCCGGGATCGCCGCCACCGAGGGACGCCAGGCCGACGACATCCGTGCGGGGCGGAGCCTGCGCGAGCAGGTGCGCTTCGACGACTACCTCGTCGCGCGGGCCGCGGACCCCGCGCTCGCCTTCCGCGACCACCTGCGCGGCGTCGGCGGCGAGATCGAGGTGTGACGGCTCGGTCTAGAGGACTTCCGAGCGACCCGACAGCTTGAGGGCATCCACGACGCTCTTCACGCGCTGGGCGTTCGCCGTCGTCGTGACGAGCAGCGCGTCGGGGGTGTCGATGACGACGATGTCGCGCACGCCGATGAGCGAGATGATCCGGTCGCTCTGGCTGATCACGATGCCGCTCGACGCGTCGGCGAGCACGCGGGCGTTCTCGCCGAGGATCGCGAGGTCGTTCTTGCGGCCGCCGGCGTGCAGTTTCGCGATCGAGGCGAAATCGCCGACGTCGTCCCAGTCGAACGACCCGGGGACGACGGCCAGCCTGCCCGCGAGCGCGGCGGGCTCGGCGACGGAGTAGTCGATCGCGATCTTGGTGAGTCCCGGCCAGATCCTGTCGACGGCCGGGCCCCGGGTCGCCGGGTCGTCCCACGCGGCGGCGAGCTCCTCGAGACCGGCGACGAGTTCGGGCTGGCTCTCGCGCATCTGATCCAGGAGGAGGTCGGCGCGCGCGACGAACATGCCGCCGTTCCAGAGATGCTCGCCGCCGTCGACGTAGCCCTCGGCGGTCTTCAGGTCGGGCTTCTCGACGAAGCTCTCGACGCGCAAAGCCTTCGGAGCCCCCGGGATTCCGAGCGCCTCCCCGCAGTGGATGTAGCCGAAGCCGATCGCGGGTTCGGTCGGGGTGATCCCGATCGTCGTGATGTAGCCCGCATCGGCCACGACCACGGCCTGCTCGATGGCGCGCCGGAAGCCGCGCACGTCGTTGATCACGTGGTCCGCGGCGAACGATCCGATGATCACGTCGGGTTCGCGGCGCACCAGGATGGCGGCGGCCAGCCCGATCGCGGCCGACGAGTCCTTCGGCTCGGTCTCCAGCACGATGTTCGCGTCGGCGAGCTCGGGAAGCTGCTCTTCGACGGCGGCGCGGTGGGCGCGTCCGGTCACCACCATGATCCGCTGGTCACCCGACAGCGGGGCCAGCCGGTCCCAGGTGCCGC
>CAZPJC010000047.1:0-14797 GCA_964586645.1 uncultured Schumannella sp.
ACCTAGGCCGCGCACTCCACGCAGATCGGGCCGAGCTTGGTGTCGTGGTCGAACTGCGACTGCAGCTTGACCAGGAAGCAGTTCACGCAGGTGAACTCGTCCGCCTGAGGCGGGAGCACGACGACATCCAGATCGAGGTCGGAGAGATCGGCACCGCCGAGCTCGAAACCGTCCGCGGATGCGTCATCGACGTCGACGACTCCCGAAAGCTTGTCCGGGGTGCGCTCCTGCAGGGCCTGGATCGACTCGGTGTCGTCGTCGGTCTTGCGCGGTGCGTCGTAGTCGGTTGCCATGCTCTTCCATCTCGTTGTTGCTGCCGTTGGTGCCCGATCGGCGGCGTCAGCTTGCATGATCGCGGGGCGAATCGCAAACCAGCCGGCGCTGCTTCCCGGACAACTTCCGGCGCGCCCGGGATATTCCCCGGAATCCCGGCGAGCCCGTGTGATCATGAGCCCGAGGAGGGCCCCGATGGAAGAGCTGAAGGTCATCGGCGTGGAGAGCGGATCGCTGCTCGTCGCCTCCGAGGAGGGCACGCGCTACCGGGTGGCGATCGACGACGTGCTGCAGTCGCGGCTGCGTCAGTCGTCCCCCGACCCGGGTGCCGTGCGCAAGCTGTCGCCGCGGGAGATCCAGGCGCACATCCGGGCCGGGATGTCGGCCGAGGACGTCGCCGCGATCACGGGCGTGCCGCTGGACTACGTGCAGCGGTTCGAAGGGCCGGTGCTGGCCGAGCGCGAGTTCGTCATCGAGTCCGCCCTCGCCGTTCCCGTGCAGCTCGCGATGGAGACCGACCCGCTCGGCGGGGGCGTGACCTTCGGCTCCGTCATCCGCCGCCGTCTCGCCGACGGCGGCGCGATCGGGGAACGCTGGGCGTCCTGGAAAGAGGAGGGCGGCGGCTGGGTCGTCAAGCTCACCTTCGTCGCCGAGACGATCGACCACGACGCCCGCTGGTCGTTCGACCCGAAGAAGTCGACGCTCGCCCCGCTCAACCAGGAGGCGATCTCGCTCTCGCAGCAGGGCGATCAGCCGGCGACCCTCGTGCCGCGCCTGCGCGCCGTGCCCCTCGACGAGCAGGCCGACGCCTCCCGTTTCGACTCCGGCGCCTTCACTGTGGCGACCTCCCCCGACGAGACCGGGCCGCTGCTGGATCCGGTGCCCTACGGCCGCGTCGGCGATGCCGAACACCTCCCGGTGAAGAAGAACCAGACCGCCGACCTCCTCGAAGCCCTCCGCAAGCGCCGGGGCGAGCGGGACCCGATGGATCCCGACCCCGAGGAGTCGATCGCCGCCCACCCGTCGACCGGCACCGTGCGGCTGATCGACGTGCCGCTCGACGCGGTCGACGACGCCACCCCGATCGACGCGATGCGCACGAAGCCGTCGGCTCGCGACACGGGACCGCAGGGGCGGCGCGGCAGCAAGGGCCGGCAGTCCATGCCCTCGTGGGACGAGATCGTCTTCGGCGCGAGGACCGACGACGATCTCTAGCGGCCGAACGCGCCGAACCTGAGCAGCGGGATCGTCATCTCCTCCGGGGTGAGCGAGCCGTGCTGGCCGACCATCCCGCGCCCGCGGTCCTCCGCGTCGAGGTAGTAGGCGACTCTCTTGCGCGCGGCGACCAGCACGTCGCCGATGCGGGGCAGCACGTCGGGATCGACGGCACCGAAGAAGCCCGCCGTGATCGCCTCGTCGCGGGTCGCGACCCAGGCGCGGGTGCCTTCGGCCGCCTGCCAGCGGTCGCGGACGTCGTCGACCCGGACGCCCGGCTCGAGGTGGAGGGCGAGGCAGCGGGGTTCGCCCGAGACGTGCCGCACCCCGTCGAGCAGCTCGGGCGGGACGATCACCTGGGCGTCGATCGGGATGTCGAGGCCGCCGTGGTCGCCCGTGACGAGCAGGCCGGCGTTCCGGCCGAGGCTCGCGACGAACGCGCCGACGGCGGCATCCACCTCCTCCAGGGCCGTGGACCAGGCCTCGGACGCGACGCCGGTCGCGTGAGCGGCGACGTCGAGCTCGGGTGCGTAGACGTAGGTGAGGCTGCGCTCGGCGGAGGCGTGGATGCGGCGGACCTCGGCCAGACGCGCGGCGATCGACTCCCCCGGCCGGTAGTCGGCTCCGCGCAGGACGGCGGCGGTGAATCCCGAGTTGCGGTAGCGGCCCGGGCCGACCGCGAACGCCGGGAGGCCGGCATCCCGCGCCCGCTCGAACAGGGTCGGCACCCGCTGCCAGGTGCCCGGGTCGAGATCGGCGCCCCAGCCGGTGAGCGAGTTGACGACGCGGTCGCCGGTGGAGTCGAAACCGAGGTAGCCGATGAGGCCGTGCACGCCCGGCAGGACGCCGGTGGTCAGCGAGGCCAGCGCGGACGCCGTCGTCGAGGGGAAGACCGTCTGGATCGTCGAGGATCTCGGGGCGGCGAGCAGCCGGCGGGCGTAGCCGCGATGAGCCTCGAGCGGCACGGCGCCGAGGCCGTCGACCAGCAGGACGACGGCGTGCGCCACGGGAGGCAGCCCCAGGGCGCCGCGGTCGCCGTTCACCGCGAGAAGGCAATTTCCCAGCACGTCGGTGAGGCTGAACCGGTGGGATTTGGCCGCCGGTAGCATGGCCCCGATCTTATGACTCCCCCACCTTCCTCCTCCTCCACGACCGGCCCCGGCGAGCGGATCCAGGACGTCGACGTCTCCGCCGAGATGGAGGGCTCGTTCCTCGAATACGCCTACTCGGTGATCTACTCGCGGGCCCTGCCCGACGCCCGGGACGGGCTCAAGCCCGTCCAGCGCCGCATCCTGTTCCAGATGTCGGAGATGGGCCTGCGCCCGGACCGGGGCCACGTGAAGAGCGCCCGCGTCGTCGGCGACGTGATGGGACGCCTGCATCCGCACGGCGACACGGCGATCTACGACGCCCTCGTGCGTCTCGCCCAGGACTTCACGATGCGCGTCCCGCTCGTCGACGGGCACGGCAACTTCGGCTCCCTCGACGACGGCCCGGCCGCAGCCCGGTACACCGAGGCGCGGATGCGCGCGTCCGCCGTCGCGATGTGCGAGGGACTCGACGAGGATGTCGTCGACTTCGTGCCGAACTACGACAACCAGCTCACCCAGCCCGAGGTGCTGCCCGCGGCCTACCCGAATCTGCTCGTCAACGGCGCCTCCGGCATCGCGGTCGGCATGGCGACGAACATGGCGCCGCACAACCTCATCGAGGTCGCCGCCGCCGCGAAGCACCTGCTCGAGAACCCCGAGGCGGGTCTCGACGAGCTGATGGCCTACGTGCCCGGCCCCGACCTGCCCACCGGCGGAACGATCGTCGGGCTCGACGGCATCCGCGACGCCTACGCCACCGGCCGCGGCTCGTTCAAGACGCGCGCGAAGGTGACCGTCGAGCAGGTCGGCCCGCGCAAGACCGCGCTCGTCGTCACCGAGCTGCCCTATCTCGTCGGGCCCGAGAAGGTCATCGAGAAGATCAAGGACGGGGTGCAGGCGAAGAAGATCACCGGCATCTCGGACGTCACCGATCTCACCGACCGCAAGAACGGCCTGCGCCTCGTCATCGGGCTGAAGACCGGGTTCAGCCCCGAGGGCGTGCTCGAGCAGCTCTACCGGCTGACGCCGCTCGAGGACGGCTTCGGCATCAACAACGTCTGCCTCGTCGGCGGGCAGCCGCAGACCCTCGGCCTGCGCGACCTGCTGCAGGTCTACCTCGACCACCGCATCCAGGTCGTCACGCGTCGGTCGCGCTACCGCCTGACCCGCCGCCAGGAGCGCCTGCACCTCGTGCTCGGCCTCCTCATAGCGATCCTCGACATCGACGAGGTCATCCAGGTGGTGCGGTCCTCCGACGACGCCGCCGCCGCCCGGGTGCGGCTCATGGAGGTGTTCGACCTCTCCACCCTGCAGGCCGACTACATCCTCGAGCTGCAGCTGCGCCGGCTCACGAAGTTCTCGCGGATCGAGCTCGAGAACGAGCGCGACAAGCTGCAGCGCGAGATCGCCGAACTCGAGGCCCTGCTCGGCGACCCGGCGCGCGTGCGGGAGCAGGTCGGCATCGAACTGGACGAGGTGGCCGAGCGCTTCGGCACGCCCCGTCGCACCCTGCTCACCGAGGCGAAGGCGTCGATCGCGGCGACCCCGGCGCAGCGCCGCGCGGCCGCCGCCGGGGGCCCGGCGCTCGAGATCGCCGACGGCCCCACCCTCGTGGTGCTCTCGACGACCGGACGCATGGTCAGAGTCGAGGGCGCGGAGATCACCGCCCGCAGCGCACGACGCGGCCGGCACGACGCCATCCTCTCGACCGTGCCGACGACCGTGCGCGGCGAGCTCGGCGCGGTCACCTCACGCGGCCGGCTGGTCAGGTTCTCACCCGTCGACCTCCCGTCGGTGCCGGGCAACTCGGTGCAGCTCGCCGCGGGCGCCCGCGTCGGCGACTACCTCGGTCTCGCCGACAAGAAGGAGCGCGTGCTCGGGCTCGTCTCGCTCAGCTCGGACGACCCGATCGCGCTCGCGACCTCGTCCGGCACGGTGAAGCGGGTCGCCCCCGGCGGCTGGCCGTCGAAGCCCGACTTCGAGGTCATCGCGCTCAAGCCCGGCGACGAGGTCGTCGGGGTCGCCCAGGGGCCGGACACCGAGGAGCTCGTCTTCGTCACGACCGACGCGCAGCTGCTGCACTTCGCCGCGTCGGCGGTGCGGCCGCAGGGCGTCGGCGCGGGCGGCATGGCGGGCATCAACCTGTCGTCGGGCGCGAAAGTGCTGTTCTTCGGCGCCGTCGACCCGTCGGTCGCGATCGTCGTCGCGACGATCTCGACGCCCGCCGAGACCCTGGCCGGAGCCGACCCGGGGCGCGCGAAGGTCTCCGCGCTGGCCGAGTTCCCCGGCAAGGGCCGGGCGACCGGCGGCGTGCGCGCGCACACCTTCCTCAAGGGCGAGAACGCTCTCGCCCTCGCCTGGGCGGGTCCGGCACCGGCCCTCGCGGTCGGCCCCGACGGGTCGCTGCGGCAGCTGCCCGACGCGGGTGCGAAGCGCGACGCCTCGGGGACGCCGATGGATGCCGTGGTCGGCTCGATCGGACGCGCCCTCTAGCGCTCCACGCCGAGCGCGGTCAGCGCCGCGAGGATCACCCACCACAGCCCGAGGCCGGCGAGCAGCCCGAGCGCGGTCTGCTTCGTGAGCTTCCAGACGAGCCAGGTCGCGACCGCCGCGATGACGGCGGGGATCGTGTCGACGAGCGAGACCTCGCCGCGCGGCGCGAGGATGCCCGGGATCGCGATCGCCCCGAGCACGGCCGGGCCGACGAGCGGCAGGTACTTCTCGACCCGCTTCGGCGGCCGCAGCTTCCTCGAGACGAGGAACAGGGCCCGGGTCACGAACGTGACGACGCCGCCGAGGACGATCGCGAGCAGCTCAAGCATCGACGGACCGCCTCTCGGTGACGTTGAGCACGACGACTCCCGCGGCGACGCCGACCACCGCGCCGACCATCAGCCCGATCCCGAGCGGCAGGGTGTGCGCGACCAGCGCGACGATCCCGGCGACCGCGGCCGTGACGAGGCCCGCGCTGTTCTTGATCAGCGGCAGGGTGAGCAGGAGGAAGGTCAGCGGGATGGCGAGTTCGAACGGCACCCATTCCGGGATGAACCCGCCGACGACGATGCCGATCGCGAGCAGCGCGCTCCAGCCGACGAGGCAGGTCAGCCCGGCGGTGAAGTAGAAGGCGCGCTTCTCGCGGTCTCCGCCCCCACCGTCCGCGGTGTCGAAGCGGGCGGCCGCGAGCGCGTACACCGGGTCGGCGAGCAGGAACGCGGCGCCCATCCGCTGCCCGAGCGTCCACTCGGCGAGGTGCGGCGCGAGCGCGGCGCTGTAGAGCAGGTGACGGGCGTTGATGACGGCGACGGTCAGCACGACGAGGCCGAGGGCCGCGCCGACGTGCAGCAGTTGCACGGCGGCGATCTGCGCGGCGCCGGCGAAGATGATCGGCGAACTGAGGATGCTGACCAGCGGGTCGACGCTCGTCGCGCCCATCGCCGCCCCGGCCGCGATCCCGAACGGGATGTAGCTCGCGACGATGATCCCCGCCGCCCGGAGTGCGGCGCGGCGGGCGGCCGCGACCCGGGCCTCGACGGTCAACGGGAGGTCGGGCGAGGTCATCCCGCCACTCTGACACCGACGCCGCACGGGCGGCCAGAGCCGATCCGGCCCGGGTGGACCGGGCGCGAGCCGGCGGGGTCAGGAGGCGTCGGCGCGCTGGGTCTGGGGCAGGTGCGGGACGAACGCCGCCCACGCCTCACGGCGCTCGCGATTCGGGTCCTCTTCGATGCGGTCCTCGGCGTCGATGATGAGCGTGCGGCGCCGCTCCTCGTCGTACGTCGGCCAGCCGGCATCCACCGTGCCGTCGTGGGCGAAGCGCAGCCAGTTCATCCGCATCCGGCGCGCGGTGCGCTCGAAGGCGCGATAGCCGCCGAGGGCGCTCATCGCCCGCGCGTAGGGCGTGCGGATGAGGTCGAAGATCGCGAACAGCTCGATGCCGTGCGTCGCGTCGAGCCCGATGAGACGGGCGAGCCGCGGGGCGAGGTCGAACCGGTAGGCGTAGGTCGGCGCGTGCCGGGAGTGCCCCTCCGCGATGCGCACCGACGGATACCAGAAGGTGTAGTCGCCCGCGAAGTCCGCGGCGGCGCGCGGCTTCGACAGCCCCGGGTAGAGGCGGGCGAGCCGTTGCGCGGCGGCGCGGGGCGTGCGGGTCAGGATCGCCCGGATGCGCGCCGGAGTCGAGGCGAGGATGTCGATCCGGCCGCGGAAGAAGGAGCCCTCCCGGTCGTTCGTGCCGATGATGAGCGGCACCCGGTGCGCGGTGCCGTCGGCGACGGCGTCCACCGGCCGCTCGGGCAGGAAGTCGCCGTCGATGACGGGACACAGCGCGATCGTGCCCGGCACGCGGTCCGGGGTTTCGCGCACCATGCGGGACGTCGCGGCGACGAGCTGCGCCGGGGTGGCCTCGTCGAGCATCGCGGCGACCTCGGCGGGGGTGGGCTCGGCGACCCGAGGGCGGTTCATGACGGCCCCGAGCAGCTCGAGGTAGTCGCGCGCCCACTCGGCGGTGAGCTCGGGCGGGTAGACGGCTTCGGGGGGCGAGCTCTCGGCGATCGCCCGCGCGAACAGCCCCGCGGCGGACGGCGCCGCCAGGAGCGTGGTCACGGCGTTGGCGCCGGCCGACTCCCCGAAGAGCGTCACGTTGTCGGGATCGCCCCCGAACTGCCGGATGTTGTCGCGCACCCAGCGCAGCGCCGCGACGATGTCGCGCAGCCCGAGGTTCGAGTCGAACGGACGCTCCGGCGTCGAGAACCGCGTGAAGTCGAGGAAGCCGAGCGCGCCGAGCCGGTAGTTGAGGTTCACGAAGATGACGCCGCCGTCGTGAACGAGACCTTCGCCCTGCCCGGGCATCTCACGCGACGAGCCGACGGCGTACGCGCCGCCGTGCACCCACACCATGACGGGACGCGGCCGGTCGGAGACCGTCGGCGGGGCGATGACGTTGAGGGTGAGGCTGTCCTCCGACTGCGGGTCCCCCTTGCCGGTCGCGACGGTGAGGCTGCGCCGGTCCTGCGGGGAGATCGGCCCGAAGCGGCTCGCGTCGCGCACGCCGCTCCAGGGCACGACCGGCTGCGGGGCGCGAAGCCGCAGCTCCCCGACGGGTGGGGCGGCGTACGGGATGCCGCGCCAGAAGCGCAGGCCGCGGGCCGCGATCCCCTGCACACGGCCGCCCGTCACATCGACGAGAAGCCCGGAAGTCATGCTCCGACACTATGACCGTCCGCTGAACGTCGGCCGGATGAATCCTGGGCGGGCGTCAGCCGCCGACCGCGACCGGAGTGTCGTAGATCCAGAGCACCCGGCCCTCGGAGCAGGTGACCTCGGTGTCGGGTTCGCCGAACCTGTCGCGGATCGCGCCGCGGTCGAGCGACAACTCGTCGCCGCGTTCGTTGAGATAGAAGAAGGTGCCGGCCTCGCGCGCATACGCCCGGTTGGTGAGCCAGAGGTTCGGCTCGAGGCCGGTGGTGAGCTGGATGAGCCGGATGCCGGTGGCCGACGGCAGGCCGACCCGCCGCGCGTCGGAGAAGGTCGCGAACCCCACCTCGCCCGGCACGGCGGCGTCGAGGCACCGCGTCTCGGCGCCGCGGTATCCGAAGTACGTCCCGGCATGCGCGAGATCCGCGGCGCCGCCCGTGCCGATCGCGACGGCCACGAGAGCGACCCCCGTGCCGATCACCGCGGGCTCGAGAAGGCGGGCCGGGATCGCGAACAGCGCGAGCACGAAGGGCAGCACGAGCGCCGGCCAGAAGTAGTAGTAGTGCGTGATGAGGGCGGCGACCGTGGCGGCGAGGCCGCCGAGCGGCACCAGTCCGAGGAACACGGTGACGTACGCGCGGCGGGCGTCGGGCACGTCGGACCGTCGGGCGAGCAGCACCGCCGCCCCGACGGCGACGACGAGGCAGCCGAGCGCGAGGATCGCTCCGAGCGGCAGCAGCACCCGTGCCGCGGGATCGAGCAGCTGGAACGACCAGTACGGCCAGAGCCCCGCGACGCGGGAGCGGAACACCTCGAGGTCGACGTAGGTGAGCAGCCCGGTGCCCTGCAGCGGCGTGACGGCGGCCCGCGCGAGCACGGCGCCGACGCCGACCGCGCCGACGAGCAGCACGGATCCCCGGAGTCCGCCCCGGCCCGAGCGGGCGAGCCGGACGAGCAGCACCGCGAGGGCGCCCGGCGCGGCGAAGACGACCGTGAGCGGGTTCGACGCGATCGTCAGCGCCAGGCCGGCGGCGAGCAGGATGCGCACCACCCGCGACCGCACGAGCAGGAGCACCGGCGCGGCAAGCAGCGCGAGGTACATCCCGACGTAGTAGGTCGGGGCGAGGTGGAACGACAGCACCCACGTCGTGCCGACGAGCGGCAGCAGCACGAGCGGCCCGACGGCGACGGCCGCGCGCAGGACCACGGCGGCCGGCGCCGCCGCCGGCCAGAGCAGCCGGGCCAGCGCGGCGAGCAGGAGGAAGAACGCGACCTGGTTCAGGACGGCGACGACGACGTAATAGACGTACAGGTCGCCGGCCGACACCAGGAACGCCAGACCGCTCAGCGGCAGCTCGGGGAACACGAAGACCTGCGGCGAGAAGCTCCAGTCGAGCGGCCGGCCCGCGACGACATCCGCCCAGAACTGGAAGAGCGTGCCGTTGTCGCTCGAGCGCAGCTCCCAGGTGATCGGCCAGGTCGCCGCGTCGCCCGGGTCGCCGCCCGCGCGCATGAGGAAGACGAGCGCCGTCAGCGCGGCGACGACGAGCGCGCCGACGATCAGGGCGACGGGCAGCCGCCGCACGGGCACCGGGATCTCAGACGTCGATCCGGTCACGGTCGAGACCCTGACCGGCGATGATGAAGTCCTTGCGGGGGGCGACGTCGTTGCCCATCAGCAGCTCGAACACCCGGGAGGCGTTCTCGGCGTCCGACACCCGCACACGGCGGAGGGTGCGGTGCTGACGGCTCATCGTCGTCTCGGCGAGCTGGTCGGCATCCATCTCCCCCAGCCCCTTGTAGCGCTGGATCGGATCCTGGTACTTCTTGCCGCTCTTCTCGAGGTTCTTCAGCACCCCGAGCAGCTCGGCCTCGGAGTACGTGTAGATCGTCTCGTTCGGCTTCGATCCCGGGTTCATCACGACGACCCGGTGCAGCGGCGGCACCGCGGCGAACACCCGGCCGTCGTCGATCATCGGGCGCATGTACCGGAAGAACAGGGTGAGCAGCAGGGTGCGGATGTGGGCGCCGTCGACATCCGCGTCGGCCATGATGATGACCTTGCCGTAGCGGGCCTGCTCGAGGTCGAACGTGCGGCCCGACCCGGCGCCGATCACCTGGATGATCGAGGCGCACTCGGCGTTGCTCAGCATGTCGGCGACCGAGGCCTTCTGCACGTTGAGGATCTTGCCGCGGATCGGCAGCAGCGCCTGGAACTCGCTGTCGCGCCCGAGCTTCGCCGTGCCGAGCGCCGAGTCGCCCTCGACGATGAACAACTCGGTGCCCTCGACGTCGTTCGACCGGCAGTCGACGAGCTTCGCCGGCAGCGACGACGACTCGAGCGCGTTCTTGCGGCGCTGGGTCTCCTTGTGGGCGCGCGCGGAGATGCGGCTCTTCATCTCCGCGACGATCTTGTCGAGCACGAGCGCCGACTGGTTCTTGTCGTCGCGCTTGCTCGACGTGAAGCGCTCCGCCATTGCCTTCGCGACGACGTTCGCGACGATGTTGCGCACCGCGGGAGTGCCCAGGATCTCCTTGGTCTGGCCCTCGAACTGCGGTTCGGGAAGACGCACCGTGAGCACGGCCGTCAGACCGGCGAGGATGTCCTCCTTCTCCAGCTTCTCGGACGCGCCGACCTTGAGCCGCCGGGCGTTCTTCTCCACCTCGGCGCGCAGGAACTTCATGAGGCCCTGCTCGAAGCCCGCCTGGTGGGTGCCGCCCTTCGGGGTGGCGATGATGTTGACGTAGGAGCGGAACACCGTGTCGTAGCCGGTCCCCCAGCGAAGGGCGATGTCGACCTCGGCCTCGCGGGCGACCTCGGTCGGCACCATGTGGCCGTTCTCCTGCAGCACCGGCACCGTCTCGCTGAAGCCACCGGACCCCTGGATGCGCCAGGTGTCGGTGAGGGGCGCGTCGGGGGCGAGGAAGTCGACGTACTCGGCGATTCCGCCGGCGAACCGGAAGGTCTCCCGGATCGGTTCCTCGGGACGGCGGTCGACGACCTCGATCGCGAGCCCCGGCACGAGGAACGCGGTCTGCCGCGCCCGGGCGAACAGCTCCTCCATCTGGAACTCGGCGCCCTTGGTGAAGATCTGCCGGTCGGCCCAGTAGCGGATGCGCGTGCCGGTCACGCCCTTCGCGACCTTGCCGATCTTGCGCAGCTCGGACCCCGAGGTGAACGGGGTGAACGGCGAATCGGGGCTCGGCTCTCCGCTGTCGGAGAAGATCCCGGGCTCGCCGCGGTGGAACGACATCGCCCACGTGGCCCCGTCGCGGTCGACCTCGACGTCGAGCCGCTCCGAGAGCGCGTTGACGACCGACGCGCCGACGCCGTGCAGACCACCGGATGCGGCATACGACCCGCCGCCGAACTTGCCCCCCGCGTGCAGCTTGGTGAAGACGACCTCGACGCCGGAGAGTCCGGTCTTAGGCTCGATGTCGACCGGGATGCCGCGCGCATGGTCGGTCACCTCGACGCTCGCGTCGCGGTGCAGCACGACCTCGATCTCGGAGCCGTAGCCGCCGAGCGCCTCGTCGACGGCGTTGTCGATGATCTCCCAGACGCAGTGCATCAGGCCGCGGGAATCGGTCGAGCCGATGTACATGCCCGGGCGCTTGCGCACCGCCTCGAGGCCTTCGAGCACCGAGAGGTGACGGGCGGAATAGTCGTCGCTCGCCACGGGTTCAGCTCCTTGTCGAGGCCGCTCCGGGCATTCTCGGGAGCTGGCCGTCGATCAGACTAACCCCGGCCGGGCACCCGCCCCGGTATCCCACCCCGCGCGACACACGACTGACCCGGGTCTCAGGAATTCCCCGGTGCGCCGTGAGCGAAATGCAACGACACGGACACATCCGTGACACAGGTGCGTGCTTGGATGGACTACCAGACAGCCGGTTCGCACCCCGAGGAGGAACCCCATGAGCCAGTTCGCACCCGACAACACGGTCGACGAACTCGACCTCGGAACGCCCAGCCTCACGGCCCTCGACCGTTGCGACTACTGCGGGGCCCAGGCCTACGTGAAGGCGACGCTCGCGACCGGTGAGCTGCTCTTCTGCAACCACCACGCGAACGAGTTCAAGGAGAAGCTGCAGCCCGTCGCCCTCGAATGGCACGACGAGTCGGCCCGCCTCTTCGAGCCCGTCGGCGAGTAAGAGCCCCGATCTTCAGGAAGGCCCCCGGTCCACGCCGGGGGCCTTCCTCGTTCGTGCTTGGATGAACCGTGCCTGGGATCCGCCGTCGAGCTCTCATCGACCTCGACGCGTTCCGCTCCCAGCTGAGCGGTGACGTCCTCGACGGCCGCGCCGACGCGTTCGGTCACGGTCTGGCGCTCATCGCGCCGGTCGCGCTGTCGGCCGGCGTTCGCGAGCTCGTCGTCAGCGACGACCGGGATGCCGGGGTCGCTCGGGCGGCGGGGTTCGCTCCCCGCGCCGTCCGCCGTGATCGCGAAGCACGGGGCGCATCCGCCGACGCGTACGGCCTCGCGGGTTCGGGTCGCCCCGTCCTCTCGTTGGTGGGCGAGGTGGTCGCACTCAAGCGGGTCGAGGCCTCGGCCGGGGTGTCCTACGGCTACACCTACCGCACGCCCTCTCCCACAACGCTCGCTCTCGTCGCCCTCGGCTACGCGGACGGTGTGCCGCGCCTCGCGTCGAACCGCGCCCGCGTGCGCGTCGGCGACGGAACGCATCCGCTCGTCGGCCGCATCGCGATGGACCAGCTCGTGCTCGACGTGGGTGACGCGCCGATCGAGCTGGGCGCCGACGCCGTGCTGTTCGGCGATCCCGCCCGTGGTGAGCCGTCGACCAACGACTGGGCGGTCTGGACCGAGCGCAGCCCGCTCGCCCTCACCGCCGGGATCGCGACCCGCGTCGCCCGGGAAGCGCGATGAGCGCCCGCATCGAGGTCGACCTGGACGCGTTCCGCGCCAACGTCCGCCGACTGGCCGGCATCGCCGCGCCCGCGCGGACGATGCTCGCGGTCAAGGCCGACGGCTACGGGCACGGCCTGGTGCCGATCGCCCGGGCCGCCCTCGAGTCGGGCGCCGACTCGCTCGCCGTGCTCGACGTCGCGACCGCGCTCGACCTGCGGGCCGCCGGCATCCGAGCACAGGTCTTCGCCTGGCTGCACGGCCGGGACACCGACTTCCGCGCCGCCATCGAGCAGGACGTCGATCTCGGCGTCTCGTCGCTGGTCGAACTGCGCCGCATCGTCGACGCGGCCGGCGACCGTCCCGCCGCCGTGCACCTCAAGATCGACACCGGGCTGCATCGCAACGGCGCGAGTCCCGAGGACTGGCCGGCGCTCGTCAGCGAGGCCCTCGCCTCCCAGCAACGCGGGCAGGTGCGGCTCGCCGGCCTCTGGTCGCACCTCGCCGACGCCTCCCCCGCCGCCGATGCGACGGCCCTCGGCGAATTCCGGGCGGCGATCGCGGTCGCCGCGGGCCTCGGCGTGCCGATGGAGGGGCCCGACCGCCCGCTGCTCCACCTGGCCGCGAGTTCGGCCGGCATCCGGATGCCGGAGGCGCGCTTCGATCTCGTCCGGTTCGGGATCGCCGCCTACGGCTCCTCCCCGTTCGACGACCAGTCCGCGCGGGAGCTAGGGATGATCGCCCCGATGACCGTATCCGCGACGGTCATCGCGTCGAGCGACGGCACCGCCACCCTCGACCTCGGGACCGCCGACGGCATCCCGCCGAGCGTGTTGGGGCCCTCGGGGTCAGGAGCGGAGGTGCTCATCGGCGGCCGCCGGGCCCGGGTCACCGCGGTCGGGATCGACACGCTCGAGGTCGCCGCGACCGCGGACGTCGGCGACGAGGCGGTCGTCTTCGGCCCGGGACTCCGGGGCGAACCGACCGCCGAGGACTGGGCGGCCTGGGGCGGCACGATCGGCGACGAGATCCTCGCCCGGGCATCGACCCGCATCCCCCGCGTCTACCTCGGGACGTAGGCCTCGACACGCCGCTCCGCGGCTACTCGACCACCGAGATCAGACGCGGCGGATGATGCCGAGCGGCGTGGACTCGTGGCCCTGACCGATCGGATTGTCGCGCAGCACCCGCGCGACCAGCCTCTCGGTGGCCTTGTCGGTCGTCGAGCCGAGCACGTTGCCGCCGAGGTCGTTGATGTCGACCAGGAACACGTCGATCTTCTTACCCCAGCCGGCCACGGCATCCCGCACCTGCTCCGACGTCTGACGCGGCTTCGCGGCGGTGAGCACGACCATCTCGTCGTACGGCGGGATCGTCGGGTAGCCCGGGCCGTCGATGCCGCGCGCCTTCGGACCGGTCACCCGGTAGAAGTCGCCCGTGCGCTTGAACAGGCGCTTCGAGACCACGGACACCGCGGCGGCCAGCAGGATGCGCGGCGTGCCGACCTCGCGGATCGCCCACTCCATCGTCTCGGGGATGCCGAGGCCGATCCCCGTCGTCGTGCGCACGACCCGCTTGCTGAGCCAGACCGCGAGCGGACGGGCCTTCGTCTCGGCGACGGGATAGGCGCGGCCCTGGCTGCCGGCGACCATCTTCTCGGTCATGAACAGCCAGTCGCCGTCGCGCAGGTGCTCGAGGGCGTACGTCTGGATCACCGGCTCGAGCGGCTCGCCGGGCAGCACGACGTGGGTCTTGATCGGGATGCGCTCGAACCGCGCACCGTCGACCTCGATCTCACGCGGTCGCTTGTGGGCTTCCTCGTCGTAGGGGACGTCCAACGTGCGACTTATTCGAGGTAGTCGCGCAGCGACTGCGACCGGGACGGGTGACGAAGCTTCGCCATCGTCTTGGACTCGATCTGGCGGATGCGCTCGCGCGTCACGCCGAAGGTGTCGCCGATCTGGTCGAGGGTCTTCGGCATCCCGTCGCCGAGGCCGAAGCGCATGCGGATGACGCCCGCCTCGCGCTCGGAGAGCGAGTCGAGAAGCGACTCGAGCTGCTTCTGCAGCATCGTGAAGCCCACGGCGTCCGCCGGCACGACGGCCTCGGTGTCCTCGATCAGGTCGCCGAACTCGCTGTCGCCGTCCTCGCCGAGCG
>CAZPJC010000048.1:0-14695 GCA_964586645.1 uncultured Schumannella sp.
CTCGACGAGGTCATTCCGTTCGCGGTGACGGAGCTGGGGCTCACGATCGTCGCCGATCTCGTGCACTACGGCACGCCGCGCTGGTTGCCGGGATCCTTCGCAGACCCCGGGTATCCGGAGGCGATCGCCCGATTCGCCGGCGAGTTCGCCGCGCGCTACCGGGGCCTCGTCAGCCACTTCCCTCCGCTGAACGAACCCGTCACCACGGCCTCCTTCTGCGGATTGCGCGGCATCTGGCCGCCGCACCTCACCGGGTGGGAGGGCTGGGTCTCGGTGGCCGTGCCCATGGCTCTCGGGATGGCGCGGGCGATCGAGTCGATTCGTCGCGCGCACCCGGCCGCGGTCATCGTCCACGTCGAGGCGGCGACCTCCGTCGAGACGAGCGACGACGCACTCCAGGGTCACGCCGAGCTCCTTCGCGGTGTGGGGTGGCTCCCCACGGACCTCCTCATGGGTCGCGTCGACGCCGAGCATCCGCTCCGAGCCTGGCTCGTCGGCAACGGGGCGCGAGAGGCCGACCTCGACTGGCTGGAGCAGCACGGCGAGACCCCCGACCTCATGGGGGTCAACTACTACCCCGACCTCACGCCCCGACGGCTCGCCACGGTCGACGGGAGCGTCGCGCAGGTGTCCTACGACCGCTGGACCGACGGTCTCCGAGAGGTGCTGCGCGCCTTCTCCGACCGCTACCGCCTGCCGCTCGTCGTCACCGAGAGCAGCATCGAGGGCGGCGACGAGCTCCGGGAGCGCTGGCTGCGGGAGGCGGCGTCCGCGATCCGGCAGCTTCGCGTCGAGGGTCTCGACATCCGCGGGTTCACGTGGTGGCCGCTGTTCGACTTCGTGGACTGGTCGTGGGCGGCGGGCGGGTCGAACGTGGAGGAGTTCGTCGTCGCGCGGGTCACCCCCGACGGGTCGACGACGATCGCGCCCGCGCCGCCCCTCGGGGTCCCCTCCGACGGCAAGGACCCGTTTCTGCGCCGCATGGGACTCGTGCGCCTGGAGGAACGGCCGGGCGGCCGCCTCGATCGCGTCGTGACGCCCGCCGCCCGCGCCTTCGAGGAGGTGACCCGTGAGCGGCTATGACGGGTACTTCGCCGACCCGTACATCCTTCGGCTGGAGGACGGGTCGTACGCCGCCTACGGCACGGGCCCCGCGGCATCCGATCCGCTCGTCTTCGAGGCGCTCTGGTCGCGCGATCTGGTGGACTGGGAACCGCGCGGGCGGGTCCTCTCGCGACTGGGCGACGAGTTCGGCGACGAGTACTGGGCGCCCGAGGTCGTTCGCCGGGATGGCGCGTTCTGGCTCTACTACTCGGTCGGGCGCGGGATCGAGGGCCACCACATCCGGGTCGCCCGCTCGGACGACGCCTTCGGCCCCTTCGTCGATACGGGCGTGAACCTCACTCCCGACGAGTCGTTCGCCATCGATGCCCACCCGTTCCTCGACTCCGACGGCTCGTGGTACCTGTTCTTCGCGCGCGATGTTCTCGACGCCGAGCGCGCCGGAACGCAGCTCGCGGTCGCTCCGCTGCCCACGCCGACATCCCTCGGCGAGATCGCCGTCGCACTGCAGCCGCACGCCGACTGGCAGATCTACGAGCGGGCCCGCGAGATGTACGGGCGCACCTACGACTGGCACACCGTCGAGGGGCCGTCGGTCGTCGAGCGCGACGGCCGCTACTGGCTCACCTACTCCGGCGGGGCCTGGACGGGTGAGGGCTACGCCGTCTCGTGGGCCGTCGCCGACTCGCCCCTCGGCCCGTGGCGGCATGCCCCCGCCTCATCCCCGCCGCTGCTCGCGACCCGCGACGACCTCATCGGTCCCGGCCACAACTCACTCGTCGTCACGCCCTCGGGCGGGGACGCCATCGCTTTCCACGCGTGGGATGCAGAACGCACGGTCCGACGGATGCACGTGCACTCCATCTCCTTCGAGCCGGAGGGACCCCGGGTCGACGGCCCGATCCGGGGTCCATCCATTGTCAACGCGGTCGATCACGACGGGCGACAGGCGTGACGTGAAACACCTCTGCAACACGTGCCGCATATGCTCAGTGCATGGCAGACCTGTTCGACGGCTACGGCGCCACCGCCACGAAGCGGCCCGGCGTCCCGGCGTGGGACGAGATGTTCGCCACTCCCGATCAGGCGCGCGCCTCGTATAAGGAGATCCACGCGGCTCTCGCCCAGATGACCCAGGACGAGCTCCGCGGTCGCACCGAGGCGCTCGGCGCGAGCTACCTCGCCCAGGGCGTCACGTTCGACTTCGCGGGGGAGGAGCGGCCCTTCCCGCTCGACGCGGTCCCGCGCGTCATCGACCAGGCCGAGTGGCTGCACGTCGAGGCCGGCATCAAGCAGCGGGTTCGCGTGCTCGAGGCGTTCCTCGCCGACGTCTACGGGCCCCAGAACGCGGTGCGCGACGGGGTGATCCCCGCCCGACTCGTGACGAGCTCGGCGCACTTCCACCGCGAGGCCGCCGGGATCGAGCCCGCCAACGGCGTGCGCATCCAGGTCTCCGGTATCGACCTCATCCGCGACGAGCAGGGGGCGTGGCGGGTCCTCGAGGACAACGTCCGCGTTCCCTCCGGCGTCAGCTACGTGATCTCCAACCGCCGGGTGATGGCCCAGACGCTGCCCGAGCTGTTCGTGAGCATGCGGGTGCGGCCGGTCGGGGACTACCCGCACAAGCTGCTGAGCGCGCTGCGGGCATCCGCCCCGGCCGGCGTCGAGGACCCGACGGTCGTCGTCCTCACCCCGGGCGTCTACAACTCGGCGTACTTCGAGCACACCCTCCTCGCGCGCCTCATGGGAGTCGAGCTCGTGGAGGGGCGCGACCTGTTCTGCTCGGGCGGACGCGTGTGGATGCGCACCACCGCCGGCCCGACGCGCGTCGACGTCATCTACCGCCGGGTCGACGACGAGTTCCTCGACCCGCTGCAGTTCCGCGCCGACTCGATGCTCGGCTCCCCCGGGCTCATGCTCGCCGCGCGCCTCGGCAACGTGACGATCGCGAACGCCGTCGGCAACGGCGTCGCCGACGACAAGCTCGTCTACACCTACCTGCCCGACCTCATCCGGTACTACCTCGCCGAGGACCCGATCCTGCCGAACGTCGACACCTGGCGGCTCGAGGACCCGGCGTCACTCGAAGAGGTTCTCGACCGGCTCGACGAGCTCGTCGTGAAGCCCGTCGCGGGCTCCGGCGGCAAGGGTCTCGTCGTCGGACCTGACGCGTCGAAGCAGGAGCTCGCGGACCTCCGGGTGCATCTGCTCGCCGACCCGCGCGGCTGGATCGCGCAGCCGGTCGTGCAGCTGTCGACCATCCCGACACTCGTCGAGGACGGGATGCGGCCGCGTCACGCCGACCTGCGTCCCTTCGCCGTCAACGACGGGTCGGATGTCTGGGTTCTCCCCGGCGGCCTGACCCGGGTCGCCCTGCCCGAGGGCCAGCTCGTCGTCAACTCGTCGCAGGGCGGCGGCTCGAAGGACACCTGGGTCGTCGGGCTCGACCCGCTGCGCACGCACGAGCACGACATCTCGGGTCTCGTCGCCGACCAGGCCGCCGTCACCACGTCGATCCCGGTCATCTCGGCGGAGTCGCACCTGCAGGACCACAACCCCGCCGACTCCCCCCGCCAGGACCAGCAGCAGCAACAACAGCAGCAGCAGGCCCTCTCGTGGGTTGAGTGCCGCGCGCAGCGCGGTGTATCGAAACCCACACCGACGAGTGACTCGGAGGCGGTTTCGATACACCCGCCTACGGCGGGCACTCAACCCGCAGGGGGTGCGTGATGCTGTCACGCATCGCGGAGAGCCTGTTCTGGATCGGCCGCTACATCGAGCGCAGCGACGGAACCGCCCGCATCCTCGACGTGCACCTGCAGCTGCTGCTCGAGGACCCGTGGATCGAGGAGAACCTCGCCTGCCGCTCGCTGCTGTCGGTGATGGGCACCGAGGTCGACGACGACGCCGAGGTGACCCGCAGCGACGTGCTGACGATCCTCGCGGTCGACCGCAACCAGCCGGCATCCATCGCGTATTCCCTCGGCGCGGCGCGCGAGAACGCCCGCCGTGCCCGCGAGGTGGTGAACACCGAACTGTGGGAGGTTCTCAACACCACCCGGGCCCGGATGCCGCGCAAGGTCGCGAGCGACAAGGTGCACGAGTTCTTCACCTGGGTGCGCGAACGCTCGGCGCTCGCCGTCGGCATCGTCGAGTCGGCGACCAACCGCGACGAGGCCTACCGGTTCTTCACGCTCGGCCGGTCGATCGAACGGGCCGACATGACGGCGCGACTGCTGGCCACGCGGAGCCTGACCGAGGCGTCGGGCCCGTCGTGGACGACGATCCTGCGCAGCGTCGGCGCCTACGAGGCGTACCTGCGCACGTACCGCGGCATCCCGAGCGCGCAGAAAGCCGCCGAGTTCCTGCTGCTCGACCGGCTGTTCCCGCGCAGCATCCTCTACTCGGTGACCCGCGCCGAGCAGCAGCTGCGCGAGATCGAGCCGCGCACCGATCGCGTCGGCGTGAGCGATCAGGCCCTGCGGCTGCTCGGGCAGATCCGCAGCGAGCTCGAGTACCGGCCTGTCGCCGACCTGATCACCGACCTGCCGACCCACATGGATGCCGTGCAGCGCACGACGACGAGCGTGAGCGAAGCCATCCGCGCCCGGTACTTCCCGACGAACGACGTCGCGGCCTGGGTGGGGGAGAACACGTGAAACGCCTCCGCATCAAGCACAGCACCGGCTTCCACTACGACGGCGAGGTGACGGCGTCGTACAACGAGACCCGGATGCTGCCGGTGAGCGCCGACGGTCAGCTGGTGCTGTTCTCGAACCTCGAGATCCTGCCGATCTCGAGCCACCACACCTACGTCGACTACTGGGGGACGCGGGTCTCGTCGTTCGAGATCCTCACCCCGCATTCCGAGCTGTCGCTGACGGCGACCTCGCTCGTCGAGGTGCGCGACCGCGACCACCCCGAGCACCGGCTCGAGTGGACGGCGCTCGCCGACGAGATCGAGACGGCGACCGAGTACGTCGAGCAGCTCGGGCAGACCAACCGCACCCGCCCGCCGGCCGAGGTCGTCGAACTCGCGCGCGACATCGTCGCGAAGGCGGCCTCCCCGTGCGATGCGGCCCTCGAGATCGCGCGCGAGATCGGCAACCGGATCGAGTACCTCTCCGGCTCGACCACCGTCTACACGACGGCCGCGCAGGCCTGGGAGCAGAAGAAGGGCGTCTGCCAGGACATCACCCATCTCGCCATCGGGGCGCTGCGCGCCGTCGGCATCCCGGCCCGCTACGTGAGCGGCTACCTGCACCCGAAGCCCGACGCGGCGATCGGCGAGACCGTCACCGGCGAGTCGCACGCCTGGGTCGAGTGGTTCTGCGGGGCGTGGAAGGGCTACGACCCGACCAACCTGATCGAGATCGGCGACCGGCACGTGACCGTCGGCCGCGGCCGCGACTACGGCGACGTGGCGCCCCTGCGCGGCGTCTACGCCGGCCCCTACGGGTCGAAGCTCTTCGTGACGGTGGAGATCACCCGCGAGGCCTGACCTCTCCGCGGGTTGAGTGCCCGCGCAGCGGGTGTATCGAAACCCACCGGCGGGTTGCTCGGGGCCGGGTTTCGATACACCGCGCTGACGCGCGGCACTCAACCCGCGGGGGTGGCGGCGAGGGCGGCGAGGCGGTCGAAGGCGTCGTTCAGCTCGGGCTGCACGGACTGCCGGCGCGGGTCGGCGAGGTGCCACTCGACGATCTCGCGGGCCCCGTCGGCGAACGGTGTCGTCGCGGTCCAGCCGGGCACGAGGGTCTTCACCCGGGTGTTGTCGAAGACGACCGAGTGCGCCTTGTCGCCGAGCAGTCCCGGGCCGAGGTCGGGCATCACGCGGGCGATCGTCTCCGACGCGACGTGCACCAGGTGCGGCTGCACGCCGAGGGCGTCGCCGAGCAGGGTCGCGATGGCGTCCCAGGTGAGCACCTCGTCGCCGGTGATGTGGATCGCCGAGCCGAGCGCGTGCGGGTTGCCGAGCAGCCCGGCGAATGCGCGAGCGAAGTCGCGGGCGTGGGTGAGGGTCCACAGCGAGGTGCCGTCGCCGTGGATGACGACGGGAACGCCGCGCCGCATCCGGTCGAGCGCCGTCCAGCCGCCTTCGAGCGGGATCAGCCCGCCGTCGTAGGTGTGCGACGGCCGCACGATCGTCATCGGGAAGCCCGCCTCGCGGTAGGCGGCGACGAGCAGGTCTTCGCACGCGATCTTGTCGCGCGAGTACTGCCAGAACGGGTTGCGCAGCGGCGTCGACTCGACGATCGGCAGCGCGGCGACGGGCTTCTGATACGCGGACGCCGACGAGATGAAGACGTACTGCCCGGTGCGTCCGGTGAAGGTCTGGATGTCGGCGGCCACCTGCTCCGGCAGGAAGGCGCGGAAGTTGACGACGACGTCGAACTCCTCGTCGCCGAGGGCCGCGCGGATGCTCGCGGGGTCGCCGGCGTCGCCGGTGAGCTGCCGCACCCCCTCGATCGGCGCACGCGTCGAGCCGATGCCGCGGGTGAGGTGCGTCAGCTCGTCGCCACGGGCGAGCACCTCGCGACTGCACGACGCGCTGATCGTGCCGTTGCCACCGAGGAAGAGGATGCGCCGCGCCGTTGCCATGACGCCATTCTGGACCTCATGTCTGCGGGCTGCTCAGCCGCGCTGGGTCTCGGCCTCGACGATCGCGATCTCGGTCGTCGCGAGGTCGCGGTCGGCGTCCCCGCGGCCGTACCGCAGCGCGAGCGGCCAGCGGCGCCGCACGAACCGGATGCTCACCTCGCGGGTGCGCACGTAGAAGGCCGCCGCGACGCCGGCCGCGACCAGACCCGCGAGCCCGCCGACCCCCATCGCCCAGCGCGGCCCGAGGACGTCGGTCAGCCATCCGATGATCGGCGCGCCCACCGGGGTGCCGCCGAGGAAGATCGCGAGATAGAGCGCCATCACCCGGCCGCGGAGGGCCGGCCGCGTCGTCGTCTGCACGTAGGCGTTCGCCGTCGTCATCATCGTGAGCGCCGCGTACCCGACGAGCACGAGGATGGCGCCGAAGACCCAGATGTTCGGCGCGAAGGCGCAGGCGATGAGCCCGAGCCCGAAGCCGGCGGCGGCGAGGGCGATCGTGCGCAGCCGCGGTCGCTCGCGGCGGGCGGAGAGCAGGGCCCCGGTCATCGATCCGATCGCGAGCACCGACGACAGCACGCCGAAGACGTCGGGTCCGAGGTCGAACTCGATGCGCGCCATCGTCGCCAGGAAGACCGAGAAGTTGAACCCGAAGGTGCCGATCAGGAAGACCATGACGAGCACGAGCACGATGTCTGGCCGACCGCGCACGTAGCGGATGCCGTCGCGCACCGCGCGCCCCCGCGGCGGCCGCGTGAAGGTGACGAAGTCCGCCGACCGGAGGAGGGCGAGCGCGATCAGCACCCCGGCGAACGACGCGGCGTTGATGACGAAGACCCAGCCCGAGCCGACGGCGGCGACGAGCAGGCCGGCGACCGCCGGCCCGACGAGCCGGGCCGCGTTGAACGCCGACGCGTTGAGCGCGACCGCGTTGCCGAGCTTCCCGGCGGGCACGAGCTCGCTCACGAAGGCCTGGCGCACGGGGGCGTCGAACGCCGACGCGAGGCCCAGCCCGAGGGCGAAGCAGAACACCATCCAGAGCTGCACGACGCCCGCGAGGGTCAGGATGCCGAGGCCGAGCCCGAGCATCGCCATCGAGATCTGGGTGATGAACAGCACCGTGCGCCGATCGAACCTGTCGGCGACGAGCCCGGTGATCGGCACGAGCAGCAGCTGCGGCGCGAAGTTGAGCGCCATCGTGACCCCGACCGCGGTCGCGTCCTCGTCGGTGAGCTGGGTGAGCACGAGCCAGTCCTGCGCGATGCGCTGCATCCAGGCGCCGGTGTTGGAGACGAGGGCACCCCCGAACCACAGCCGGTAGTTGCGCACCGACAGCGAGTCGAACATCGCGCTCATTGCGCCGCGAGTTTGCGCAGGATGGGCAGCACCCGCAGCAGCTCGTCCCGTTCGTCCGGCTCGAGCAGTGCGAGGTGCCGGGAGAACCAGGCGTTGCGCAGCCGGCGGGTCTCGGCGAGCAGGTCGCGCGCCGCCGCCGTGAGCTCGACGACGACCTTGCGGGCGTCATCCGTCGATTTGGACCGCGTGACGAAGCCGTCGTCTTCGAGGCCGTTGAGGGTGCGGTTCATCGACGGCGGGGTGACCCGTTCCAGGACGGCGAGTTCGCTCGGACCCAGCCCGCCACGGAGGTCGAGGTGGAAGAGAACGGAGAGCTGCGAGTCGCTCAGGTCGGCGTCGCCGCGGTTGTTCCGGATGCGCCGGGCGAGCTGCTGGATCGCGATGCGGAGGTCGTCTTCGGCCGCCGCATCCCCCGTCACGACCATTAGCCTAACTCATTAGCCGCACTAACTGTCCGCGGTCGCCCGGAGTTCTACGATGAGAGCGACGAGGAGGCACCGATGCCGAAGTTCACCGCCGCGCGAGGCGACTACACGTTCGAAGACGCCGAGGGCGTCAGCATCCACTACTACGTGTGGCGGGCGGGCACCCCCAAGGGCGTCGTGCAGATCGTGCACGGGGTCGGCGAGTACGCCACCCGGTACGAGGACCTCGCGCAGGCTCTCGTCGCGGCGGGCTACACGGTCTACGCCGGTGACCTGCGCGGCCACGGGCAGACCGGGCTCGGGCAGCACGGCTCCGACCTGACGAAGCTCGGCCAGCTCGGCCCGGGCGGGGTGAAGGCGATGATCGCCGGCATCCGGCAGCTGTCGGGCATCGCGCACGAGGAGCACCCGAAACTGCCGCTCGTGCTGCTCGGGCACAGCCTCGGCTCGCTGCTCGCTCAGCGGATGCTCAACGACGACGCCTCCCCGTACACCGCGGTGGTGCTCTCCGGCACGGCGTATCGCACGCTGATCCACATGAACGGCGGCGACCTCTCCAAGCGGCACCGGCCGGCGGACGGCGGCGTCGGCACCGAGTGGCTGAGCCGCGACCCCGACGTCTGGACCCGGTTCGACGCCGACCCGCTCACCTTCGACGCGAAGGTCGCGAAGCTGTTCGGCGTGCGCGAGGCGCTCGGCTTGATGGGCCGCCCGAAGAAGCTCACGCACGACCTGCCGATCCTCATCCTCATCGGCGAGGAGGATCCGCTCGGCGGCCCCCGCTCGGTCGAGCTGCTCGCCCGCGCCTACCGCCGGCAGGGGCTGACGGATGTCGAGGTGAAGATCTACGAGGGCGGCCGCCACGAGATGTTCAACGAGATCAACCGCGAGGAAGTGATCGCCGACCTCGTCGCCTGGCTCGACAGCAAGGTGCCTACGACGCGATGACGAGCCGCTCGGTCGCGCGGGTCATCGCGACGTAGCGGTCGACCGCCCCGAACTGCTCGGGGTCGACGAGTACGACGAGGTCGAACTCGAGCCCTTTCGCGCCCGCCGGGGCGAGTGATCGGATGCGGCCGCGCGGCGCGAACGCCGGATCCCCGATGACCACCGCGACACCCTCGTCGTGGGTTTCCTCCCAGTCGTCGAGGAGCTTCTCGAGGTCGCCACGGTCGAGATGCCCCACCGGGATGCCGTTCGACCGGATCGACGTCGGCACGTTGGCATCCGGCAGGGCCGCACGGATCACCGGCTCCGCCTCCGCCATGACCTCTTCGGGCGTGCGGTAGTTGACGGTGAGCGAGGCCACCTCGATCTGCGTGAGCCCGACCCGTTCCAGCCGTGACGCCCACGATTCGGGGAACCCGTTCCGCGCCTGCGCCCGGTCGCCGACGATCGTGAAGCTCTTCGACGGATTGCGGCGCAGCAGCATCCCCCACTCGGCATCCGTCAGCTCCTGCGCCTCGTCGACGACGATGTGCGCGAACGGCCCGGCGAGCAGGTCGGGGGCGTCGCCGGCGAGTTCGGCTTCGTCGATGAGCGATTCGCGGGCGTCGGCGCCGGTGAGGATCGACATCAGCCCCTCGCCGTCGTCGAGCTCCATCGAGGCGACCAGCTGGTCGACGACGCGGTCCATCCGGTCGCTCGCGGCGGCGAGGGCGGCTTCGCGCTGCCGGCGGCGGCGGGGTTCGTCGGGGTCGCCGATGCGCTGCCGGGCGGCGTCGAGCAGCGGCAGGTCGGAGACCGTCCACGCCCGGCCGTCCTCGCGGTGGAGGGCGGCGACCTCGGCGTCGGTCAGCCACGGCGCGCAGCGACGCAGGTACGACTCCACCGAGAGCAGGTCGGCGACCACCCCGACCGGGTCGAGCAGCGGCCAGGCGCTGTTGACGGCCGCCCGCAGGTCGCGGCTCTGGGAGATGGATGCTCGCGCGCGCACATCCTCCTCGTCGAATTCCCCGTGCAGGATCTCGAGCAGCGCGTCCCAGACCTGGCGCCGGGCCTCGTTGTGCGTGGCCCCGGGCTCGGCCGCGGCGAACGCGTCGGCCCAGATGTCCTCGGTGACGGCGACCCGGGCGAAGTCGGTCTCGACGAGCAGGGTCTGCCGCGGCGGCTCCTCGTAGAACCGCACGGCGTTCGCGAGAGCCCGCTCGAGGTGGCCGGCCGCCTTGAGCGCGGCCGCGGCCGGGGTGTCGTCGACCGCCGACGCGCCCTCGGGCACGAGGTCGCGCAGGGTGCAGATCTGCACGCCGTCCTCGCCGAGGCTCGGCAGCACGTCGTCGACGTAGGAGAGGTAGGCGGGGCTCGGCCCGACGAACAGCACGCCGCCGTGCCGCCGCGAGAGCCGGGCGTCGGAGTAGAGCAGGTACGCCGTGCGGTGCAGCGCGACGACGGTCTTGCCCGTGCCCGGCCCGCCGTCGACGACGAGGGCGCCGCGGGATCCGGCGCGGATGATGGCATCCTGATCCGCCTGGATGGTGCCGAGCACGTCGCGCATCCGTGACGATCGGCTGGTGGCGAGACTCGCGATGAACGCCGACTGGTCGTCGAGGGCCGCGCCCGACGCGAGCCCGTCGACGGTGAACGCCTCGTCCCAGTAGTCGGTGATGCGGCCGAGGGTCCAGCGGTAGCGGCGCCGGCTCGCGAGCCCGCGGGGGTCGGCGTGGGTCGCGCCGAAGAACGGCTCGGCCGCGGGGGAGCGCCAGTCGATGAGCAGCCGCTCGCCGTCGGGGCCGTTGAGCCCGAGCCGTCCGATGTAGACGGGCTCCCCACCATCCGCCGGCACCATCCGGCCGAGGCACAGGTCGAGCCCGAAACGGTGGAGGGTGCGCAGCCGCGACGAGAGGCGGTGCACCTCCTGGTCGCGGTCGAGAGCCCGCTGCCCGTGGCCACCGTCCATCCGCAGGGTCTCGGCGAGACGCTCGGTGAGGTCGGCGATCTGCTGCTCGAGGGTGTCGGCGATCCGGGCGAAGTGCCGTTCGTCGTCGGCGATGAGCGCCGGGTCGGCTTTCGCGGCGAGCCGGTCGGGCAGTTCGAAAGCGGATGTCACGAGGGTCGAGTCTGGGCCATGGAGGGGGTCTTGCGGCAAGCGGGGTGCCGCCGCATACTCTTTAACAGAGGGATGCCGACGGGTATCCCTCTTTTTCATGCCCCCACCCGCGGGTCGAGTGCCGGCCGAAGGCCGGTGTATCGAGACCTCACCACCCCCGCGGGTCGAGTGCCGGGCGCAGCCCGGTGTATCGAGACCCCCCGCTCATTAGGCTTACCTTCGTGCACGGCGAGTTCAAGGTCCCAGGCGGCAAGCTCGTCGTCGTCGACCTCTCCGTCTCCGACGGCCGCCTGAAGGACGTGCGCCTCTCGGGCGACTTCTTCCTCGAGCCCGACGAGGCGCTCGCCGCGATCGACGCCGCGCTCACCGGGCTCCCGGTCGAGTCGGACGCGAAGTCGATCGCCGCCGCGGTGACCGCCGCCCTGCCGGAGGGCGCGACGATGTTCGGCTTCTCGGCCGACGCGGTCGCGACGACGGTGCGCCGGGCGCTGCAGCGCGCGACGACCTGGGCCGACTACGAGTGGGAGATCGTTCGCCCCGGGCCGCTCGATCCGCTCATGCACCTCGCGCTCGACCAGGTGCTCGCCGAGGAGGTCGGCGACGGACGCCGCAAGCCCATGATCCGCTTCTGGGACTGGGCCTCCCCCGCCGTCATCATCGGCTCGTTCCAGTCGGTGCAGAACGAGGTCGACCCCGAGAACGCCGCCAAGTACGGTTTCCCGGTGGCGCGACGCATCTCGGGCGGCGGCGCGATGTTCATCGAGCCCACCGGCGCGGTCACCTACTCGATCTACGCCCCGATCGACCTCGTGCAGGGGATGTCGTTCGCCGACTCGTACGCGTTCTTCGACGAGTTCGCGGTGCAGTCGCTGCGCGACCTCGGCATCGAGGCCTCCTACGTGCCGCTCAACGACATCGCCTCCCCGCAGGGCAAGATCGGCGGCGCCGCGCAGAAGCGTCTCGGCAACGGCGGCGTGCTGCACCACGTCACGATGGCGTACGACATGGACGGCGATCGCATGGCCGAGGTGCTGCGCATCGGCCGCGAGAAGCTCAGCGACAAGGGCACGAAGTCGGCCGCGAAGCGGGTCGACCCCTTGCGGTCGCAGACCGGCCTCTCCCGCGAGGAGATCATCGAGAAGATGATCGGCACCTTCCGCGGGCTGCACGGGCTGACCGAGTCGGCGCTGACGGAGTGGGAGTTGGCCCGCGCTCACGAACTCGTCGAGACCAAGTTCGGCACCGACGAGTGGCTGTACCGGGTTCCGTGAAGCGCCTCGCCGTCGCCCTCTCCCTGGGGGCCCTCCTCGTCGCGGGCATCCTGGCGTCGGCGCTGCTCGGGCAGCTGCCGGTGCACCCGGCGGAGGTGGTCGGCGGATTCCTGCGCGCCGTCGGCATCCCGAACCCGTGGCAGCCGCAGGACGAGGTCATCCAGTCGGCGTTGCAGTTCGTGCGGTTCCCGCGCATCGTGATGGCGATCGTCGTCGGGGCGGCGCTCGCCGCGGCGGGAGCCGTGATGCAGGCGATCTTCGGCAACCCGCTCGCCGAGCCCGGCGTCGTCGGCGTCTCGTCGGGCGCGGCCCTCGGCGCGGCGACGGCGATCGTGCTCGGGCTCACCGCCTTCGGCGACTACGCGATCGCGCTGTTCGCCTTCACCGGGGGACTGCTCGCGACCCTGCTGGTCTACTTCGTCTCGCGGGCGAACGGCCGCACCGAGGTCGTCACCTTGCTGCTCACCGGCATCGCCGTCAACGCGTTCGCCGGCGCCGGTCTCGCCTTCGCCCTGTTCGCCGCGAGCACGGCGAGCCGCGAGCAGATCATCTTCTGGCAGCTCGGCTCGCTCAACGGCGCCCTGTGGAGCGAGGTTCTCGTCGTCTTCGTCGTCGCGGTGCTCGGCGTGACCGCGGCGATCCTGCTCGGCCGCCGCTACGACCTGCTCGCCCTCGGTGAGCGGAACGCCCGCCACCTCGGCCTCGACGTCGAACGCCTGCGCCTGATCTCGATCGTCATCGTGGCCCTGCTCACCGGTGTCGCGGTGGCGTTCGTCGGCATCATCGCCTTCGTCGGACTCGTCGTGCCCCACGTCATCCGCATGCTGCTCGGCCCGCAGCACCGCGCCCTCATCGTCTTCTCGGCGTTCGGCGGCGCCGTGCTGATGCTCGCCGCCGACCTCCTCGCGCGCACGATCGTCCCCGGCGCGGAACTCCCGATCGGGATGCTGACCTCCCTCGTCGGCGGGCCGTTCTTCTTCTTCCTCCTCTGGCGGCAGCGTCGCCGGTCGGGAGGGTGGGCATGATCTCGGCTTCTTCGATCTCGGTCGAGCTGGATGGCCGCGCGGTGCTGTCTTCCGTGTCGCTCGACGTCGTCGCCGGCGAAGTACTGGCGCTCGTCGGGCCGAACGGCGCCGGCAAGTCGACGCTGCTCTCCGTGTTGTCGGGCGAGCGCACCCCGTCGACGGGTCTCGTCGAGGTGTCCGTGGACGGGGTGGGCCGCGACATCCAGACGTTCTCGGCTCTCGAGCTGGCGCGCATCCGCTCGGTGCTCACGCAGGACAACGCGCTCTCGTTTCCCTTCCGGGTCGCCGACGTGATCGCGATGGGCCGCGCGCCGTGGACGCGCACCGGCGAGCTGGCGCGCGACTCCGAGGTGATCGCGTGGGCGGCGACCCAGACGGATGTCGGCCACCTCGCCGATCGGCGGTTCACCGAGCTGTCCGGGGGCGAGAAGGCGCGGGTGTCGCTCGCGCGGGTGCTCGCGCAGGACACCCCCGTCGTCTTCCTCGACGAGCCGACCGCCGCGCTCGACCTGCGGCATCAAGAGGATGTCCTCCGCATCGCGCGTTCGCTCGCCGCCGACGGCCGGGCCGTGGTGGTCGTCGTGCACGACCTGTCGCTCGCCGGAGCCGTCGCCGACCGGGTGGCGTTGCTGTCGGCCGGGTCGCTCGTCGAGTTGGGTTCGCCGTCGTCGGTGCTGACCGCGGACGCGATCTCATCGGTCTACGGGTTGGCCGTGCGGATCGTCGAGATCGACGGACGGCCGCTCATCGTTCCCGAGAGATAGGCACGTATCCTGTCCCGATGACGTGGATCTGGTGGGTGGCGATTCCGGCGGCGATCATCGTCATCTGCGTCATCGGCCAGCTCACCGGTCTCATGGACTTCTCCCTCAAGGGGAAAGACGGGATGCGTTCGGCGGGCAACATCATGGG
>CAZPJC010000049.1:0-7672 GCA_964586645.1 uncultured Schumannella sp.
ACGACGGCTCAGGCGCAGGAGGGCTTCGCGCGCGAGAACGCCGCCGGCATCCCGCTCGACGCCCCGCACCGCAACTACAAGGACCCGTACGCGAAGCCCGAGATGGTCTACGCGCTGAGCGACGAGTTCCGGGCGCTGTGCGGATTCCGCCCGGTCGCCGTCACGCGGGCCGTGCTCGACGCCGCGCGGCCCGGGCTGCTTCCGGAGCTGCGGACGGATGCCGACATCCCGGCGGTGTTCGCCTGGCTGCTGTCGGGCGAGCCGGGTGTCGCCGCGGTCGTCGAGGAGGTGTCCGCGTTGGCCCGGGATGCCGACGGCGACTCCTGGCGCACGGTACGGGGTCTCGTCGAGGCGTATCCGGGTGACCCGGGGATCGCGATCTCGCTGCTGCTGCACACGGTCGTGCTGCGACGAGGCGAGGCGCTCTACCTGCCCGCCGGCAACATCCACGCGTACCAGGAGGGCCTCGGGATCGAGCTGATGGGGCCGAGCGACAACGTGCTGCGCTGCGGTCTCACGGCGAAGCACGTCGACGTCGCCGAGCTGCTGCGGATCGTCGACTTCACCCCGGTCGCCGACCCGCGCCTCGCCCCCTCGACCGTCGACGGCCTCACGGTCTTCGCCCCGGAGGGCGCCGGATGGCAGCTGCTGGAGTCGCGCGGCGACCGCGATCTGGATGCCGGCGCCCCCGCCCTGCTCGTCGTGCTCGAGGGCGAGGCGGATGCCGACGGAATCCGGGTGGACGCCCCCGGATTCGCTGCCGCGGCCGGCTCGCGCGTGCACCTCGACGGCCGCGTCGTCATCGCGCGGTCGGTGTGAGTCCGGTCAGCCGGCCATCGCCTCGTCGTCGCGGCAACTGAACGTGCGGCGGTAAGCGGTCGGGGTCGTCTGCAGCACCTTGAGGAAGTGGTGCCGCATGACGGCGGCCGTGCCGAAGCCGGCGAACCGGGCGACCTGCTCGAGCCCGTCGTCGGTCTGCTCGAGCAGCTGCTGCGCACGCATGATGCGCTGCCGGTTGAGCCACGCCGCCGGGGTGGTGCCGAGGTCGGCCCGGAAGCGCCGCGCGAAGGTGCGCGACGACATGAGCGCCTTGCGGGCGAGCTGGTCGACGGTGAGGTCCTGGTCGAGGTGCTCGAGCATCCACTCGGTGACCTCGGCGAACGAGTCGGCGCGGCGCTCGGGGATGGGGGCGAGGATGTACTGCGACTGCCCGCCGTCGCGCTGCGGCGGCACGACCATGCGCCGGGCGACGACGTTCGCGGCCGCGGCGCCGTGCTCGACCCGCACGATGTGGAGGGCGGCGTCGATGCCCGCGGCGGTGCCGGCGCCGGTCACGATCTTGCCGTCCTGCACGAACAGCACGTCGGGGTCGACGTCGATCTTCGGGTAGCGCCGGGCGAGCCGGTCGGTGTGCATCCAGTGCGTCGTCGCCCGGCGCCCGTCGAGGATGCCCGCCTGCGCGAGCACGAAAGCGCCGCTGCAGACGCTCAGCACCCACGCCCCGCGCGCGGCGGCGGCCCGGACGACCTCGAGGTAGCGCTCGTCGACGGTCTCGGTGCCGATCATGTGCGCCGGCACGGCGATGAGGTCGGCGTCGGCGGCGACGGAGAGGTCGTTGCGGATGTCCATCGTGAACCCGAGGCTCGACGACACCGGTCCGGGGTCGGCCGTCGCGACGTGGAACTCGAACGAGGGACCGCCCATCGCCGACCTGTCGATGCCGAAGACCTCGCAGACGACGCCGAACTCGAACGGCGCGGTGCCGGGGAGCACGAGGCACACGACTTTCTTGAGCACGGGCATCCTCCTGGCAGTTTCGCGACGATCAATGGCGATGCTGCCACTCGTGGCCGGATCACGCAACTCGTAGCGTTACTGCCATGGTGCTTCTGCTTCTTCTCGCCCTCCTCGCCGTCGACGCGCTCGTGCGTCTCGCCCGGCGTTCCCCCACGACGGCAGCCACGTGGTCGGAGACGCCCGGAACCCCCCTGTCGGCCCTCTAGCCTGGGAGCATGACCTGGCTCGTGACCGGCGGCGCCGGCTACATCGGCGCGCATGTCGTGCGCGAGTTCCTGGCCGCCGACATCCCGGTGACCGTGCTCGACGACCTCTCGACGGGGGAGCTCGGCTTCCTCCCGGGCCGGGTGTCGTTCACCCGCGGCACGATCCTCGACGGAGCGCTCCTCGAGCGGATCTTCGACCAGCACGACGTCACCGGGGTCGTGCACGTCGCGGGGTTCAAGTACGCGGGGGTCTCGGTGCAGCGCCCGCTGCACACCTACGAGCAGAACGTCGACGGCACGACCGTGCTGCTCGCCGCCATGCAGGACCGGGGCGTTCAGAAGATGGTGTTCTCCTCGAGCGCCGCCGTCTACGGCACGCCCGACGTCGACCTCGTCACCGAGGACACCCCCAAGGCCCCGCAGTCGCCCTACGGCGAATCGAAGCTCATCGGCGAGTGGCTGCTGCGCGACCAGCAGGTCGCGGCCGGGCTGCGCCACACCTCGCTGCGCTACTTCAACGTCGTCGGGTCGGGGGACCCCGCCATCCGGGACACGAGCCCGCACAATCTCTTCCCGCTCGTCTTCGAGGCGCTGCTCGGCGGCACCGTGCCGAAGATCTTCGGCGACGACTACCCGACCCCCGACGGCACGAACGTGCGCGACTACGTGCACGTCGCCGACATCGCGAAGGCGCACGTCGCCGCGGCGAAGCGACTGGATGCCGGCGAGCCCCTCGAGCCGGCGTACAACCTGGGCAGCGGTGCCGGGGTCTCCGTCGCGGAGATCATGGCCGCCGTCGCGCGGGTCACGGGCATCCCGTTCGAGCCGGAGATCGCCCCCCGGCGAGCGGGGGACCCGCCGCGCATCGTGGCGAACGGCGACCTCGCGGCGCGCGACCTGGACTGGCGGATGCGCCACTCGCTCGACGACATGGTGGCGAGCGCGTGGGCGGCCCGCACGGCAGCGGGAACCTCCTGAGCCGGTTTCGGCTCCCGGAGCAGCTCGGCGCGTCGCGCCGACCGTCGACCTGAGCTGCGACTTATGATCTGCGACTTGACTTCGGGTGAATGACACCGGTGTAATTAGCAGCAGGCGCCCAGCGGGGGGTGGCGGTTACCGAAGGGGCAGTGCAGATGACGAGGAACGACATGGCTGGCAACAGCATGGTCCCGTCGGGCACGACGTCGGCGTACAAGCCATCCGTTCCCGACGACTGGTTCGTCGACCCGGTCCGTCTCGGCATCCCGGGGCTGCGTCCGCAGGTCGTCGAGGACGACAACCCGCTGTCCTGGCAGACCGACGCGCTGTGCGCGCAGACCGACCCCGAGGCGTTCTTCCCCGAGAAGGGCGGCTCGACGCGCGACGCCAAGCGCATCTGCACGACGTGCGAGGTCAAGGCCCAGTGCCTCGACTACGCGTTGCAGAACGACGAGCGGTTCGGCATCTGGGGCGGGCTCTCCGAGCGCGAGCGCCGTCGCCTGCGTCGGTCGTCGAAGTCCGCCTAGGGTCTCGACACGCGATCCTGCGGATCGCTCCTCGACCACCGAGGTGGTCGCCGGGGTGTCCTCCCCGACTCCCGGGAGTACGCGCTTAGCCTCGACAGGTGCCCGGGGTGACCGCGATCCTCGTCGCCCGCGACGGCGGCGACCGCGCCGAGCGCGCCCTCGAGACCCAGACCCGCCGGCCGGACGACGTCGTGGTGGTGTCGGCGGGCACGCCGCTGAGTCGCGTGGTCGCGGGCCTGCCGGCCGCGGGCGGCGACGACTGGCTGTGGCTCCTCCCGGCCGATGCCGAGCCCGAGCCGGACGCTCTCGCGCGGTTGCTCGCCGCGGTCGAGGTCGCCCCGTCGGTCGTCATCGCCGGCCCGAAGCTGGTCGCCCCCGACGACCGCGGGCTGCTCCGTTCCTTCGGGGAGAGCATCTCGCGCTACGGCGCCACCATCCCGTTGGCCGACGACGAGCTCGACCAGTCCCAGTACGACTCGCAGGACGATGTCCTCGGCGTCGTCCTGCCCGGGATGCTCGTGCGCCGGACGATGTGGGACCTGCTGGGCGGCCCCGACCGGGGTCTGCCGAGCGTCGACGCCGGACTCGACCTGTCGATCCGCGCGCGGCTCGCCGGCGGACGCGTCGTGCGGGTCGCGGCGGCCCGCGTCGCCGTGGCGCCGGGCGCGCAGGACTTCGCCCGCCGTCGGCCGCTGGGCGCCGCCGCGCGCGACCGGGCCGTCCGGGCGGCGCAGCTGCATCGCCGGATGGCCTACGCCGGCGAGGCTGCGGTCCCCTTCCACTGGCTCTCCCTCCTGCCGCTCGCGCTCGTGCGCTCGATCGGGCTCCTGCTGGGCAAGCGCCCCGGCGCCATTCCGGGCGAGATCGCCGCGACCGTCGCCGCGATCTTCGACGGGTCCGTGCCGGGCGCGCGCGCCGCCATCCGCCGCACCCGCCGGGTCGGCTGGGCGGCGATCGCCCAGCTGCGGGTCCCGCCCGAGGTCGTGCGCGAGCGCCGGGTCAGTGCCCGCGACCGCGAGTACGCCCGTTCGGGAGTCCCCGATCTGGTCCGGGCGGGGTTCCTGCCCGGCGGCGCCACCGTCGTCGTCCTCGCCGCGGCGCTCGGAGCCGTGCTCTCGGTGCGCCTGCTCGGAGCCGGCGCTCTCGCCGGGGGAGCGCTCCTGCCGCTCTCGGGCGACCTCGGCACGCTGTGGTCGAGCCTCGGCTGGGGTCCGCGCGACGGGGCGGGGCTCGACGGCCCGGCCGATCCGTTCCACGCGGTGCTCGCCGTCCTCGGGTCGCTCACGCCGTGGGACCCGTCACTCGCGCTCGTCGCCCTCTGGGTCGCCGCGCCCGGCCTCGCCGCGCTCGCCGCCTGGTGGTGTGCGACGCGGCTGAGCACCCGCACCTGGCCGCCGGTCCTCGCCGCCGCGCTCTGGGTGCTCGCTCCGCCGTTCCTCGCGGCACTCATCGAGGGACGTCCGTCGGCCGTGCTCCTGCACGTGCTCCTGCCCTGGCTCCTGCTCGCCGTGCTCGAGGCGCCGCGGTCGTGGAGCGCCGCGGGGGCCGCCGCCGTGCTGTTCGCGGCGGTCGCCGCGTGCGCCCCGGTGCTCGTGCCGGTGCTCCTCGCCGTCGTCGTGCTCTGGGCGGTCAGCCACCCGCGGGCCCTCATCCGCGTGCTGGCCGCGCCGCTCCCCGCGCTCGTGCTCTCCGCGCCGCTGATCGCGGCACAGGTCGCGCGCGGGACGCCGCTCGGGCTGCTCGCCGATCCCGGGGTCGTCGTGTCGGGCGAGACGCCGACCGGCTGGCAACTGCTGCTCGGCTCGCCGAGCGCCGGTGCCGGAGGCTGGCCGCAGCTCATCGAGTCGCTCGGTCTGCCCGCGTTCCTCGCGGTCCCGGCGGCCGTCGTGCTGCTCGCTCCGCTCGCCGCGGTCGTCCTGCTCGCGATGTTCCTCCCCGGTGCCCGGCGGGCGGTCCCGGCCGGCATCGTCGCGGTCGGCGGGCTGCTCACCGCGGTCGCCGCGGCGCATCTCGCGCCCGCGACGTCGGGGGCCGAGGCGGTCACGATCTGGCCGGGCACCGGCCTGAGCCTGTACTGGGCGGGCCTGATCGCCGCGGTGACGATCGCGATGCCCGCCCTGCGCCGGGCGGCGGTCATCGTCGGCGTCACGGTTCTGCTGTCGGCCGCGGTCGCCGTGGCCCCGTCGCTCGTGACGCTCGCGACGGGGGCGGGTTCCGTCGTCCCCGGTGACGGCCGCACCCTCCCGGCGATCGTCGCGGCGGAGGCCGTCGACGACCCCGGCCTCGGCACTCTCGTGCTGCGCCCGCAGGCCGACGGCTCGCTCGCGGTGTCGATCGAGCGGGGCGCCGGCGCGATGCTCGACGACACGTCGACCTTCGCCGCCACGCGACCGGAGCCGAGTGCCGAGCAGCGCGAGATCGCCGAGCTGGCCGGGAACCTCGCCTCACGCGGGGGCTTCGACCCTGCTCCCGTTCTCGACCGGGCCGGCATCGAGTTCGTCGTGCTCACCCCGGCCGACGGCGCCGCGGCGGCCGCGGTCCACGAACGCGCGGCCGAGGCTCTCGACGCGCAGTCCGCGCTCGACGCCGTCGGCGACACGGGCCGCGGCTCGCTCTGGCGCTACTCCGATCACGAGGCCGTGGCCGCATCCGCCGGCTCCTCGCCGCTCGGCGCCCTCGCGATCGCCGGCCAGATCGCCGTCTTCGCGTTCGCCCTCCTGCTGGCGCTGCCGACCGGTCGCCGTCGTCGTCGCCTCGCGGGCGCGGGCGCCCAGAACGACGACGACGTGTTCGACCCGGACGGCTACGACGGCGACGGGTTCGACGACGCCGGATTCGGGGAGGACGATCGTGGCTGAACTCCACGGAGGCGGGCGACGGGGACTCGTGATCGGCGCCCGGATCGCGAGCGGGATCGTCGCGGCCGGGGTCGCCGTGCTCGTGATCGGCGCGGTCGCCTTCGTGCCCGTGCCCACCGTCGGAATCGAGCCGCGCTCGGTCACCGTCGAGCCCGCGCCGGCCGACCAGCTGCGGGTCTGCCCCGGCGGGGCGATGCGCGTCGGCGACGCGAGCGGCGCCGACGCCGACTCGGCGTTCTCGATCGGCAGTCCCTCGATCGACGGCGCCGCGCAGGGCGGCGACCTCGACCGCAGCCGGCTGACCTCCGCCGACCCCGCCGCCGCGATCTCGACGGCGCCCGAGGCGCTGCGGATCGCCGCGGCCGACGGCGCGTTCGTGGCCGGGGCGCAGAGCCAGGATGTCGACGCGCCCGACTTCCGCGGATTCACGGCGGCGACGTGCGCCGAGCCGAGCGGCTCGATCTGGCTCGTCGGCGGGGCGATGACGATCGGCCGCTCGACCGTGCTGCTGCTGGCCAATCCGACGGATGTGCCCGCGCGGGTGAGTCTCGAGATCTTCGGCGAGGACGGCCCGGTGTCGGCGCCCGGGATGAGCGGCATCGACGTTCCGGCCGGCGGGCAGCGGGTGCTGTCGCTCGCCGGCTTCGCGCCCGGGGTCGCCTCTCCGGTCGTGCATGTCACCGCCCGCGGGGGTCGCGTCGTCGCCGATCTCCAGCACTCGATCGTGCGCGGCCTCGACCCGGTCGGGGTCGAGACGATCGGCGGGGGAGCGGACCCGGCCCTGAGCCTCGTCATCCCCGGCGTGCGGATCGTCGACACGATCGGCACGAGCCGGGCGGGGGCCCTCGCCGACTGGCAAGACGTGGTGCCGGTCGTCCGGGTCGCCGTTCCGGGCGACGCGGGCGGGGTGGTGACCGTGCGGCTCGTCCCGGAGGCCGGTGCCGCCGAGGGCGCCGTCGGCACGTCCTTCGAGCTCGAGCTCGATCCGGGCACGGTGACCGACATCCCGCTCGACGTCAGCGCCGAGGATCCCGGCGCGGGAGCCGAGCAGGACCACGACCACGGTCTCCAGGACGGGATCTACACCGTCTTCGTGGATGCCGAGGTGCCGGTCGCCGCCGCCGTGCGGGCCTCGACCGCGGTCGACTCCGGCGAGGAGGCCGCTCCCGACTCCGTGCTCGTCGCCCCGCCGAGCGACCTCGCCTGGTTCGCGGCGGCTCCGGCTCTCGACGACGACGCCTTCTTCGTCGTGCCCTCGGGCCCCTCGCCGCTCGTGTCCCTCGTGAATCCGACGACGGCCGACGTC
>CAZPJC010000049.1:7772-14678 GCA_964586645.1 uncultured Schumannella sp.
GAGCGGCGGTGCCACTCGTCGTCCTTGTGCAGGTGGGCGAGACGCTCGATCGGGACGCGGTAGAGCACGACGATCCGGCGCGCCACGTCGACCCGCCAGCGGTCGACCCCGAGCTTCGACGGCTCGCCCGGGGGGACGGCGCCCACCTCGAAGCGCACGACCGCCATCTCGTCGGGCCACAGGTCGCGCAGGTACTCGACGGCCGACGCGATGCAGGAGTCGAAGAAGTCGACGCGGGTGCGCAGCCGATGCAGGTGCGGTCCGGTGACGGATGACCGGATGCCGCGGCCGTGCCGGTCGCGGGCGGCGGAGCGGAGGCTCGCCCGACCGGTGTTGCGCCGCCCGATCCTCGCCATGCACCCGAGTTTAGAGCGGCGCGCCGACGCCCTGCCGACGGATCACGGGCTTAGCCTGACGACGATCTCGAAAGGGGCATGGTGAGGGGACGTCCGTGCAGCAAGGTGGCCTGCGGCGATGACGCCGTCGCCACGCTCACCTACGACTACGCGGATGCCATGGCCGTGCTGGGTCCGCTCAGCTACCGTTCCGAACCGCACAGCTACGACCTCTGCGCCCGGCATTCCGAGCGGCTCTCGGTGCCGCTCGGCTGGCAGGTCGTGCGGCATCTCGTGATCGAGGAGCTCGGCGCGTAGGCATCCACCGTCGTTCTCGCGGTAATCCCCGGCGACGCCTGGGATGATGGAGGCATGACCACTCCCGTCGCCACGCGCCTCCCGTTCAAGGTCGCCGACCTCTCGCTCGCCGAGGCGGGGCGCCACCAGATCCGCCTCGCCGAGCACGAGATGCCCGGTCTCATGTCGCTCCGCGAGGAATTCGGCCCGACGCAGCCCCTGAAGGGCGCGCGCATCGCCGGCTCGCTGCACATGACCGTGCAGACGGCTGTGCTCATCGAGACCCTGGTCGCGCTCGGCGCGCAGGTGCGCTGGGTGTCCTGCAACATCTTCTCCACGCAGGACGACGCCGCGGCCGCGGTCGCCGTCGGCCCCACCGGTACCGTCGAGAACCCCGCCGGCATCCCGGTGTTCGCCTGGAAGGGCGAGACCCTCGAGGAGTACTGGTGGGCCACCGAGCAGCTGTTCGACTGGTCGGCCGAGGGCTTCGACGGTCCGAACATGATCCTCGACGACGGCGGTGACGCGACGCTGCTCGTGCACAAGGGCCGCGAGTTCGAGCTCGCGGGCGCCGTGCCCGACGCCGCCCCCGGCGACCCGCACGAGTGGAAGGTCATCCTCGACACCCTGCGACGCTCGCTCGCCGCGAGCCCCGACCGGTGGCAGAAGGTCGCTGACGGCATCAAGGGCGTCACCGAGGAGACCACGACCGGCGTGCACCGGCTCTACGAGCTGCACGCCGCCGGCGGTCTGCTCTTCCCGGCGATCAACGTCAACGACTCGGTCACGAAGTCGAAGTTCGACAACAAGTACGGCATCCGCCACTCGCTGCCCGACGGCATCAACCGCGCCACCGACGTGCTGATCGGCGGCAAGGTCGCGTTCGTCGCGGGCTACGGCGACGTCGGCAAGGGCTCGGCCGAGGCGCTGCGCGGCCAGGGTGCGCGGGTCATCGTCAGCGAGATCGACCCGATCAACGCGCTGCAGGCGGCCATGGACGGGTTCCAGGTCGCGAAGCTGGAGAGCGTGCTCGGCATCGCCGACATCTTCGTCACGACGACCGGCAACAAGGACGTCATCACCGTCGAGCACCTCCAGGGGATGAAGCACCAGGCGATCGTCGCCAACGTCGGGCACTTCGACAACGAGATCGACATGGCCGGGCTCGAAGCGCTCCCGGGTGCCGAGAAGGTCGAGATCAAGCCGCAGGTGCACGAGTGGCGGCTGCCGAACGGGCGCAGCATCCTCGTGCTCTCCGAGGGGCGCCTGATGAACCTCGGCAACGCGACCGGGCATCCGTCGTTCGTGATGAGCAACTCGTTCTCGAACCAGGTGCTCGCCCAGCTCGAGCTGTTCACCAAGACCGCCGAGTACCCGATCGGCGTCTACGTGCTGCCGAAGGTGCTCGACGAGAAGGTCGCCCGGCTGCACCTCGCCGCGCTCGGCGTCGAGCTCACCGAGCTGACCCCGGCGCAGGCGGCGTACATCGGCGTCCCGGTCACCGGCCCCTACAAGGTCGACCACTACCGCTACTGACGCCCTCCGGCGGCCCGCGGTCACCGCGGGTGGCCTTCCCCTCACGAGCGCGCGAATAGCTCTCAGCTGCGGATTCGTCAACGCCCTGCCCCTCATCCGGGGGTCGGACGTACTGTCGGGTGGCGCGCTCTGCGCGTCGACACTTCGATGGGGAGGCAGACATGCATCGCACAGCACTCAGAACCGCGACCGTCTCGGGAGCGGTGATCGCCGGGCTGGTCCTCGCCGGATGCGCCGGAGGCGGCGGAACCGGCGGTGGCGAGTTCTCCGGCACGACCCTGCAGGTCTCGGCGACCTGGTCCGGTGCCGAGCAGGAGAACTTCGAGGCCGTCCTGGACGTCTTCGAGCAGGAGACCGGCGCCACCGTCGAGTACTCGAGCTTCGGCGACAACGGCGCCACGACCCTCAACACGCAGGTCGAGGGCGGCAACCCGCCCGACGTCGCGGTCGTCGGTCAGCCCGCGCTGCTGCAGCAGCTCGCCACCGACGGCGCCCTCGTGCCGCTCGGCGAGGAGGCCGCAGCGAACGTCGCCGACAACTACTCGCAGTCCTGGATCGACCTCGGCACCGTCGACGGCGAGCTGTACGGCGTCTGGTTCAAGGCCGCCAACAAGTCGACCATGTGGTACAACGCCGACATCTACGACGAGGCGGGCGCGACCGCCGAGGGCGCGGCCGACTGGGACGGCTTCCTCGAGCAGCTCCAGCTCGTGTCGGATGCCGGCTACTACGGCATCTCGATCGGCGCCGACGTCGGCTGGCCGCTCACCGACTGGTTCGAGAACGTCTACCTGCGCACCGCGGGGGCCGAGAAGTACGACCAGCTGAGCAACCACGAGATCCCGTGGACCGACCCCTCGGTGACCGAGGCTCTCGACGTTCTCGCGTCGCTGTGGGGCACGGACCTCGTGCAGCCCGGCGCCGCTCAGCGCACCTTCCCCGACACGGTCCCGGCCGTCTTCGGCGCCAACCCCGAGGCGGGAACCGTGTACGAGGGCGACTTCCTCGCCGGCAACATCGCCACCGACGGCAACTCGGTCGTCGGCGAGAACGCCCTGTTCTACGACTTCCCGTCGGTGAACGGTTCGGACCCGGTCGTGGTCGGCGGCGGTGACGTCGCCGTCGCGTTCAACGACGACGAGGCCACGCAGGCGCTCATGGCGTTCCTCGCGACGCCCGAGGCCGCCGAGGTGTGGGTGCCGAACGGCGGCCTCACCTCGCCGAACCAGAACGTCGACACCTCGCTCTACCCGGACGACACCGCGCGGCAGATCGCCGAGGCCCTCGTCGGGGCCGAGACCTTCCGGTTCGACATGTCCGACCTCACGCCGAGCGCGTTCGGCGGCACGGCCGGTCAGGGCTTCTGGCAGGTCATGATCGAGTTCCTGCAGAACCCGTCCGACGTGGCGGGCGCTCAGCAGAAGCTCGAAGACGCCGCGGTCTCGGCGTACGGCGGCTGACATATGTCTGACGCCGCACTGGCGTCGCAGGGAGGCCGGGCCGACAACCCGGCCTCCCCGGCGTCGCCTCCGACCCCCCGCAGCGCATCCAGCGGTTCCCAGTGGCGCCGCGTGGCGATCGCCGCCGGCTTCCTCGCCCCCGCCCTGGTCTTCCTGGGCGCCTTCGTCGTCTACCCGATCGTCTACACGCTGATCCGCTCGCTCTTCGACAAGACCGGCGACGGGTTCGTCGGGTTCGAGAACTACGCGCGGATGTTCACGAACGACTCGACGTTCACCGCGATCCGCAACAACGTCATCTGGGTCGTCGTCGCGCCCGCGGTGTGCACGATCCTCGGGCTGATCTTCGCCGTGCTCGCCGACAAGGTGAGGTGGGGGACCGCCTTCAAGCTCATCGTCTTCATGCCGATGGCCATCTCGATGCTCGCGGCGGGCGTCATCTTCCGCTCGCTGTTCCAGGAGAACCCCGAGCTCGGAGCGGTCAACGCCGGCATCGTCGCCGTGCAGAACGCCTTCGGCGGGGAGGCGTCGAACTACGAGGGCGCCCGTCCGCGTCCCGACGGGCCGCTGATCACCGAGGACGGCTCGATCGGCGGAGCCGACGCCGTCGCCCCCGGCGGCATCCAGGACTTCCCGCTCGTCGGGGTGCGCGCGGGCGACGTGCCCGAGGAGGCGGCCCAGGCCGTCGAGGCCGACGACCCGGGCGGGGACGCGATCGCCGGCACCGTCTACCTCGACAACATCCGCGGCGGCGGGGGGACCCCCGGCGAGATCGAGGACGGCAAGTTCGGCCTTCCCGGGATGACGGTGCACGCCGTCGACTCCTCCGGCAACGTCGTCGGGAGCGCGACGACCGCGGCGGACGGCACCTACGTGATCGAGGGTCTCGCCGACGGCGAGTACACGATCGCGCTGCCGGCGACCAACTTCGTCGCGGGCGGCCAGGGCGTCTCCTGGCTGTCGTCGGGTCTCATCACGTCGGTCATCATCCTGAGCTACGTCTGGATCTGGGCGGGCTTCGCGATGATCATGATCGCGTCGGGACTCTCGGCGATCGACAGGTCGCTGCAGGAGGCCGCGCGCACCGACGGCGCGAGCGAGTGGCAGGTGTTCACGCGGATCACCGCGCCGCTGCTCGCCCCCGTGCTCGTCGTGGTGCTCGTCACGCTCATCATCAACGTGCTGAAGATCTTCGACCTCGTCTACGTGATCCCACCCGGCGCCTCGAAACCGGCGGCGAACGTCATCGCGGTCGAGATGTGGACGGTCTCGTTCGGCGGCGGCAACGACCAGGGGCTCGGGAGCGCGCTCGCCATCCTGCTGCTGCTGCTCGTGCTGCCGGCGATGATCATCAACGTGCGCCGCCTGCGGCAGGAGAGGCAGTCATGACCGCCGCCGAAGTGCTGAAGAGTCGTGCCAAGGCGAGCGCGGCGGAGGTCCGGGCCGGGCAGCGCCCCCGCACCGTCGGCCAGAAGATCGTGTCGTTCCTCGGCAAGACCGTCGTGCAGGTCGTGCTCATCGTCATCGCGCTGTTCTGGCTCGTGCCGTCGATCGGGCTGTTCCTGTCGTCGCTGCGCTCCGCGAGCGACTCGGGCACGTCGGGCTGGTGGACGGTGTTCACCGCGCCCGCGCAGCTGACGCTCGACAACTACGCGAACCTGCTGACGAACCCGACGATCCTCGGCTCCATCGGCAACACGATCCTGATCACGGTGCCGACGACGATCCTCGTCGTGCTGATCGGCTCGCTCGCCGGTCACGCGCTCGCCTGGGTGCAGTTCCCGGGCCGCGACTGGCTGTTCATCGCGATCGTCGTGCTGCTCGCCGTGCCGCTGCAGGTCGCGCTCATCCCGCTCGCGCAGCTGTTCGGGGCGCTCGGGATCTTCGGGTCGGTGCTCGGCGTGATCATCTATCACACGGCGTTCGGATTGCCGTTCGCGATCTTCCTGATGCGGAACTTCTTCTCCCAGGTGCCGGCCGAGCTGCTCGAAGCGGCGCGGCTCGACGGGGCGAGCGAGTTCCGCATCTTCCGTCAGGTCGTGCTGCCCCTCGGGCTGCCGGCGATCGCGTCGCTCGCGATCTTCCAGTTCCTGTGGACGTGGAACGACCTGCTGATCGCGCTCATCTTCACGAACTCGCGGTCGCAGCCCCTCACGGTCGCGATCCAGAGTCAGCTGCGCCAGTTCGGGGCGAACATCGATGTGCTGTCGGCGGGAGCGTTCCTGTCGATGATCGTGCCGCTCATCGTGTTCTTCGCGTTCCAGCGCTACTTCGTGCAGGCCCTCCTGGCCGGTTCCAACCGCTAGCCGCGACCGCGGGTTGAGTGCCGCGCGCAAGCGCGGTGTATCGAAACCGCCCCCGAGCTACTCGGGTGGTGGGTTTCGATACACCGCTGCGCGGCACTCAACCCGCGGTGCGCTCGGGGAAGTCGTGGGGGGTGCCGCGGAGGGCGGGCTGCAGGCGCTCGAGCCTCTCGCGCTCGAGCCGGAGCGCCTCGGCCTCGCGCTCGCGCCGCACGACCGTGATCCCGGCGAGGAACAACTCGGGGGTGACCGGCGGGATCGGCGCGACGAACTCCGACGCCTCGGCGGCCAGGTCGGCGGCGAGCCGCGCGCGCCGATCGGCGGGGTACTGGGTGGCCTGGGCGAGGAACTGGGCGATCCGTCGGGAGAGCTGCGTCGGCATCCGCGCGACGTCGACGACCCGTCCCCAGGCGGTGAGCTCCGGGGGGAGGCCGAACAGCGGCATGACCCGCCCCGACACGCGCTCGTACTGGCAGTAGGTGCCGGCGAGGAGGTCGCCCATCCGCTGGGTGCGGGCGGTGAGCAGCCCGAACAGCGCGGCGGTGCCGCCGAACAGCGGCGGCGTGTAGAACTCGATCACCCCGACGAGGGCGCGGATCGACGCCTGGCGCAGGCCGATCGATCCGCCGTCGAGCCGCACGATGCGCCCGCCGACGACGAGCTTGCCGAGCGATCTGCCCTTCGTGAGGGTCTCGACGGTGATCGGGATGCCGACGAAGCACACGACGATCGTCACGACGACGAGGGCCGCGACCACCGCCTCCTCGGTGCCCAGCGACGCCGTGATGATGAGCACGAACATCAGCGCGATGATCAGCGCGACGAGCGTGGCGAGGGCATCGATGAGGGCGCCGGCCGCGCGGAGCACGAATCCCGTCGGGTGAAGGTCGAGGGTGACGGCCTCGCCGGTGAGGGTTCCCTCCTCGCCCGGGGCGTAGGCGTCGATCCACTCCGAGTCGGGATCGGCGGCCATGC
>CAZPJC010000050.1:0-14411 GCA_964586645.1 uncultured Schumannella sp.
GGGCCGCGGGGAGCTGGCTCTCGCGATCCTCGTCGAGAACATGCGGCGCGAGGGCTTCGAGCTCACCGTCGGCAAGCCGCAGGTCGTGACGAAGCAGATCGACGGCAAGACGTACGAGCCGTTCGAGCACCTGACGATCGACGCGCCCGAGGAGCACCTCGGCGCGATCACCCAGCTGCTCGCCGCCCGCAAGGGTCGCATGGACACGATGACGAACCACGGCACCGGCTGGGTGCGGATGGAGTTCATCGTCCCGTCGCGCGGCCTCATCGGCTTCCGCACCGAGTTCCTCACGATCACCCGCGGCACCGGCATCGCGAACGCGATCTCGCACGGCTACGAGCCGTGGGCGGGCACGATCACGACCCGCACGAACGGGTCGATCGTCGCCGACCGCGCGGGCGTCGTGACGCCGAACGCGATCGTGCAGCTCCAGGAGCGCATGTCGTTCTTCGTGAAGCCCACGCAGGAGGTCTACGAGGGCATGGTCATCGGCGAGAACTCGCGCGCCGACGACATGGACGTGAACATCACGAAGGAGAAGCAGCTCACCAACATCCGCTCCTCCACCTCGGACAACTTCGAGAAGATGACGCCGTCGCGCGAGCTGACGCTCGAGGAGTGCCTCGAGTTCGCCCGCGAGGACGAGTGCGTCGAGGTCACCCCCGAGGTCGTGCGCATCCGCAAGGTCGAGCTGGTCGCCTCGCAGCGCGCGCGCAACCTGTCGCGTTCGAAGAAGCAGGGCTAGCGAAGCCCGCGTCAACCTCGCGGTGCGCCCGGTTCGTCGTGACGACGTACCGGGCGGGTATCCTCCCGGGTAACGAGGCGAGGAGCACGACATGGTGAAGAAGAACGTCCGTCCGTGGTTGCTCGCGATCGGGATCATCCCGCTCGCGCTCACGCTCACCGGATGCTTCGGCATCCCCGGTCTGCCGAACGTCCCGGGTGACTCGGGCGGCGGATCGGACGAGCTCGTCGAGGACATCGTCGAGGGTTCCGACGACGGCATCGACTTCGAGTCGGGATCGTTGCCCCCGGACTTCCCGGACGCCGTTCCGCTCGTGCCGGGCGAGGTCGGGCCGAGCATGTCGATCTCCAACGGCCAGGCCTGGACGGCGACGATCTACACCGCCGACGAGGCGACCGCGAAGTCGGCACCCGACCTGCTCGAGCAGGCCGGCTTCACGAACGAGAGTCAGATCTTCTGGGAGAACGAGGACTACATCGTGATCATCGTCGCCACCGAGGAGGACGACGAGGGTCGCTGGCTCGTGCACTACCAGATCCAGGTGCAGCAGTGAGCGCCCGCGCCTCGCGCCTCCCCGCGGTCGCGCTGGCCCTCGCGCTGCTCGTCTCGGCGCCGCTGACGCTCACCGGGTGCTCCATGGTGGAAGGCGTCATCGAGAGCCAGACCGGAGGCGACATCGACCTCGGCGGCACCACCGTCCCCGACGACTTCCCGGCCGAGGTGCCGCTCGCCGACGGCGACGTGGTCAACGGCTCCGCGATCTCGTCGGACGGCGGGGAGCGGGTCTGGAACGTGCTCATCACCGTGTCCGACCCGTCGGCGCCCGACTCGATCGCGGCCCAGCTCGAGGGGGCCGGCTTCACGTCGCCCGGAGTGGGCGGGGTCACCGAGGAGGGAGGCACGCTCACCTACACGAAGGGCGACCTCGTCGTGAACGTGCTGCTCGCGAAGGCGGGCGACGGCTGGACGGCGAACTACACCGTCGCGCGGAGCGCGCCGTGATCCGGCTCCGGGACGCGGCGGCGGGATGAGCGCCCTGGCCCGGGGCTTCACCGTCGTGCTGTCGTTCGCGGCGGGCGCGGCGATGGGTTTCGTGCTGACCTTCACGCATCGGCAGTACCTCGTCGAGGTGGGGCCGGCGACCATCCCGCTCGGCCTCATCGGCGGGCTCGAGATCGTCGCCGCGCTCCTCGCCGGGATGCGGCTCGCGTTCGAGGAGCGGGTGCCGCCGATGGCCGCGGCGGCCGGGCTGCTCGTCGGCGCCGGCATCCTCGTGCTGCCCGGTACCAACGGCTCGCTCTACCTGGAGACCGACCCCCTCGGATACATCTGGGTGCTCGCCCCGACGGTCCTCGCGATCGTGATCATCGGCTGGCCGTTCGGCCGGCCCCGGGCTCAGTCGAAGAGCGCCGCGCCGACGTACGAGCCCTCGCGGGCTCCGGGGGGGACGGCGAACACGGCCGACGAGACGTGACGGATGTACTCGTTCATCGCATCCGTCGCGAGGGAGCGCTGCACGGCGCTGAACTGCTCGGGGGAGCGCTGCATCGAGATGAAGAACAGCCCCGCCGCGAGCTGGCCGAGATCGTTCGAGCCGTCGACGAAGTTGTAGCCACGGCGGAGGATGCGGGTGCCGCTCGTCGCCGGATGCGCGAGCCGCACGTGCGAGTCGGCCGGGATGACCTTCTCGCCGCCGGTCGTGCCGAGCTCGAAGTCGGGCTCGTCGAACTCGGCTGAGCCGCTCAGCGGCGCCCCTTCGCCCTTCGACCGCCCGATGATGTCCTCCTGCTCGGCGAGGGCGACGCGGTCCCAGTTCTCGATCGTCATCACGATCTTGCGGGTGACCAGGTAGGTGCCTCCGGTCATCCAGCCCTGGTCCTCGTCGCCGACCCAGACGAACTCGTCGACGGCCGACTCCTCCTGGGACTTGAGGTTCGCGGTGCCGTCCTTGAAGCCGAACAGGTTGCGGGACGTGACCTGGGCGGTGGAGGTCGACGAGGTGCGCCCGAATCCGAGCTGACTCCAGCGGATGCGGGCGGTGCCGAAGGCGAGGCGGGTGAGGTTGCGGATCGCGTGCACGGCGACCTGCGGGTCGTGGGCGCAGGCCTGCACGCAGAGGTCGCCGCCCGAGATGGGCTCCTCGAGCAGGTCGAAGGCGAAGAGCGGCAGCGGCTCGAGGTCGTCGGGTCTGCGGTCGGCGAGGCCGAAGCGATCGTCGAACAGCGTCGGCCCGAAGCCGATCGTGATCGTGAGTCCGCTCGGCGGGAGGCCGCGCGCCTCGCCGGTGTCGTCGGGCGGCAGGAGCGGACCGCCGTCGACGGCTCCGTCGCCGATCTCGAGGCCCTGGGTCATCGCGGCGGCGGCATCCGTCCAGTCCTTCAGGAGCTGGATGAGGTCGTCGCGGTCGGCGGTGCTCGTCAGGTCGAACGCGGCGAAGTGCAGCCTGTCCTGCACCGGGGTCGTGATGCCCGCCTGGTGTTCGCCGTAGAACGGATACGCGTCGCGCGGGTCGCCTTCGGGGGAGGCCCCGGCGGAGAGCGATGCGGTGGTCGCGGCGCCCGCGGCGAAGCCCGCGCCCGCGGTGCCCGCGCCGAGGATGCCGAGGGCCGCCCGCCGGGAGATGCCGTCCTTCGGAGAGCGATCTCCCGGCCCGCGTTCGGTCATGATCTCATTCTGACGGGATGCCCAGGACGGTGCCGGTCAGCTGCGAGAGCGGCTCCGACAGCGCATTCAGCTGGGCGCCCAGCTCGTTGCGCTCGTCCTGCGTCACCGTCGAGTAGTCGGCGAAGCCCGCCGCGTAGTCGCCGTACGTGTTCAGCAGCTCCTTCATCGCGGCGAACTGCTCGTCCAGCTCGGCGACGAGCGCCTCGCCGTCGGCACCCGCCGACGCGGCGAGGTCGCGCACCGCGAGATACGCCACCTCGGCACCCTCGACGTTGGCGTAGAAGTCCGAGAGGTCGGTGTGCGAGAACTCGTTCTCCTCGCCGGGCAGCTTGCCGTCGGGCGCCGAGACCTCGTCGAGCAGGCCGATCGCGCCGTTGGTGATGTCGGCGATCGCGAGTTCGAAGTCGTCGGCGTAGACGAGGTCGTAGAGCTCGGTGACGTCGGCGACGAGCTGGGAGCCGACCTCCTGCCGTCCGGCCGGGTCGAGCGCCTCGAACTCGCCCGGGTAGTTCGCCTGGGCGGCGGCGAGCCACAGGTCGGCCTCGATGCGGTGGAAGCCCGTGAACTCGAGCCCCTCCGCGTCGGCGCCGGGCTTGCGGTAGTCGATCGCCGGGTCGAGGTCGCCGAACTGGGCGGCCGTCGGCTCGATGCGCTCGTAGAACACCCGCGCCGGGGCGAACAGGCGGCGCGCCGTGTCGTCGTCGCCGGCGACGTAGGCCGCGACGAAGTCCTCGACGGCCGGGACGAGCTGCGCGACCTGGTCCTTCGTGTAGGCGGTGTACGAGGCGACGGCGGCCGCGATCGCCTCCTCCTGGTCCTCGTTCACCTGCACGGCGTCGCCGGTGACGGTGAAGCCGGCGGTGCCGACGCCGGCGCCGATCATGCCGGGCTTGCACTCGGTGAAGTAGCTGCCGGGCTGGGCGACGACGGTCAGGTCGCGGGTGGAGCCCGGGGCGATGTTCTCGACCTCCGAGACGATCGAGAGTCCGTCCTCGCCGAGCAGGTAGAACTCGGTGATGCGATCCCCGGAGTTGGTGACGGTGAAGGTCACGGTGCCGCTCGGGACGGTCGCGGTGTCGACCACGCAGTCGTCGGCGCTGCTGTCGACGGCGATCACGGTCGCGTCGGCGCCGGCCGGGGTGTTCGGCACGCAGCCGGCGAGCAGGCCGCCGGCGGCGACGAGCGCCAACGCGGCGGGAATGTGCCTCGTGTTCATTTCTCTCCCTGGATCGGTGGGTGGGTCAGGATGCCGGGGCCGGCACCCGTGCCGGGCGCGGGCTGCGCGGTCGCAGGGTCGCGCGCACGAACAGCGGCACGACGACCGCGATGTAGAGCACCCAGGCGGCGATCTCGAGCCAGGTCATCTCGGGCGAGAAGCCGATCGTGCCCTTCAGGATCGCGGCGAGCGGACCGTCCGGCGGGATGACGTCGCCGATGCGGAACGCCCACGCGCCGTCGCCGTAGAGACCGGGGACCGGCGAGCCGGCGGGCGCGGGCGAGAACGGGCCCGGCAGCACGCGGGCCTCCTGCAGGTCGTGGATGCCGTAGGCGAGCACGCCGCCCGCGACGACGATGAGGCTCGCCCCGACGACGCGGAAGAACCGGCCGAGGTCGATGCGCAGCATCCCGTGCGACAGGAGCCAGCCGAGGACGACGGCGACGAGGATGCCGAGCACCGCCCCGGTCACGGCCAGCGGAGTCTCGCCGGCCTCCTTCGCCGCGGCCCAGAGGAACAGCGCCGTCTCGATGCCTTCGCGGGCGACGGAGATGAAGGCGAGGGCGATGAGCGCGCCGACCCCGCCGGCGAGGGCGGTCTCGACCCCGGATTCGAGGTCCTTCTTCATCGTCGGGGCGGTGCGCGCCATGAAGAAGGTCATCCAGGTCATGAAGCCGACGGCGACGACCGAGATCGAGCCGCCGATGATCTCCTGGGCCTCGAACGAGAGCCCGTAGGCGCCGAAGGTGAGGATCGCGCCGAGGACCAGCGACAGGGTGATCGCGGCTCCGACGCCGATCCACAGCCGCGGCAGGTATCGGCGCCGACCCGTCTTCGTCAGGTAGGCGACGACGATTCCGATGACGAGGGCCGCCTCGAGACCCTCGCGGAGTCCGATCAGGAAAGTGGCGAGCACAATTGGAAAGGCTACCCTAACCAGCCGGCACCCGTCTCACTTCGTAGACTGAGCGGGTGACGTACGTGATCGCTCTCCCGTGCGTGGATGTCAAAGACCGCGCCTGCATCGACGAGTGCCCTGTCGACTGCATCTACGAGGGCGATCGGATGCTCTACATCCAGCCCGACGAGTGCGTCGACTGCGGCGCCTGCGAACCCGTCTGCCCGGTCGAGGCGATCTACTACGAGGACGACCTGCCCGACAAGTGGTCGGACTACTACACGGCCAACGTCGAGTTCTTCGCCGAGGTCGGCTCGCCGGGCGGTGCGGCGAAGGTCGGCGTCCTGCCGGGCGACCACGCGATCATCGCGGCTCTGCCTCCCCAGGCCCACTGAGCGCGCGGCCGCCGTGCCCCTCGCGCTCCCCGACTTCCCCTGGAACTCGCTGCTGCCGTTCCGAGAGGCGGCGGCGGCGCACCCCGACGGCATCGTCGATCTCGCGATCGGGTCCCCGGTCGACCCCGTCCCCGCGCTGATCCGCGATGCCCTGGCTGCCGCCGTCGACACCCCCGGCTACCCGGCGACCCAGGGCAGCCCCGAGGTGCGGGCCGCGATCGTCGGCTGGTACGCCCGGCACGGCGTCGAGATCGGCGTGGAGAACGCGATCCCGACGATCGGCTCGAAGGAGTTCATCGCGACGCTGCCGACGCTGCTCGGCCTCGGCGCGGGCGACGTCGTCGTCCACCCGACCGTCGCCTACCCGACCTACGAGGTCGGCGCGCGGATCGCGGGGGCCGAGCCGGTCGCCGCCGACGACCCCGACGACTGGCCCGCGGCGACGAAGCTCGTATGGCTCAACAGCCCGGGCAATCCCGACGGCACCGTGCACGGGCTCGAGTTCCTCCGCCGCGCGGTCGTGCGCGCCCGGGAGATCGGGGCGGTCATCGCGAACGACGAGTGCTACACCGAGCTCAACTGGGAGGGCGACGCGGCGACGCCGTCGATCCTCCATCCCGAGGTCACCCAGGGGTCGCGCCGGCTCACTCTCGCGGTGCACTCGCTCTCCAAGCGATCCAACCTCGCGGGCTACCGCGCCGGGTTCGTGGCCGGGTGCAGCGACCTGATCGCCGAGATCCTCGAGGCGCGCAAGCACGCGGGACTGATCCCGCCCGCCCCCGTGCAGCACGCGATGGCCGTCGCGCTCGGTGACGACGCGCACGTCGCCGAGCAGAAGGCGCGCTACGGGCAGCGCCGTGCAGCCCTCCGCGCGGCGCTCGAGACCGCGGGCTTCCGGATCGACGGGAGCCGGGCGGGGCTCTACCTCTGGGCGACCCGGGGCGAGGACTGCTGGAGCACGATCGCGACCCTCGCGGACCTCGGCATCCTCGCGACGCCGGGCTCGTTCTATGGGGCGGCGAGCGGCGAGCACGTGCGGTTCTCGCTCACCGCGACCGACGAGCGGATCGCGGCCGCGGTCGCGCGTCTGGCGTCTTCCTCCAACTGACGCCGTGCTTTCTTGGGGGTCGTCATGATGCCTCCAGGGCCCCTCTAGGCTGTACGGGTGAGCGAATCCGAAGGGCCGGACACGGCCACGTTCTCCCACGGCGACACGATCGCCGAGTTCCCGATCGTCAGAGCGGTCGACGGCCGCGACAGCGTCGACGTCTCCACCTTCATGAAGTCGACGGGCCTCACCACCCTCGATCAGGGCTTCGTGAACACCGCCTCGACGAAGAGCGCGATCACCTACATCGACGGCGATGCGGGCATCCTGCGGTATCGCGGCTACGCGATCGAGGACCTCGCCCGCAACTCGACCTACCTCGAGGTCGCCTGGCTGCTGATCTACGGCGAACTGCCCACGCAGGGCGAACTGGCCGACTTCGAGAACCGCATCCGGCACCACACGCTGCTGCACGAAGACCTCAAGACGTTCTTCTCGGCGCTGCCGCACACGGCGCACCCGATGTCGGTGCTCTCCTCGGCCGTCTCCGCGCTGTCGACGTACTACGAAGCCGACCTCGACCCGCACAACCCCGAGATGGTCGAGATCAACACGGTCCGCCTCCTCGCCAAGCTGCCGGTCATCGCCGCCTATGCGCACAAGAAGTCGCTCGGCCAGGCGTTCCTCTACCCCGACAACTCGCTGTCGTTCGTCGAGAACTTCCTCAAGCTCAACTTCGGCAACATGGCCGAGCCGTACGAGATCAACCCGGTGCTGGTGAACGCCCTCGACCGGCTGCTGATCCTGCACGAGGACCACGAGCAGAACGCGTCGACGTCGACCGTGCGTCTCGTCGGCTCGACCGAGGCGAACATCTTCGCCTCCATCTCGGCCGGGATCAACGCCCTGTACGGTCCGTTGCACGGCGGCGCGAACGAGGCGGTGCTCTCGATGCTGCACCGCATCCAGGAGTCCGGCGAGAGCGTGCAGAAGTTCGTCGAGCGCGTGAAGAACAAGGAGGACGGGGTCAAGCTGATGGGCTTCGGCCACCGCGTCTACAAGAACTTCGACCCGCGCGCGAAGCTCGTGAAGGAGAGCGCCGACGAGGTGCTCGCCGACCTCGGCGTGAAGGACCCGCTGCTCGACATCGCGAAGGAGCTCGAGGAGGCGGCGCTCGCCGACGACTACTTCATCGAGCGCAAGCTGTACCCGAACGTCGACTTCTACACGGGCGTCATCTACAAGGCGATGGGCTTCCCCGCGCGCACGTTCACGGTGCTCTTCGCGATCGGCCGGCTGCCCGGCTGGATCGCCCACTGGCGCGAGCAGGTCACCGACCCGGCGACGAAGATCGGCCGCCCGCAGCAGTTGTACGTCGGCCCGCCGGCGCGCGACTGGCCGGCAGGTCGCTGACGGGTTCGCCCGCCTTCCGCTCCGATTAGTTGCACATGCACCAGTCGTCTCCGGCGCATCTGCAACAACGCGGAGCATGATCCCTCCCCACTCGCCGCGCGAAACATCAGTCCGCACCGGCGGCACGATCGCGCGCTGGAGTCCGTGAGATCATCCATCCTCAGCGGATGGATGATGAGACATGGCGGGATCGTTTCGTGCTCACTCGCTCGATCACCAATCCGGGCGAGCGGGCGGCTCTGTATCGGGAGGCGGCGCGCGGGCGATACCTCCCCGTCGTCCGAGGCGTCTATCTCGGGGCCGAGGAGTGGGCGCGACTCGATGTCGAGCAACGCCACGTGGCACGGATGCGCGCGCACGAGCTGTTGCGCCCCGGCACGGTGTTCTCCCATGTGTCCGCGGCTCTCGTCTGGGGTCTCCCGGTCGTCGCCACGCGTCTCCTCGTGCCGCACAGCGTCGCGCCGACAGCCGTCGGAGGACGATCCCGTAACGGTCTGATCCGCCACACGGTCGGCATCCCCGACGATCTCCGCCGCGTCGACGGCCTTCTCGTGACGGCGCCCTACGACACGGTCCTCCACGTCGCGACGACGGCGAGGCCCGAGACGGCCGTCCCCGTTCTCGACGCCGCGTTCGCGAGAAGCGACTGGTCGCTCGATCGGGAGCAGCTGGTTGCGGACGCGGGAGGGATGCCGTCGAGCCGCGCCCCGGTCCGCGGAGAGTGGGCTCTGCGCTTCGCCGACCCCCGGTCGGGGTCGGCGGGCGAGTCGCTCAGCCGCGTCGGGATCTGGCGGGCGGGCCTTCCTGCTCCCGACCTGCAATGCCGGTTCCGCGACGCCCGGGGTCTGATCGGAATCGTCGACTTCTTCTGGCCGGAGTTCGGCCTGGTCGGCGAGTTCGACGGCGCGGGCAAATACCTTCGGGAGGAGCTCCGAGGCGGGCGGGATGCCGCGCAAGTCGTCGTCGACGAGAAGCGACGGGAGAATCGGCTCCGAGCGATCGATCTCAAGGTCGCTCGCTGGGAGTGGACTGACGCCACGTCGAGCGCGCGACTTCGCAGCATCCTCCTCGAGGCAGGGCTGCGCGCCGTCCGCACTCCTTCGCGCGCATTCCAGTTGCAGATGCGCGCGAACTAACCGGGGCATGTGCAACCAACCGGGGCACGTCACCACACTCCCACCCCCGTTAGGCTGACAACGCCCCGGAACCCCGACCGGTGCGCTGGGACGTCGAAGAACGGGTGGATGCCGTGTTCGTGCAGGTGCTCGATGAGCGGGGTGTACGCATCCCGTCGGCCGAGTTCGATCCCCACGTCGCCCACCTCGGCGGCGACGAGCTGCTCGGCCTCTATCGCGACATGGTCGTCGTGCGCCGGCTCGACGCCGAGGCGACGGCGCTCCAGCGGCAGGGCGAGCTCGCGCTCTGGCCGCCGCTGCTGGGTCAGGAGGCCGCCCAGATCGGGTCGGCGCGGATGCTGCGCCCCGGCGACTTCGTCTTCTCCAGCTATCGCGAGCACGCCGTCGCCTATGTGCGCGGCGTGGACCTCACCGACCTCGTGCGGGTCTGGCGCGGCACGACGGCATCCGGCTGGGACCCGTTCTCGATCAACATGGCGACGCCCCAGGTGATCATCGGGGCGCAGGCCCTGCACGCCACCGGCTACGCGATGGGGATCCGCAACGACGGGTCCGACGATGTCGCGGTCGCGTACTTCGGCGACGGGGCGATGAGCGAGGGGGATGTCTCCGAGGCGATGGTGTTCGCGGCGTCGTTCGCGGTGCCGGTCGTGTTCTTCTGCCAGAACAACCACTGGGCGATCTCCGAGCCCGTGCGGGTGCAGTCCCGGGTGGACCTCGCCGATCGGGCGACGGGGTTCGGCATCCCGTCAATGCGCGTCGACGGCAACGACGTGCTCGCGGTCGCCGCCGCCACGGCGATCGCTCTCGAACGGGCGCGGGCGGGCGGCGGTCCGACGTTCATCGAGGCCGTGACCTACCGGATGGGGCCGCACACGACCGCCGACGACCCGACCCGGTACCGGGACGCCGACGAACTCGCGCAGTGGCAGCGACGCGACCCGATCTCCCGCCTCGGCGAGCACCTCCGTGCCGCGGGCGTTCTGGACACGAGCGCCGACGAACGCATCGCGGCGGAGTCGGATGCGGCCGCCGCGGAACTGCGCGCCGGCTGCCTCGCGATCGCCGACCCGCCCCCACTCGCCGTCTTCGACCACGTCTACGCCGAGCCGCACGCGACCGTCGACCGTCAGCGCGAGGACTACGCCCGCTACCTCGACGGGTTCGCCGAATGAGCGTCCTGACCCTGGGCAAGGCGCTCAACCGCGGCCTGCACCGCGCGCTCGCCGACGACCCGAAGGTGGTCGTCATGGGCGAGGACGTCGGCGTGCTCGGCGGCGTGTACCGCATCACCGACGGATTGCAGGCGGAGTTCGGCGCCCACCGCGTCGTCGACACCCCGCTCGCGGAGTCCGCGATCCTCGGCACCGCGATCGGTCTGGCCTTCCGCGGCTACCGGCCGGTCTGCGAGATCCAGTTCGACGGGTTCGTGTACCCCGCGTTCGACCAGATCGTCTCCCAGCTCGCCCGGATGCACTCCCGCACCCGGGGCGCGGTCACGCTGCCGCTGACGATCCGCATCCCGGTCGGCGGCGGCATCGGGTCGGCCGAGCACCACTCCGACTCGCCCGAGGCGCTCTTCGTGCACACCCCGGGGCTGCGCGTCGTCACGGCGTCGACGCCGCACGACGCCCACACCCTGCTGCGGCAGGCGATCGCCTGCGACGATCCCGTCATCTTCTTCGAGCCCAAGCGCCGCTATCACGTCAAGGGCGAGGTCGACGAGGAGGCCGTCGAGCTGCCGATGGGGTCCGCGCGGGTGGCGCGGGCCGGTGATCAGGTGACGCTCGTCACGTTCGGCGCGCTCGTGCCCACCGCTCTGGATGCCGCCACCGCGGCCGCGGAGGAGGGCGTCTCGATCGAGGTGATCGACCTGCGGTCGCTCTCGCCGATCGACTACGACACCGTCGCCGCATCCGTGCGCCGCACCGGCCGGCTCGTCGTCGCGCACGAGGCGCCGTTCACCGCGGGGCTCGGCGCCGAGATCGCCGCGACGATCACCGAGCGCTGCTTCAACTTCCTCGAGGCCGCCCCGGTGCGGGTCACCGGTCACGACATCGTCTACCCGCCCGCCCGGCTCGAGAAGCATCACGTGCCCGACCTCGATCGCATCCTCTACGGCGTCGATCAGGTGCTCGGTCGCGTCCCGGCTCCGTCCGCGGCGGCGGAGCGCGCATGACCCTGCGCGAGTTCCGGCTCCCCGACCTCGGCGAGGGCCTCACCGAGTCCGACATCGTCGCCTGGCGGATCGCGGAAGGCGATGCGGTCGAGCTCAACCAGATCATCGCCGAGGTCGAGACGGCCAAGGCACTCGTCGAGCTGCCGTCGCCGTACGCGGGCGTCGTCGCCGAACTGCACGCCCGGGAGGGCGAGACGGTCAACGTCGGCGACCGACTGGTCACCTTCGCGGTGACGGCGCCTGCTCCGTCCTCGACGACCGAGGACGACGCCCCGGAGCCCAATCTCGTCGGGTACGGCGCCCGCCCCGAACACGCGGGCCGGCCGGTCCGCCGGGCCCGCCGCGTGCCGGCCGGCGTCGTGCCGGCGGCCCCGGTCGTGCGCCGCGACCGCGCCGAGCGTCCCCGGTCGACCCCGCCCGTCCGGCATCTCGCCCGGCAGCTCGGCATCGATCTCGAGCGGGTCACCGGCACCGGACCCGACGGGCTCATCACGCGCGACGATGTGGCGGCGGTCGCCAACCGGGTGACCGACTCCGGGCCGGTGACGCGCATCCCGATCCGCGGCGTGCGCAAGCACACCGCCGCGGCGATGGTCGCGAGCGCATTCACGGCGCCGCACGTCACGGTGTTCCACACGATCGACGTCACCGCCGCGCGGGAGCTGAGCGCGCGGCTCACCGCCGAGACGGGCGCGAAGATCGGCCTGCTCGCGATCGTGTCGCGGGCCGTCTGCCTCGGGCTCGCCGCGCATCCCGAGCTCAACTCCCGCTGGGAGGACGGCACGCAGGAGATCGTGCAGTACGGCTACGTCAACCTCGGCATCGCCGCCGCGACGGACCGCGGCCTCGTCGTGCCGAACGTCAAGGACGCGGGAACGCTCGCGCTGCCGGAGATGGCCGCCGCGCTCGCCGAGCTGACGAGCGAGGCCCGCGCGGGGAAGGCGAGCCCCGAGCGGCTCACCGGTGGCACGTTCACGATCACCAACATCGGCGTCTTCGGCGTCGAAGCCGGCACGCCGATCCTCAACCCGGGGGAGGCCGGTATCCTCGCGCTCGGCGCGGCGCAGCGTCGTCCGTGGGAGTTCGAGGGCGGGATCGCCCTGCGCGAGGTCATGACGCTGAGCCTGTCGTTCGACCACCGCGTCGTCGACGGGGAGCAGGGGTCGCGGTTCCTCGCCGAACTCGGCGCGCGGCTGGAGCGCGCCGACGAGGGGGAGCTGACGTGAGACTCATGCGCATCGGGCAGCGCGGCGCCGAGCGACCCGTCGTCCGCCTCGACGACGAGACCTATGTCGACGTCTCCGACCTGACGCCCGGGTTCGACGAGGCGTTCTTCGGCGCGGGCGGCATCGCCCGGCTCGGCCCCGAGGTCGAGCGCCGTGTGGCGGCGGGCCGCGTCGAGCGCTTCGCCGGGGAGCGGATCGGCGCGCCGATCGGGCGGCCGCATCAGATCATCGGCATCGGGATGAACTTCGCCGCCCACGCACCCGAGATCGGCGTCGAGGTGCCGGCCGAGCCGCTCATCTTCAGCAAGTCGCCCAATTCGATCACCGGGCCCGACGACGACGTCGTCATCCCGCGCGACGCGCGCAAGACCGACTACGAGGTCGAGCTCGGCGTCGTGATCGGCCGTCGCGCGCACGACCTGCGCACCGACGAGGAGGCCGCCGCGGCGATCGCCGGCTTCGTCCTCGTCAACGACGTGAGCGAGCGCGAGTTCCAGCAGGAACGCTCGGGTCAGTTCATGAAGGGCAAGTCGGCGCCCACGTTCTGCCCGACGGGCCCGTGGCTCGCCACCCCCGACGAGTTCCCCGATCTGCGCGGTCTGACCCTGACGAGCGCGGTGAACGGCGAGATTAGGCAGCACGGCTCGACCGCGACGATGATCTTCGACCCGGTGTACCTCGTGCGCTACGTGAGCAGGTTCCTCCTGCTCGAGCCGGGCGACCTCATCGCCACCGGCACGCCGCCCGGCGTCGGGGCGGGCTTCACCCCGCCCCGGTTCCTCGCTCCGGGGGACGTCGTCGAGCTCCGGGTCGACGGGCTGGGCTCGCAGCGGCAGACCTTCGTCGCCGCGACGTAGTCACTCCTCGACGCCGGCCAGGGATCCGGTGAGCCGGGCGCCGCTCTCGTCGACGAGGGTGCAGAGCAGCTCGCGGTCGCCGTTCGCCCAGCTCTCGGACGTGGGGAAGTAGCCGCGGGTCCCGTAGCGCGACTCGGCGAACGGGATGCCGACGAACTCGGTGAACGCGTCGCCCCGGCAGAACTCCACGAGGGTGCCCTGCAGCACGTCGCTTCCCGGGAAGTCGTCGCCGGCCGCCTCGGTGCGGGCGAAGACCTCGGAGTCGTGGGGCTCCGCGCAGTCCACGATCGGCAGGGTCGTGACCTCGTCGGGCACGTCGGCGTCGTTCAGGCAGTCGCCGACCACGATCGAGAACACGTCGTCGCCGTCGTCGGCGGGGACTCCGAGGAGACTGCAGCCCGAGAGCACGAGCACCGCGGCGGCGACGGCGGCGACCCGGATCACCGTGTCGTCAGCCTCTCCAGCACGGCGTCGTGCAGCAGCCCGTTCGTCGCGATCACCGACAGGGTGTCGAGGGCGCCGGTGCCGTCGGCATCCGTCACCCGGCCTCCCGCCTCGCGCACGATCGGCACGAGCGCGGCGATGTCCCACGGCTTGACGTCGAACTCGCCCGCGATGTCGATCGCGCCCT
>CAZPJC010000051.1:0-10657 GCA_964586645.1 uncultured Schumannella sp.
ACATCATCCGCGCCCGCCACGTGCCGTCGCCGCAACTCGTCGGCAGCGACGACCAGCGGACGGTCGACATCCACTCGCTGCGCTCGCGCGGCGTGCGGGTCGTCGGCAAGGTCGGGCGTATCGCCGACGGCGTCGCGCAGTTCTCCGGCGGCCTCGCGAACACCGTGAAGCTCGCCGACCTGAAGCTCGAGAGACTGCTCGATCGGTTCGACGACTGGGCCGCCGCGGCCGGTGTCGACGGGCTGCCGGAACCCACTCGGTCCGAGCCGACCGTCGTCGATGCGGCTCCGACGCTCTCGCTCGACCTGGTGGATGCCGGCATCCGCACGATCGTCTGGGCGACCGGGTACCGCCCCGACTACTCCTGGCTCGAGGTGCCGGTGCTCGACTACAAGGGGCGGCTGCCGCACGCCGGCGGGGTCGTCGAGAAGTCGCCCGGGCTGTACGTGATGGGCACCTCGCTGCTGCGGCGGCGCCGGTCGACGTACATCGGCGGTGCGGGGCAGGATTCGGCGGACATCGCCGAACACCTCGCGGCCTACCTCGCGAGCCGGAATCTTTGGCTCGCGCCCTCTCCAACCTGATTCCGTCGTTGCAAAGGGTCAGAGTCCCGAGTGATAGTGCACGCGTCGGACATTTTCATCTGCGTTGGCATATGGGAGGCGTTACTTTGAACAAATGAAGGTTGAAGAGCTTGCTGCGTCGATTGTGCCGTCGCGCACCACTCTCCTGTTCGGCGCTGGGGCCTCCATACCGTCAGGTGCGCCGAGTGGAGCAGCTCTAGCGCGGGCCGTCGCCCGCTCTGTCGCACCCGAACCGGAGGGCGACGATCTCGCTGAAGTCGGGCAGATCGTTGAGAACCGAAAGGGAAGGTCGACCTTGGTGGCGGCGGTTCGCAAGGCACTTGCCGATGTCAAACCCACGGCCGGACTTCTCGAACTACCAGAGTTCGACTGGCTCTCTATCTACACCACCAACTTCGATACCTTGGTGGAGCAGGCCTACCTTGCCAAGGGTCGGGAGCTCGACGTCTATCGATCGAACTTTGACGTAGCGATACCTAGATCGGCTCGAACCCCGCTCTACAAGATTCATGGGTGTATAACTCAGGACATCGCCGATGGCCATCAAAGTCGAATGCTTATCACGGAAAGTGACTACGACGACTTTGACGGATATCGGCAGACGCTCTTCAATGCGTTGAGCCAAGACATGTTCACTAGTGACACCGTGATTGTCGGGCAGTCGCTATCGGACCGTCATCTCAAAGAGATGTGTAAGCGGGTCGCTGGGCTACGTGGGCAAGGAGTCACAACTCGCATATTCCTACTTGTGCACACTTACTCCGAAGATCGTGCAGATCTCTTTTCGCGGCTTGGCATCCAGGTCGTCCACTCCGATCTCGATAGTTTCCTTCTCGCATTGATCAATGCGGGGAAGACCTCGAAGTCGCCTTCCTTCTCGACATCGAGCCACGCATCGCATCTCACCTCCGAGCTGGTCTTAACGACGATTGACGTGGAACATGCCGCCGGGATGGCTCCGAACGTCACTCGGCTCTTCAATGGCGCTCCTGCGAGCTACGCGGACATACGGCAGGGCCTGGTGATCGCTAGGACCGTACAGAGGCGGCTCGAGGAGGCGTTCAAGGGCGCGCGTGGCTACTTCATTGTCTTGGAGGGTGCTCGCGGAGTGGGCAAGACAACTCTCGCCCGATCATTGATGGCGGGGCTCTCGAGCCGAGGGATCCGTTGTTGGGAGCACCAGGCGGAACAAGAGCTGTCTGTGGATGCATGGTTAGGCGTGGAGAGTCGGCTCAGTCTGTCGGGCGATGAGGGCGTTCTCCTTATCGATGATTGCGTTCGCCACCTTGGAGCAGTCAATCGCCTCGTAGATCGGCTCAGTGCCCTCGATCGCCCGCACTTGCGCGTTGTTGTGACGGCGGATGCAGCTAAGTGGACTGTGTCTGCGAAGTCGCCCGGCTTCTTCTCCCGAGGCTCCCTCGTTCGTCTCTCTGTGCTCGACCGAGGCGACCTGGAGGCGCTAGCCGTTCTCGTAGACGTGAAGCCCGAGATTCGGGCCTTGGTTGAGCAAGAGTTCTTGTCTCTCGGCCGCGCCGAGAGAGTAGCCCGGTTGCGGGACAAGTGCAGTTCCGAGATGTTCGTTTGCCTCAAGAACATCTTTGCCAACGACAGCCTCGACGACATTCTGTTGCAGGAATACTTCGCGCTGGAGAGAGCGGCACAAGAGGTATACCGTCACGTCGCAGCCGTTCAAGCGCTCGGTGGGAACGTCCACAGACAGCTCATCATGCGGATCCTGAACATTAACGCCACCGGAATCGACGCGCTGCTTGCGAACCTCGATGGAATCGTCTTTGAGCAAGTCGTAAGTGATCGTCAAGGCATTTTCGGATGGACCACTCGCCACGATGTCATCGCCGGGATTATCGCTCGGTTAAAGTTCTCAGATCAGCGCGAGATTGAGGAGCTTCTGTATTCGTTGATCGACGGGCTCAACCCCTCAGTTCGCCTCGAACTCGAGACCGCGATAGCCATCGCGACGGAAGAGGGGGGCATCCAGCGCGTCACTGATCTTGAGGCGCAGGTCGCTCTCTATCGACGGCTGATCGCGACCATCCCCGCGCAAAGGACTCCAAGGCGTCGCCTCGTGCGCCTCTATCTGAACAACGAGATGCTCGCCGAAGCAAATCAAGAGATCCTCTCCTGCGAACGCGCGCTGGGTCCCGACGCCGTAATGATGCGGTACAAGGCGATCGTCGCTATGCGCAAGGCGGAAACCATGCAACAGATTCAGGAGAGCGATCGCAAAGCGATGCTTCTGGACGCGGAGAACACCATCCGGAACTCCATCGCGCGGTACGGACGGGATCTCTACGGGTACGTCACCCTTGGTCAGATTGGACTCGCTCTCGCTCAGCGCTTCGGCGAGTTCGCCACAATCGACGACGCAATCGCTTTTCTGGTTGACTTCGAAACCGTGAACGGTGACCCCCAGATTCAGAAGCGCCGTCGCTCGCTTCAAGAGGATCTTCGTCGTATCGAGGGCAACACGGGCGCGGTTTCGGCCAGCGACATCGCTGAGATGACGGAAGTTGCCGAGGTCGAATCCCCGACTGCCGACTAAGACCTTCGCTCCAGATCACCTCGCCGACGGCGCAAGGTCCTGGATCGACGCGACCATGGCATCCACGAACCGCTGCCGCTGCTCCTCGGTGACGAGGTGGAGCGAGAGGTAGGGGTTGAGATCCTCCAGCTCGACCAGCAGCAGCTCCCCGGACGGGGTGCGGCAGGCATCCACTCTCTGGATGCCGTGCTCGATCGCGTTCCAGGCGATGAACCGCTGGGCGAACTCGAGGTCCTCAGGCGTCGGGTCGTAGGGCTCCAGTTCCCAGCGGGCGGCGGGGTCGGGGGCGTAGAGCGCGTACTGGAAAGCGTCGTCCACGAAGTAGAAGGACACCTCGTAGACGAACGGGATGCGCGGCTGGATGAGCACGTCGTCGGCGGCGGGGAGCGCGCGCACCTCGGCGGTGGAGAGGAACCGCAGGCCGTGCGAGTCGGCGCCGAGCTTCGGCTTGACGACGTAGTCGGCGACGTCGGGGAGGCGGTCGAGCTCGGCGGGGGAGGAGACGGTCGGGATGACCGGGTACCCCGCCTCCCACAGGTCGAGCAGGTACTGCTTGCCGGCCTGGTCGGCGCGGCCGGTCAGTTCGGTGAACACGGCCGCGCCGTTCGCGAGCGCCGCCGCGCGGAACGACTCGTACGCGTCGAGGTAGCCGAGCACGGGTCCGGTGTTGCGCACGACGACGACGTCGAAGGCATCCATCAGCGCCTCCGCGTCGCGCGGGTGGCAGGTGGCGACGTCGAGGTGCTCGCGCAGGCGGCGGGTGAGGTCGACATCCTCGTCGCCGTAGCGGCGGCCGCGGGCCTCGTAGGCGAGGTCCGTGACGAAGAGGATGCGCAGGCGGCTCACGCGAACGGCCGCAGCAGGTCGGCGGGCACCGGGAACGGGAGGGCGAAGCGCTCGGGGTTCGCCCCCACGTTGGACGCGGCACCGTAGTCGTCGGCGATCACCGTGACACCGGTCGTGCTGACCTCGCCGATGCGCACCGGCCGCCCGTCGTAGAGGTAGCGGTCGGCGAGGTACCCGATGCCGAGCTCCTCGAGGAACTCCTCGGCGTCGAGCCATTCGAGCGGGGGCGTGCGCGGGCGGCCGAGCAGGTCGATCACGACGAAGCCGTCGCCCTCCGGGAGCATCCAGCCGAGCAGTTCGCGGTCGCCGCGGCGGTGCCCGATCCAGTGCTCACCCGTCACGCGCTCCAGCGTAGGCGGGCGGTGAGCCCGGTGATGCGGCCCGCCGCCCGCCTCCGGGCACCGCTCAGGCGGGGACCGCCTCCTCCCGCGCCGGCTCGGGCTGCGGCTCGGCCGCCGGGCTCTCGAGGCGCACCACCGGGCGCGCGGTGCGATCGACGGTGAGACGGAAGACATCCGGTCGGCTGTAGTGGCCCACCGGGTCGGCGAAGGTCTTCGCGGCCGACACCGCCGTGAGATCGAGATCGGCGTAGGCGATGCCCTCGACGTCGACCTCGATCGGCTCCGAGACGATGCTTCCGTCGGGCCCGTAGACGAGCGCGCAGAGCTCGGGCGGCGTCACGTCCGCGGTCGCGGGATCGCGCGGGAAGAGCTGGTTCGGCACGAGCACGAACACGCTGCCCTCGAGGGCGTATGCCCGGCTGAGGGTCAGACACGCGGCGCCGGAGAGCTGCGGCAGCAGCGAGGTCCCCGGTGAGGTGAGCGCCGGCCATCCGGCGACGTGGATCTGCTCGTGCTGCGCGTACATCGTGAACTTCACGAGCGGCTGCATGTGCTCCCAGCAGTTGAGCGCGCCGAGACGCCCCAGCGGCGAGTCGACGACCGCGAGACCCGACCCGTCGCTCTCGCCGAAGATGGTGCGCTCCACATGGGTCGGCTTGAGCTTGCGGCGGTGCAGCAGCAACTCGCCGTCGGCGCCGATGATCGCCTGCGCCATGTAGAGCGAGCCGTTGTCGCGCTCGCTGAAACCGAGGACGACCGTGATCTCGTGCTGCGCGGCGGCGGCCCGGATGGCGGCGAGCTCGGGGCCGTCGACCGTCGGCGACGCGCTGCGGTAGAGGGCCACGAGCGGCAGCTGCTCGAGGGCGCTCTGGCCCCAGATGAAGCCCGGATACCCCGGCAGCCAGGTCTCGGGGAACGCCACCAGCTGAGCGCCGCCCGCGGCGGCCTGCGCGATGAGGGCGATCGTCTTCTCGGTCGTCGCGGCGAGATCGAACCAGACCGGTTCCGCCTGAACGGCGGCGACGCGGATGGATGACATTGGGGGTCCTTTCGTGGGGTCGCGGGATGCGAATGGCACGCAGGCTATGTCGGGGCCGAGCCGCCCCGGCAGGCGGATCCGGCATCCGGGTGTGCAATTCCTGCACGACGACGCGGCGAAACACGAACGTCACACGCCCGAACCGGCGCCGACACGTGGGGGAGGGATCGTGGGGCGATGGTGATCCGCGCGGTGTCGTCGGTGGGCGAGTGGGAGGCGCTCGCGTCGACGACGTTCGTCCCGGTGCGCATCGAGTCCCCGGTCGAGACGTTCGCCGGCACGATGGACCACCGCGGAGACGCGGAGTGCGGCGTCACCGCGATCCGCAGCGGCGCGGGCCGGGTCGTGAGGTCCGCCGAGCATCTGAGCAGCTCGCCCGACGACGTGGCCCTGTTCTCGGTGCAGGTGCGCGGCTTCAGCAGAGTCGAGCAGGACGGTCGGCAGGCGCGGCTCGCCGCGGGCGACGGCGTGCTGTATCTCACCCGGCGCGAATACGAACTGACCTTCCCGGAGCCGGCCGAGCTGGCGATCCTGCAGGTGCCCACCGAACGACTGGGGCTGGATGCCGGTTCCCTCGCGGCGCTCGCCGCGCGTCCGCTCCGCATCCGGCACGATGCCGCGCTGCGCACCTTCACACGGGTCGTGCGGTCGCTCGTCACCGAGCGGCCGGTGATCGCCGACACCGACCAGGCGCTCCGGGTCGCCACCGAGCTGCTCGGCTCGGTGTTCCGGCATCACCGCGCCGCACCGAACCGTGCGCGCAGCCACGCCGCCCTGTTCGCGTCGTTCGACCGGATCGTGCACGAGCGGCTCGACGATCCGCGGCTGGACGTGAGCGCGCTCGGAAGCGCCGAGCGGGTGTCGGTGCGAACCGTGCACCACGTCTTCGCCGAACGGGACACCACCCCGGCGGCGTACATCCGCGACGTGCGGATCGGCCGCGCGCAACGGCTGCTCGTCGCGACCTCGTTGCCGCTGGCCGATATCGCCGTGCGCTGCGGGAGTTCCGATGCCAGCGTGTTCAGTCGGACGTTCCGCGCGGTGACGGGACTCACCCCGAGCGAGTATCGGGCCGGGGCGAGCTCGCCCGGCTGATCGCGCGCTATGCGGTGCGGGCGAGGCGCGCGCGGAGCGGGAAGTCCGACCCGTCGAGGATCACCTGGGTCGCGGCGCCCGTGGCGGAGTTCACCAGCACCGGCGCGAGCAGGTTGACGACGGGGCCGTCGGAGTCGAGAGTCGTGACGACGAGCACCTCGGCGTCCGCGCGGGCGCCGACGCCGACATCCAGCAGATGCTCCTCGGTGAAGGCGGGCGCGTAGTCGGGCACGTACATCGCGGCTTCGACCACGAACAGGCGCACGTTGGCATCCGAGGACGCGCGCAGCGTGTGCAGCCCGGGAGCGCCCTCGATGTCGTCGAGGGCGAACTCGACGTGCGGCGAGAGTCCGGGCGGCGGGGTGACAAAAGTCAGGGTCGCGGTCACGACAGGAACTCCAGAAGCGTCGAGGGGATGGCGCGGGCGGTGACGGAGAGGGCGGCCTGGTAGGCCACCTCCTGCATCTTCAGATCGATGATGACCTGCCCCAGATCGGCGTCCTCGAGCGCCGAGCGGCGCGACTCGAGATCGTTCGACGACATGAGCAGGAGGTCCTTCCCTCGTTCGACCTGAGCGTAGCGGCTGCCGGCGATCGAGCGTTCCGTCGAGATCGAGGACAGGAATCCGTCGATGTCGCCGATGCGATCGGACACATCGGTGCCCGTCCGGAGGTCGGTCGAGATGCGGTCGAGCAGGGCGAAGACGCTCGTCGCACCCTCGCCGAACGCCGCGACGCCGTCGCCGTCGACCGTGACGCTCGAGTCGGATCCGATGCGGCGCTCGAGCGACGTGCCGGCGACGCCGCTGTGCGCGTAGGTCGCGTCGAACGCCTCGCCGGCGAGCGAATTCGCCGAGAAGACGCTGCGGCCGAGGTACTGCGTGTTCGCCTGCTGGAGCAGCGCGTCCTTCAGCGAATCGATCTCGACGGCGAGGGCCTCGCGCGACGCGGGGGACTGCGCGCCGTCGTTCGCGCCCTGCAGCGTGAGGTCGCGCGCCCGGCGCAGGATGTCGGTCGACGAGCCCAGCACGGTGTCGACGGTGCCGAGCCAACCGAGGGCGTCGTCGGCGTTGCGCGAGTAGACCTCGTTGGCGCGCGCCTCGGAGCGCACGCGCAGCGCGGCGGCGGTGGCGGCGGGGTCGTCGGACGGCTTGCTCAGCTTCACGCCGCTCGAGCCCTGGTCCTGCAGGCGGGCGAGCGCGGCCTGCGAGTGCGCGAGGTTGCGCTGCGCCGTCGCGGTCATCATCGAACTCGTGATCCGGTTCATCATCATCTCCCGACGAGGCCCATGCGGTTGATGAGGGTGTCGAGCATCTCGTCGACGGCCGTCATCACGCGGGCCGCGCCCTGATAGGCGTGCTGATAGGTCATGAGGGACACGGTCTCCTCGTCGATGTCGACGCCCGCCTCGGACTGCAGGTTGGCGGCGGCGCCGGCGGCGGCCTGATCGGCGAGGGTCGAGCGCGAGGTCGCGGCGCGGGATGCGGTCCCGAGTGCGACGACGTACCTGTTCCACAGCGCATCCGGACCGTCGGTCGCGTCCCGGAGGTCGGCGATCGCGTCGGCCACCTGACCGCCCGCACCGCCGGTGGACGGGGTCGCGGCGGCGATCGCGTCGACGTTCGCGGGCACGACGGCGAGGCCGTGCGCGGCGGGGACGCCGGGGGCGAAGGAGAAGAAGTCCAGGTTCGTCACGCCGGCCCGGGTGGCGCCGCCCTGGTGGAGGGCGTTCACCTTCGCGGCGAGCGATGTGGCGACGGCGTCGAGGGCATCCAGCTGGCCGCGCAGCGGACCGGTCGCCGAGAGCGCGTCGAGACGGCCGGCCACCTCCCCTCCGCCGATCTCGGCCGCGACCCCGGAGTGGTGCTCCCACTCGATCGTCACGGGGTCCGATCCGACGGCGCCCGGGATCAGAGTGCCGGTCACGACGAGCTTCCGCGCGGTGTCGGCGGTGACGAGGGCGTTGCCGCCGAGGATCACGTCGGCCGAGCCGTCGGGATGACGGCGGAGCGTGGATCCGGTCAGGCCGGCGAGCTCGGCACCCAGCCGGGCCTGCTCGTCGAGGAGCTCGTTGGTCGAACCGCCCGCGGCGGCGAGCTGGGTGATCTGGGAGTTGAGGTTCGCGAACCGGACGCTGAGCTCGTTGACCTCCGAGACCGAGTCGACGAGATCGGAGCGCACGTTCGACCAGGTGGCCTCGACCGCGCTCGCCGTCTGCGAGATGCGCGTGGCGAGGCTCTGCGCCTCCTCGAGGAGCACCCCGCGGATCGAGTCGTCGGTCGGCTGCGAGGAGACGTTCTGCCAGGCCGACCAGAAGTCGGAGAGCGACGCCGAGAGCCCGTTGTCGCTCGGCTCCGCGATCGCGGCTTCGAGGGTTCCGTAGACCGTCGTCGCGATGAACGACTGCCCGCTGTCGGCCATCGTGGTCTGCACGCGGTTCTCGAGCAGGGTGTTGGACAGGCGCGAGACGCTGTCGATCGACACCCCGGATCCGACCCGGAACGCGGTGTCGAGCTGGTTGGCGCCGCGGAGGGGGGCGAGGGCGCTCGTCTCGACGCGCTGACGCGTGTACCCCGAGGTGTTGAGGTTGGCGATGTTCTGGCCGACGACATCCATTCCCGCCCGTGCGGCGCGCAGACCGGAGGCGGCGGTCGACAGCAGACCGAACGTGCTGGCCATCAGCCCTCTCCGTCCAGGATGCGTCCGGGGGCCACGTCGGTGGCGGATCCGCCCCGGGCGTCGTAGAGCCCGGAGGTCAGATCGAGGGACGCGAGCGTCTCCTGCGTCGACTGGGTCGCGGCGCGCAGATACTGCACGTTGGCGTCGCGCACCTCGGCGATCTGGGAGGTGAGCTCGGTGAGTGCGCGCTGGTGGGCTTCGAAGGTCTCCCGCCAGGCAGATGTGGGGGCTGCGGCGATCAGGGCACCCAAGGTGTGCTCGGCGGCGTTCCATTCGTCGGCGACGTCGCCGGCGGCGATCGTGCGCTCCAGGCCGGAGGCGCGCAGACGGTCGAGCACCTGCTCGACCTCGCGGGTCGCGAAGGGCAGCCAGCGCGATTTGCCGGCCGTGAGCAGCAGTCGCTCCTCTTCGAGCTTGAACTGCAGCAGCTCGAGAAGCTCGCGTTCACGCCAGAGCAGTGTGGACAGCTCCTGGGCACCCATTTCCGGCCCTCCTTTCCTCGGAGAGACCTATCGGCAGCCCTGCCCGAATCGTAAGGCGCAGGGCCGGTACCCGGCTGTACCCCGCGCCGACCCCCCGCACGGGGCGCGCTCCAAGTGGGGGGTGGCACGGGGGTAGACAACCCTGCTTCTCTTCGGATGTCGGACCTCGAGTTCCGGCGGACCTGCTGGGGGTCCACCGGGATGCTGGGAATGGATGATGTCCGATGCAGGCGACCCAACCCGAATAAGGTCGCCCGATCCCCGGCACCCACCTCTGCTTGGGGGACTGCCATGCGCCGGACTGCGCGCGACCAACTGATCATCGACAACCTGCCGCTCGTCGGCTATCTCGTCTCCGAGATCTGGGGCCGGGCGACGCACCTGTCGCGCGACGACCTCGCCTCGGCCGCGTCGCTCGGCCTCGTGATGGCCGCCGACTCCTACGACCCCGAGCGCGGGGTGCCGTTCGGCGCCTACGCCCGTCGCCGCATCACCGGCGCGATCGCCGACGAGATGCGCAGCGCCGACTGGGCGACCCGCACGATGCGCACCCGCATCAAGGAGACCCTCGCGGTGCAGGAGACCCTGACCCTCGCGCTCGGCCGCACCCCCGAAGTCGGGGAACTCGCCAACGCGCTCGGCGTCGACAACGCCACCGCCCGGGCCGCCCTCGACGACGCCGGCACCGTGACCACCGCGCTCGACGAGCACGTCACCGACACCGTCGCCGCACAGATCGCGAGCCCCGAGGACTCGATCATCGACGGCGAGCGCACCGCATTCGTGCGGGCCGCGGTCGACGCCCTGCCCGAACGGATGCGCTACCTCATCGAGCAGATCTTCTTCGAGGATCGCAGCGTCACCGAACTCGCGGCCGAGATGGGCATCACCCACTCGGCGGTCTCGCAGATGCGCTCCGAGGCCATGCGCCTGCTCAAGGACGGCATCGCGACGCACTACGGCGACGAGGGCGACGCGCCGGTCGAGCCGTCGTCGCGCATCGCCCCGGCCCGCCGCAGCGCCTACCTC
>CAZPJC010000051.1:10757-12570 GCA_964586645.1 uncultured Schumannella sp.
CGCGCCGGTCGAGCCGTCGTCGCGCATCGCCCCGGCCCGCCGCAGCGCCTACCTCGCCGCGCTCGCCGACTTCGGCACGTCGCGCCTCCGGGCCGCCACGGCGGCACCCGCCGCCTTCGGAAGCGCCATCGAGATGCAGGCCGCCGGCTGACCGCCGCGCGGAACGCTCCTAACGGAAACGTCCCCTCGACCGACAGTGCTCGTTACCGGACCACGGATGGGCCGGCGCACCACACCCACATCATGGAGGAATCACAATGGGTATGCAGATCAACACCAACATCGGCGCGCTCAACGCGTACCGCAACCTGTCCGCCACGCAGTCGAACCTGGACAAGTCTCTCGAGAAGCTCTCGAGCGGCCTCCGGATCAACCGCGCGGCTGACGACGCGGCCGGGCTCGCCATCTCGGAGGGCCTGCGTTCGCAGGTCGGAGGCCTGAAGGTCGCCGCCCGCAACGCGCAGGACGGCATCTCGGTCGTGCAGACCGCGGAAGGCGCGCTGGGCGAGACTCACTCGATCCTGCAGCGTCTCCGCGACCTGGCCGTCCAGGGCGCCAACGACTCCAACAACACCGAGGCTCGTGCCAACATCACGACCGAGGCGACCCAGCTGGTGGAGGAGCTCGACCGCATTTCCGCGTCGACCAACTTCAACGGCACGAAGCTCCTCGACGGCACCGCCGGCACCCTGCACTTCCAGATCGGTGCCGACGGCGACTCGACGAGCTCCATCGGCGTCGACCTCTCGGGCGCGGATGTCAGCGCGATCGCCGACAACCTGAACACGGGTCTCTACACCCGCACCGGTGCCGTTGCTGCTGGCACCGTCGCGGGCAGCTGGACCTTCACGCAGGGTGGCGTGGTCTCGACCGTCGCCATGGGTACCGCCGGTACCTACGGCAACGTCGGCGAGGTCGCCTCGGCGCTCAACGGCAACGCGGGCTTCTCGAACAACTTCGTCGCGTCGGTCAACACCGACGGCGACCTGGATGTTCGCTCGAAGTTCGGAAGCACGGCGGTCACCGTCGCGGGAACCGGCTACACCGCCGGCGCCGGCGCTGCGGCGGCCCTCGACTTCTCGAGCCACTCGGCCGCGCAGTCCTCGATCACGCTGATCGACACTCAGATCAGCTCGGTCTCGACTGCTCGGGCCAACCTCGGTGCGGTTCAGAACCGGTTCGAGTCGGCGATCAACACGATCAACGTCGCGACCGAGAACCTCACCGCGTCGGAGAGCCGCATCCGCGACACCGACATGGCCTCGGAGATGGTCGAGTTCACCCGTGCGCAGATCCTCTCGCAGGCCGGTGTCGCCATGCTCGCGCAGGCGAAGTCGGCTCCGCAGAGCGTTCTGCAGCTGCTCCAGTAACACCCGATTCACCGTTCGGAGTCCGGCCGGCCGCCTCGCGCGACCGGCCGGGCACCGGCATCCCCCGCCCGGCGCCGACCGGGCGACGACGAAAAGGATCACCTCATGGCGATGGGAATCGACGGCCTGGTCTCCGGCCTCGACACGACGTCGCTCATCGACGCCCTCATCAACGCCGAGGGGGGCACGCAGCGGATCCTGTCGACCAAGGCCACGACGGCGCAGAAGCTCGTCACCGACCTGCAGACCCTCAACTCCTCGGTCGCCACGCTCGCGTCGAACGCGACCTCGTGGTCGACGGCCGACAAGCTCCGCAGCGTCACCGCCTCCGCCTCGGCGTCGAGCGTCGCCGTCACGGCCGAAGCCACGGCGACCCCGGGATCCCTGACCTTCACCGTCGACCGGCTCGCGAAGCCGCAGATCTCGGTGACCGCCGCGATGAC
>CAZPJC010000051.1:12670-14397 GCA_964586645.1 uncultured Schumannella sp.
CCGGTGACCCTGTCGGTCGCGCGCAGCACCTCGACCGCGACGAACGCCGCCACGAACCTCGTCAGCGGGGTCAACGCCATCCTCACCTCGATCCGCACGAAGTCGGCCGTCACCACGACGACGGGCACCGACGGCAGCCCGGCCGTGAGCTCGGGCTCGTTCACCGGCGACGGCCAGATCCGCGCGCTCAGCGCCTCGCTCAGCCGGGCGGTCATGGATCCGATCGGCGGCGCGTCGCCGTCGACCATCGGCATCACGATCACCCGCACCGGGTCGATCGAGCTCGACGCGACCACATTCGCCGCGGCACTCGCCGCCGACCCCGCGAAGACGCAGGACATGCTCGCGCAGATCTCCGCGCGGATCGCCGGCGTCGCCGACGAGGCCTCGAACAAGATCGACGGCACGATCACGCAGCGGATCACGAGCAAGCAGAGTTCGATCACCGGCCTGCAGAAGCAGATCGCCGACTGGGACGACCGGCTCGCCGTGCGACGCACCCGCCTGGAGTCGGTGTACGCGCAGATGGAGACCGCGCTCTCCGCCCTGCAGTCCCAGTCGTCCTGGCTCACCTCGCAGCTGAGCTCGACCTCGGGGAGCTCGTCGTGAGCTATCCGTCCAGCAACGACTTCCTGAGGGAGAGCGTGCTCTCCGCCAGTCCGGCGCAGCTGGTCACGATGCTCTACGACCGGCTGCTGCTCGACCTCGCCCGCGCCGAGGCCGCACAGGTCTCCGACGACTGGGCGACGGCATCCACGAACCTCCTGCACGCGCAGGACATCGTCGCCGAACTCAGCTCCTCGCTCGACGTCGCCGCCTGGAAGGGCGCCCCCGACCTCCTGGCGATCTACAGCTACCTGACGAAGCAGCTCATCGCGGCCAACGTCGGGCACGACGTCGAACGCACCCGTGAATGCGCGAACCTGCTCGGCCCGTTGCGCTGGGCCTGGCTCGCCGCCGCGCAGAACCTCACCGTCCGGGAGAGCGACGGGGGGCAGTCCATTGCCGTCGTCGCCTGATGAGCCGGACGAGCTCGGGGCCCGGTGGTTCGAGATCCTGGCGGATTTCGAGCTCCAGCTCGCCCGGGTCGACCTGCTCGCCGCCGAACTCGCCGGGGCCGGTGTCGTGCTGTCCGAGGACGAGCGCGCCGGCCTGATCCCGGTCGGGGACCCGGGCCCGATGCCCGAGTCCGAGCGTCGTCGCGCCCTCGCGATCCTGGAAGCCCAGAAGGCGGCGATGGCGCAGCTCGAACGGCTCCGTCTCGAGCTTGCCCGGCACATCGGGATGACGAGGGCCGCGACGGTCCGCATCCCCGACTCGGTCTACCTCGATCGCATCGCCTGAGGTGTCACAAAGGGTCGACTTCCGCGTCGCGGGGCGACCCTTTGTGACACCTCAGTCCTGCAGAGGAGAGAAGTGGCCCCCGGAGTGGGGCAGGCCCCCCGCTTACGCGCCGAAGGCCGCGGCCGACAGTCGGATCTGAGCACGGATAGCTCTCCAAGTTGGCCACGGATCGGCCGCCTCCCCGCTAGGCGAAGGGTACGTCCGTGTTCGACTCCGTCACGTTCAAGGCGCTGAACAGCGCTCTCGACGGACTCGCCGCGCGGCAGCGGGCGGTCGCGAACAACATCGCCAACGTCAACACCCCCGGCTACCGGGCGCAGCGCGTGTCCTTCGAGGATGCCCTCGCGAAGTCGGTCGCCCTGGGCGACGGCTCGGTCGCCGCG
>CAZPJC010000052.1:0-14175 GCA_964586645.1 uncultured Schumannella sp.
AGGGGGCGATCGCGGCCCCGTGCGTGTCGGCGTCGGCGAGCGCGACCGAGTGCCCCGAGGCGGCGAGTTCACCCGCGATCGCGATCGCCAGGCTCGTGCGGCCCGGCGCGCCGGCCGGCCCCCAGACGGCGATGACGGCGCCGCGGGTGACGGGGGTTCGCGCCGGGCGGCGCGTCGTCTCGTCGGTGGACGGCGCGTCCGACGACGCCGGCACGGGCAGCGGCGGCAGCGCGGTCGGCTGCGGGGGCTGGATCGGGATGCCCGTCCCGGGCGTGAGCAGCGTCCACGCGGGTGGGCCCGGCACCGGGTCGACGACCCCGAGCCCCGCGGCGAATCGGCGTTCGCGGGGCGAATCCCCGACGACGACGAGCCGCACGCCGTGCGCGTCGCAGGCCGCGACGAGCCGGGCGCTCAGGTGCGGGGCCGAGGCGGCCGCGATCACGACCTCCGGCTTCGCGACGGCGATCTTCGGGGCGAGAGCGTCGGCATCGGCGACCTCGGCGACGACGCGGTGCCCGAAGCGCTGCGCCTCGGCGCCGAGGCGGTCGACGTCGGCGACCGGGAGGGCGAGCCCGACGTCGGTCACGACGCCCCCAGCGGCAGCCCGGACGGCACGACCGCGAGCGCGTCGCCGCGCGCGATCGCCTGGAGCAGCCGGGCGACCCGGCTGCGCGGCACGAGCACTTCGACGGTCGAAGCCGCTGCCGCCGTGCCCGCGACGAGGGTGTCGTCCTCGAGCACCCGCACGACGGTCGCCTGCGACGCGAGCACGACAGGGGTGCCCGTCTCGTTCCCGTCGAGGAGGGTCACGCCCCAGACATCCACCAGGGTGCCGGTCTCGACGACCGTGCTGACCGGGCCGGCGAGCTGCAGCACGAGCGAGGTCGCCCGTTGCCCGTCGACCGACCCCGCCGCGGCGACGGGCACGAGCTGCCCGGCCGCGACCGGCTGCGCGACGACGAACCCCTCGTCCGGCACCGCTCCGACGCGCAAGTAGAGTTCCTCGGCGCCGTCGAGGGCGACGCTGCGCTCGACGAGGTCGTCCGCGTCGATCCGGTCGCCCGGGGCGAGCGCGTCGTCGGCCGCGTAGACCACCACCCGGGTGTCGGCGGCTCCGACGAGCAGGGTCACGGCGGCGACCGAGGCGGCGACGAGCAGCAGTCCGAGGACGAGCCGCAGGTCGAGCGCGAAGCGTCGACGAGGCGTCGGGTCGGTCATGCGTGTCTCCTTGGTCCGGTGTGAACACGTCGTCCGGCGTGAACGCGCCCATGCTCACCCGGTGCCCGAACGGGCGGCAGAAGTTGTCCACAGACCGGTGCGCGAGGGGACGCCGGGCGGATAATCGTGGGCATGACGCACTCCGATCCCGGCGGACTGGCGCGTTTCCTCACCCTCGCCGACGTGGCGAGCGAATTGGCGATCTCCGTGCGGCAGGCCTATGGGCTGGTGCGCTCGGGCGAACTCCCGGCGATCAAGGTCGGTGTCAGCGGGCAGTGGCGCATCGAGACCTCGGTGCTGCAGGCCTACATCGACGGCAAGTACGAGGAGAACCGCCGCCGCGGCATGTGGCAGCAGGCCGAGTACGCCGACGTCACCGAGCTCTTCGGCGAACGGTAGCCCGCGCTAGAACCGCACTGGGCTAGAACCGCACCAGGTCGAGGCCGGCGACGGCGACAATCCGGATGCGGGCCACCGCCGCGGTGCGCCGGGGCTCTCCCGCGGCGTGTTCGGCAACGTCGAGGTGATCGCGCCAGTCGACCTTTTAGCAGACGTTTGACCCGCCGGCCAAACTCGCAGAATATTCACAGATGAACGTCTTGAGCAAACCTTAGAACTATCGTAACTTGATAACTCCCACCTTCCCGAGACGGTTCGGCGGCGGGCCGTCGGGTGGGCAAGAAAGTGAGTCCCCCCATGTGGAATTTCTTCTGCGGTCTCCGCTTCGGCTGGAGTGCGCGCCTCAACAAGGGTCTGTTCTACGGGCAGACGTACCAGGCCTAGCTACGGCCTAGTAGTACGCGGGCGCTCCCGAAAGCCATTTCGACTTACCCGGAATGGCGGCGGGGGCGCCCGCCCCATTGAAGGACGTACGACCCCGCAAAATATCGCGCCACTGGCTCCAGAATTTCGCGCCAGTCGATTATTTAGCAGACGTGGGCCAGGCCAACGTTCGCACGAGATACCAGGCGTTCCCTTGTTTCTGATACCACAGCTCCTCACTCCGCCCCGGTCGGCGTGAGGGACCGCCGTCGATTCTTATTTTGAACACCAGCTTCAGGTATGGCCTTCCGCTCGGAAGCTGACTCACGGGCTTGTGGAGGTCTCCACCGACGACCCGCTGCCGCTCGGCATTGAAAGGCTCGGCGGCCCGCGGGGTCCAGGAGTGAATGATCGAATTGACGAGGTCGGCGGTCCCGTGCAGCTTCTCAGTGTGGTGAGCGCCCTGGACGCTTGACAGAGTGTGCCCCGGAAACGGCGCTTCGAGGCGCGGGAGCTTCTGGTGCTTCGTCGACCAGTACCCCTGCCAGACCATGCTTTCGGCGAAGTAGCGGAGCGGCACCCCGTTCGGTCCCGGCTGACCGCCCTCGATCGCCGTCGCCTGGACTGCGTCGTCGCCAACGGCGGTCACAAGGAGAAGGCGCGGCGATCGTGTCTTCGCGTAGGCGGGCAAGTCGAGCCACAGCTCGCCGACCTCGGGCTGCTTCATGCGCCGAGTTTCCGAAACCCGAAGGCCGTCAGCTAGCGACGCCGTCCTTCTCAACCGAGACGACGTACTGCGCCGGGGTCGCGTAGACGACTTCCATGTCCTCGTCGTAGAACTTGACCCATCCGTCGCTGACCTGCGTCGTGTCGGCGTCGACCTTTACCTCGTTGTCGCGGCCCTTGTTGATAGTGAACTTCGTCATTCCCCTGACTCCTTCTGATCGGATTGAGAGGAGTCTGCCAGAGCCGACCGTCAGAAGCCGCTTTCGCAAAATCACGCCGGTTCTGGGCGTCGCCGAGCGCGAGCGCTATGTTGTCGACGCGGAAGGGGAACCCCAATTGACTGTTGAACTAGAGGGACTTCGGGACGGCCCCAAGGGCCGAGTACCCGAGGTCCGCAACGCCTATCGGTTTCTGAAGGGCGCACACGCGACGGTTGCCGCGATCTTTGACTATGCGGACAACATCACGACCAATCGCCGGTCGACAAACCTGAGCGCAGCGGGTCGCCTTCGAGGCGAGGAGGTAGACCTATTTTGGGTCCGCGATCGTCTTCACGTCGAGTGGGTTGGACGCCTCGATGAAGCGCCTTGTGCGCGACGCCGCGAAGTATCTGATCGAGCGCCCGGTGAATATGGCGCGGCCCCGAAACGCGGCCCGAGCGCAGTACGAGCAGTCGCTCAAAGAGTGGATGTCGGCAAAGACGGTGGACGCCGACCTCCAGCGAGCGGTCATCTCGATGGACCCGTCGCGAGAGGTGCTGAAGCATTACATCGCCGTGCGAACGAGGTCAAGCTATCAAGGTTCGGGTGACCTGAAGAAGCTCCGCAATACTCTCGGCATACCGTCAGCCCGGGTGCCCGACGGGGATCTGTCCGCGCTCGATGACTTCTTCAAGGCACGGAACTCCATAGTTCACAGCATGGACTACACGAACGAAGATGAATCTAGGTCGACGGGCCGAATTCATCGCTCGCGCGACGATGCCGCCACCTTCAGCAATCAGGTATTCGGCATGGCGTGCGAGCTGATTCACGCGGCAAGTGAGGTCGTCGTCGCCTCCAGGTGATAGTCGCCTACTGGCCCAGATATGCTTCCGGCGTGTCTTGGGATTGGCTCGATCAGGTGCCGACCGCGGCGGTCGGTCTAGCGGGCATCGCCGCCACCATCTTGGCTCTGCGAGCCGAGCGCAAACACTCCGACCGCTTGGCTGGCGAGACGCGACGACAGGAGCGCCGCCAGGCGACTTACGAGCGCCTTCTCACTCAGGCGATCGAGGTGACCGAATTCGTCGCAGGCGCGGACGTCATCTTCGTGCGTCATTCCCAGCCGCCAGATTTGGACGTCGAGTCATACGACGCATGGCTCGTGCTCGACCTTTATGCCAGTGAAGATTTCGCTGCTGCTTATCGGGTCTGGCAGAGCAAGATCGAGGTCGCCCGGGACATCCTCGACAGCGTGCCCGAGCGCAAGAGGTGGTTCGAGGTCAAGGGCGACCTGCCGGACCGCTTCAGGGCAGCGACAACCGAGGCCGAGAGCGCGCTCCGTCAGGTCATCGCAGTTGCGCGGAAGGAACTGGGGTAGGCGCTCGACCCGCTAAGCCCCAGATGCCCGCGGCGACCGCTTCGCTCTGCTCTCGGAGCTGTTGCAGCGGGTCGCGTGTCAGCGGGTTGTTCTGCGTGATGTTGACGATCGTGACGTGCTGCGGCTTCGAGTTTCCAGAAACCGACTTGCCGCCCGAGCCGTCGGGAAGGTCCGGCATCGCAAGCTGAACGCCGAAGGCTCCCTCCATATCGGAGGCGAGGCCGGCCATGAGCGGCTTCAGGTTGTTGCTCGTGCGGAGACCGCCTTCGAGCCCTCGCAGCACGTTCTTCCCGATCCCGGCGAAGAGGCGGCTCGGGGAGTGAATGCCGAGGAAGGAGAGCACGCCGCCGACGGCGTCCTGGATCAGGTTGAGGAGGAAGTCAGCGACCTGCGAGGCGTTCGAGGCGAGCCCGCTGAGGAGGCCCTGGATCATCTGCGCGCCGGTGTCGACGAGCCACGTCGCGGCGCCCGAGACGGCGGCGACGACCTGCCCGCCGAGTACGCCGACGTCACCGAGCTCTTCGGCGAGCGGTAGCCCGCGCTAGAACCGCACGAGGTCGAGGCCGGCGACGGCGACGATCCGGATGCGGGCCACCGCCGCGGTGCGCCGGGGCTCTCCCGCGGCGTGCTCGGCGAGGTCGAGGTGATCGCGACCGACCCGGTCGATCGTGCCGTGCAGCCGCTCCCCGCCGAGGTGCAGGTCGACGCCCGCCCGGCGGCGGCAGAGGTCGCGGAGCACGAAGGCGATGCCGAGCCGGGCCGACAGCGCCGTCGGCGGCTCCGGTGCCGGGTCGACGCGCAGGCTCACACCGAGCTGGTGCCCGACGGGATCGAGGCTCAGCACCGCCGCGAGCGGGATGATCGCCGACCGGAGGGTTCCCGCATCCAGCTCGCCGGCGACCCAGTCGCGACCGATCGCCGCGATCCGCAGGGCGACCCGCTCCCCCGAGCGCAGCGTCACGCCGAGAGCGGATGCCGGCGCCTCCGCGTGCAGCGCGCGGATGCGGTCGCGGAGGGTCAGACGCCCGAGCCGCAGCCGCTCCTCCTCGGCGAGCAGGTCGACCTCTTCGGCCCCGAGCTCGGACTCGAGCTGGCTCTCGAGGTCGTCGAAGAGGTTCTGCCAGCGCACGGCGCGACGTTATCCACGGCCGGTAACCGGCAGGCGAGGTTATCCACAGTGGGAAGTAGTTCCCATTTACGCCCCGGGGTCGGCGTGGTCGGATGAGGCATCCCGCTGGGACGGGACGCAACCGGAACCCAATCAGGGAGGCTACGGATGACTCACCCCCAGGCAATGCAGGGTGCTTTCGACGGCACCGCCGCGCGCCAGCTGGAGCCGCACTTCGCGGCCGACGACTTCTTCGACCAGCAGCCGACGTCCACGTCGGCGCTGCCGGACCCCCGGCCGCTCATCGAGAACCTCACGCGCTGCGTCATCGAGATCCTCGCCGGCGCCCGCGAGCTCGACCAGATCGCGCGCTGGCTCACCGACGACGTCTACCGGCACCTGCTCAAGCGCGTCGTGCTCTCGTCGCGGGCGCGGCAGGCGAAGGGCGCCCCGGCGCTGCGACCCACGTTCACGATCGGATCGGTGATCGTCTGCGAGCCGCGGGACGGCATCGTCGAGGCGACCGTCGTCGTGCGCGGACGGGCCCGCGTGCGGGCGGTCGCGCTGCGGCTCGAGGGCCTCGACCGCCGCTGGCGGGCGACCGCCGTCCACGTCCTCTAGCGAGCAGAAGACTCCGCGGGGGAACGCGGGAACGGGGCGGGCCGGGGCCCGCCCCTCAGTACGTCAGCGCTTCTTCTCCTGCGCGCGGCGCTGCGCCCGGTTCAGCGGCGCCGGGGCGGCCGGGCCGCCCTCCTTCTGACCGAACGCACCGCGCGCGGCCGGAGCCGCACCGGGACGAGTCGGCTGGGGCGCCTGCGGCTGCTGCGGAGCCTGCTGTCGGGCGAACGCCGCGTTCTGCTGCGCCGCCTGCTGCTGGGCGAGGGCGGTGGCCCGCGCCTCGACCTGGCCGCGCTGGTTGCGCACCTCGACCTCGCCCTGGGCATCCGCCGACGGCGCCGAGTACGACAGGTTCTGCTGCGGCGGCTGCTCGGCGTTGAGGCCGCGCGCGGCGATCCGCGCCTGCCCCGCGGCGTCGCCGGTGACCTGCACCTCGAGGTTGAACAGGAAGCCGATCGCCTCCTCGCGGATCGCGCCCATCATGCTCTGGAAGAGCGCGTAGCCCTCGCGCTGGTACTCGACCAGCGGGTCGCGCTGCGCCATCGCGCGCAGGCCGATGCCGTCCTTGAGGTAGTCCATCTCGTAGAGGTGGTCGCGCCACTTGCGGTCGATGACCGACAGCACGACGCGGCGCTCGAGCTCGCGCATCGCGGGGGCACCGAGCTGCTCCTCGCGCGTGCGGTACGCGACCTCGGCATCCGAGAGGATCTCCTCGGTGAGCCGCTTCGCCTTCAGCTGGCCCTTGCTGCCGACCTCGCTGAGCACCTCGTCGATCGTGATCGACACCGGGTAGAGGGTCTTCAGCTCGGTCCACAGGGCGTCGAGATCCCAGTCGTCGCTCGAGCCCTCGGCCGTGTGCTCCTCGATGACCTCGGTGAGCACACGCTGGAGGAACTGCTGAACGCGCTCGTGCAGGTCGTCGCCCTCGAGGATGCGGCGGCGGTCGGTGTAGATCGCGTCGCGCTGGCGGTTGAGCACGTCGTCGTACTTGAGCACGTTCTTGCGGATCTCGGCGTTGCGGCCCTCGACCTGCGACTGCGCGGAGCGGATCGCGCGCGAGACGAACTTGTGCTCGATCGCGACGTCGTCGGGGATGCCCGAGCGGCCGAGCAGGTTCTCGACGGCGCCCGCGTTGAACAGGCGCATGAGGTCGTCCTGCAGCGACAGGTAGAAGCGACTCTCGCCCGGGTCGCCCTGACGGCCGGACCGCCCCCGCAGCTGGTTGTCGATGCGGCGGGACTCGTGACGCTCGGTGCCGAGCACGTAGAGGCCGCCAGCCTCCACGACCTTCGCCGCCTCCTCCTCGACCTCCTTCTTCACCTGGGCGAACACGTCGTCCCAGGCGGCTTCGTACTCTTCCGGCGTCTCGACCGGGGAGAGCCCGCGCTCGTGCATCTTCGCGGTCGCGAGGAACTCGGCGTTGCCGCCGAGCATGACGTCGGTGCCACGGCCGGCCATGTTGGTCGCGACGGTGACCGAGCCGAGCCGGCCGGCCTGGGCGACGATCGCCGCCTCGCGCGCATGGTTCTTGGCGTTGAGCACCTCGTGCTTGATGCCGCGCTTGGCGAGCAGCTTCGAGAGTTCGTCGCTCTTCTCGACGCTCGTCGTGCCGACCAGCACCGGCTGGCCGGTGCGGTGGCGCTCGACGATGTCCTCGACCACCTGGGCGAACTTGATCGCCTCGTTCTTGTAGACCAGGTCGGACTGGTCGACGCGCACCATCGGCTTGTTCGTCGGGATCGGCACGACGCCGAGCTTGTAGGTCGACATGAACTCGGCGGCCTCGGTCTCGGCGGTACCGGTCATGCCGGCGAGCTTCGTGTAGAGGCGGAAGTAGTTCTGCAGGGTGACGGTCGCGAGAGTCTGGTTCTCGGCCTTGACCTGCACGTTCTCCTTGGCCTCGATCGCCTGGTGGATGCCCTCGGAGTAGCGGCGCCCGACGAGGATGCGGCCGGTGTGCTCGTCGACGATGAGCACCTCGCCGTTCATCACGACGTAGTCCTTGTCCTTCTTGAACAGGGCCTTCGCCTTGATCGAGTTGTTGAGGAACGAGATGAGCGGAGTATTGGCCGACTCGTAGAGGTTGTCGATGCCGAGGTAGTCCTCGACCTTCTCGATGCCGGGCTCGAGCACGCCGACGGTGCGCTTCTTCTCGTCGACCTCGTAGTCCTCGCCCTCGACGAGGCGCTTGGCGACGTTCGCGAACTCGCCGAACCAGCGGTTCGCCTCGCCCGACGCGGGGCCGGAGATGATGAGCGGGGTGCGCGCCTCGTCGATGAGGATCGAGTCGACCTCGTCGACGATGGCGTAGAAGTGGCCGCGCTGCACCATGTCCTGGGTCTGCCAGGCCATGTTGTCGCGCAGGTAGTCGAAGCCGAACTCGTTGTTGGTGCCGTAGGTGACGTCGGCGGCGTACTGCTCGCGGCGCTCGGCCGGGGTCTGTCCGGAGAGGATGCAGCCGGTCGTCATCCCGAGGGCGCGGAAGACGCGGCCCATCAGCTCCGACTGGTACGACGCGAGGTAGTCGTTGACGGTGACGACGTGCACGCCCTTGCCGGCGATCGCGTTGAGGTACGCGGCGGTCGTCGCGGTCAGGGTCTTGCCCTCACCGGTCTTCATCTCGGAGATGTTGCCGAGGTGCAGGTTCGCGCCGCCCATCAGCTGCACGTCGAACGGGCGCAGGCCCAGGGTGCGCTTGCTCGCCTCGCGGACGGCGGCGAACGCCTCGGGCAGCAGGTCGTCGAGCGACTCCCCGTCGGCGTAGCGGTCGCGGAACTGCTTCGTCTCGTCGCGCAGCTCGTCGTCGGTCAGGTCCTCGAAGTGCTCCTCGAGGTGGTTGATCGCCTCGGCGTAGTGCTTCAGGCGCCGGAGGGTGCGACCCTCCCCGACTCGGAGGACTCTCTCCAGGACGTTCGCCACGGGTGCTCCACTCGCTCCTGACGGCACGCTGGACAGCGGCCGTTACCGCGATGTGACTCTAGCAAGCGCAACGTCGGTGAATCCTGCGAGCGCGGGAAGGGTTCGCTCCCAGCGGACTACCTCCGGCGCCGCTTCGTGCCCACTTCGTCGGCCTGCTCGTCGAGCGAGATGACGCCGTAGTTCCAGCCCTTGCGGCGGTAGACGACCGACGGGTTGTCGGTGACGGCGTCGATGAAGAGGAAGAAGTCGTGGCCGACGAGTTCCATGTGGTCGACGGCATCCTCGTGGGTCATGCGCGCCGCGGGGAACACCTTCTGCCGGATGACGACGGGGCTCCAGTCGGCCTCCTCGCCCTCCTCCGCGACGACAGGGATCTCGCCGGTCGCGACGGCTTCGAGCAGCGCGGTGCTCGCCGGGACGAGTCCGGCCACCCGTCCGTTGCTCGTCGCCTCGCCGAGCGACTCGGGACGGCGGGCCCCGCGGTGGATCTTCTTGCGGTCCTTCGCCTGACGGATGCGCTCGACCAGCTTGTCGAGCGCGAGGTCGAAGGCTGCGTACTTGTCGCCCGCGGCCGCTTCGGCGCGCACGACGGGGCCGGGGCCGATGAGGGTCAGTTCGACGCGATCATCCCCCGTGGACCCCCCGGTCTCGTGATGGCGGATGACGCGGATCTCGAGGACGATCGCCTTGTCGGCGAGATGGGCGACCTTCTCGGACTTCTCGGTCGCGTAGTCCTCGAACCGGTCCGGGATCTCGACTCCGCGACCGGTGATGGTGATGTCCATGGGCGTCCTCCTTCAGTTGCGCGGCATCCGCCGGAACCTCACGAGGCCCCGCCATGAGTGCCTTTTGCTCACCGTAGCCCCGTGCCCCGGGGATGTCACGGGAAGATCACACTGGGTTGCTGAGCATTCCCGCAGAACGTCCGTCGCGGCGCGGAGTCGCGGCCAGGACGGCGGCTCCGGCGACCTCGGCGCCGCCAGCGCGCAGCACCTCGGCCGCGGCCGCGAGGGTCGCGCCGGTCGTGACGACGTCGTCGAGGAGCAGGACGCGGATGCCGGCGACCGGCCGGGCGAGACCGAACACGCCGTCGAGGTTGCGGACGCGGTCGGCGACCCCGAGGCCCTTCTGCACGGCGTGCGGGCTCGCGGGGAGGAACAGCGGAGACAGCCGGATGCCGGCGCGGCTCGCCAGCAGCCGCACCGGTTCGAAGCCCCGCCGGCGTCGCGCCGCCCGCGACGACGGGATGGCCACGGCCACCGCCTGGGGATCGGCGGCGAGCGCGGACGACACGGCGGCGGCGAAGGGCACCGCGAGGGCGGTCGCCAGCCCGGACCGCCCCTCCTCCTTGAGAGCGAGGATCGCGGCGCGGGCCACCCCGTCGTATGCCAGGCCCGCCGCGACCGGTCCGACCCCCGCGAGCCGGCCGGTGATCACCGCCGGAGCTAGTCGCGGGGCGCAGATCGGGCACAGCGCGCGGCCCTCGCGGCCGCATCCCGCGCAGGGGACCGGGAAGAGGTACGCCAGCGCGTCGAGGAGCATACTCAACGGTCGCTGGCCGTGCCGGCGTTCGGTGCGCCATGCGGCGACCCCGGGGATGAGGCTATTGCTGCGTGCCGAGGAAGGACGCGGACAGCGACGTCGCGACCCAGTTGCCGGTGCCGGGTCGCATCACGGTGCCGTCGGCCGCGAGCACCCGGATGCCCTGCTGGAAGTTCCCGCCGACGATCGCGATGCCGTCGACCTGCCCGAGGCTCTCGGTCGGCCCGCCGAGGGCGAGCACCTGGACGGTCGAGCCGGAGTCGCCGGCGGTGAGTACGGCGACATGCTGGCCGTCGACCCAGGCCACATCGATGATCGCGCCGCCCGGCACCAGCTCGTACGGGGTGCCGAGCGCAACGGGGGCCAGGTCGGCATCCCGCAGTACCCCGGCGACGAACAGTCGGGGGCCGTCGGCCGTGGACAGCGCGACGAGCAAACGGGAGCCGTCGCGGGACAGCTCGATGGCGGTGACCCGGCCGTCGGCACCCAGCGCGATCGCGTGCGTCTCGAGGTCCTCGTTGGTGGCGCGCAACCCCTCCGGGTCGCCCGCCGGGATCGTCCAGGCGAAGCCGAACGGGTCGAGGGTCGGACCGAGGAGGCCCGGCCGGTCGTCGATGAGCACGGGATCACCCGACGCTCCGACCACGCTCACCCCACCGGACCAGAGCAGCGCGACCGAGGTGCGACTGCGCGACAGCGAGGCCTGCGCCGGCTGCAGGGTGTCGGCGCGCGTGCCGATGCCGGCGAGAGGGACGACGCCGTCGGACGCGAGGGTGCCGAACGCCCCGCCGACGCCGCCGATCGCCTCGCGCACCGCGTATCGGTACTCGGGGTGCGCTTCGGGGCCGGGGTTGAGCGCGAGTCCCTCTGCCGACACCTGGATGTTCTGCTCGGTCACATTCGCGACGGATCGGAGGCTCGCGATCAGTTGATCGAGCATCCGCCGCTGCGTCTGCGGTGTCTCCGAGCGCACCTCCGCGCTGAGTTCGACGTCGACCTCCGGCGCGTCGTAGGTCGCTGTGCCGGTCGCCGTCGCGGGGAACGCCGAGACGAGCACATTCGAGCCCAGCCAGGCCGACTGTCCGGCGAGCAGTTCGGTCACGATGCGGTTGGGCGTCAGCCGGCTCGTCGGGAACCAGCGCAGATCCGGCACGAGGAACTCGAACGACGGGTCGAAGTAGTACAGCGGATACTCGCCGAACGCAGCAGCGAACCCATTGGGACTGAGCACCGTGCCGGGGGCCGCGCTCGAGATGCGCACCTCCCCGTCCACCTCGGTGAAGTCGTAGGTGAGGGTCTGCGTCGACGCTCCGGCGAGATAGCGGCCGTTGGCGTCGACCTCCGCGGCGACCGCAAGCGAGATCGCCATCGTGTCGGCGTCGATCATCACGGGGTCGATCGACGATGACGAGATGAGCACGCGCTCGGTGCCGCTCCATTCGACTCCCGGAGCGAGGAACTCGTGGGCGACCGAGTAGTCGTTCTGCGGTCCCCGGCCGGCGCGGAGGAACCCCTGCAGGATCTGTTCCATGTCCTGCCCGAGCTCGGGTCCGTCGGGAAGGGCGATCTGTGCGACATCGTCGGAGTCCGTGTCGATCGTGACCGTCGTGAGATCCCCCGAGGTCGGGATCGACACGCACCCGGCGAGCAGCAGCACGCCGAGGATGCCTGGGACGAGCAGGTGGCGTTTCATGCGCCGGCCTCCTCGGGCGGCAGGTCGATGGGTGATCCGTGCAGCAGCTCGCCACGACGACGCGGGAGGGTCAGGCGGAAACAGCTGCCCGCTCCCGGTTCCGACCAGACTTCGAGAACTCCGCCGTGCACCGCCGCGTCCTCGAGCGCGATGGCGAGCCCCAGCCCGGTGCCGCCCGTCGAGCGTTGACGCGACGGGTCGGCCCGCCAGAACCTGTCGAACACATGCTCGAGGTCGCCGGCCGCGATCCCGATGCCGTGGTCGCGCACGGCGATCGCCACGGCATCCGTGTCGCTGTCGACGTACACGTCGATCGGGCGCGACTCCCCATGGTCGAGAGCGTTGCCGAGCAGGTTCTGGAGCACACGGCGGATGCGGCGGGCATCGAGGTCGGCATCGAAGTAGCCGCCGGGCGCGATGAGCCGGATCTCGGTGTCCTTCTCCCGCGCGAGTGGTTCGACGGCCTCGATCGCGTCCTCCGCGAGCCGCACGAGGTTGGTGGGCTCGAGTTCGAGCTGCACCGCGCCGGCGTCGTAGCGGCTCATCTCGAGGAGGTCGGCGAGCAGCGTCTCGAATCGTTCGGTCTGGGCATGAAGCAGTTCCGCGGTGCGGGCGGTCGCCGGCGGGAAGTCGTCGCGCTGGTCGTAGAGCACGTCGCCCGCGAGGCGGATCGTGGTGAGCGGTGTGCGCAGCTCGTGGGAGACGTCGGAGACGAAACGCTGCTGCACGCGAGACAGGTCCTCGAGTTCGCCGAGCTGGCGTTGGAGGCTGTCGGCCATGCGGTTGAACGAGCGCGCCAGCGTCGCCAGCTCGTCGTCTCCGCCCTCGGGCAACCGTTCCTCGAACTCGCCCGCCGCGAGCTTCTCGCTCGCCTCCGCCGCCACGCGTACCGGACCGACGACGAGCCGCACGACGAGGTACGCGACGGCCCCGATGAGCAGGACGAGCGCGAGACCCGCGAGCGCGAGCGCGCTCTGCATGAAGTCGAGCGTGTCCTGCACGGACCGGAGGTTGTAGACGACGTAGAGCTCGTACAGCTCGTCCTGTGGCAGGCGCAGCACCGAGCCGACGATGATCCCCGGGTCGGTGCGGCCGTCGGCGGTCGGGAGACCGACCGATTGCCAGATCGCCTGATCCGGATCGAGCGCGGCCACCGACGAGCGCAGATCGTCGGTGAGCACGGCGGCGAGCTCCTCGGTCGAGCCGCCGCTGATCTGGTTGATCAGGGAGGCCTGACCGCCCTGCCCCTCGGCCCGGTACATCGCGACCAGGGGCTCGGAGGACACGACCCCGCGGATCGCCCGGAACGCCGCCGTCTGGACGAACTCGAGGTCACCGCTCACTCCCGTCAGTTCTGCCTGCGTGAACTCCTCCTGCGCCTCCTGGGTGGCGCGTCCGGCCTCAGCGACCACCTGCGCACGGTTCTGATCGAACAGGTTGGCGCGAACGCTCGTGACGATGTAGCCGCCGACGGCCGTGACGGCGAGACCCGAGAGCACGAGCGTCAGCACCACGGTGCGCAACTGGAGAGAACCGCGCCAGCGCCGGACGAGCGCGTCGAGCGTGGCGCGCCAGTCGAACCGCGGCATGGTGAGAGCCCGACCGGGGTCAGGTGACCGCGCCCGCGCGGTAGCCGACGCCCCGCACGGTCGTGACGATGCGCGGGTTGTCGGGGTCGTGCTCGACCTTCGCGCGCAGGCGCTGCACGTGCACGTTCACGAGGCGGGTGTCGGCCTTGTAGTGGTAGCCCCAGACCTGCTCGAGCAGCATCTCGCGGGTGAACACCTGCTGCGGCTTCGCGGCGAGCGCGAGCAGCAGCTGGAACTCGAGCGGGGTCAGACCGATCTTCGCGCCGCCGCGCCGCACCTCGTGGCCGGCGACGTCGATCACGAGGTCGCCGATCGCGACGGTTTCGCCCTCGGTGGCGGGCGTGGGACGCAGCCGCGTGCGGATGCGGGCGACGAGCTCCTTGGGGTTGAAGGGCTTCACGACGTAGTCGTCGGCGCCG
>CAZPJC010000053.1:0-2724 GCA_964586645.1 uncultured Schumannella sp.
GTGCAGCGTCGACCGGAACGGCCACGAGCGCACGAGGTCGCCCGCGGCCTGGGCGGCCTCGACATCCGCCGCGGTGGCTCCGGGCGTGCGAAGCCCGATCGACCAGAGCGCGCCCGCGTAGTCCTGCCCCTGGAGGGCGAGCAGGTGCCGCACGGCGGCGACCGGAGAGGATGCCGACGGCTGCGCGATGCCGAGAGCGGTCAGCCGCAGCGCGGTGAGCGAAGGCACGCGTTCAGTATCGACTCATCCGATGACGTCGGTGGTCGAGTAGCGACCGCAGGTCGCGTGTCGAGACCCGAGGTCAGTCGAGCGGGAGGGTGGGGAGCTGGATGTCGGGCTCGTCGGACGAGACGACGTAGGTGGGGCCGTTCTGCTCCGGGCTGGCCTGCGCCGACGACGGCGAGACGGCGAGCACGCCGCCGATGGCGATCGAGACGACGCCGAGTCCGAGGCCGGCGGTGGCGAGGCCGCGCAGGGCGGTGAGGCGGGCGCTGCGGTGCATCCCGAACAGCATGAGGCCGAGGGCGACGAGCGCGGTGACCCCGGCGGCGATGATGACGGCGGCGAAGAGGCCGGCGTCGGGCGCGGTGGCGGCAGTGGTGAGCGCAGCGGACATGCTGGGCCGTTCCTCTCGGGGGAGATAGGAACCGCTAGGTCGGGGGAGACCGTCGGCCTGGGGGAGGCCGGGTTTGCGGGGGATCGCGGGTGATTCGGGGGCGGTCATCCTGTCCGCACATTGGGGGACCGAACAACCTTGACGAAGGTACCGCCGGATGAATGACAGGGTCAAGGACGTCCCGCCCCCGTCTTCGGGGGCCTGCGGACTTCCGGGCTACACGCCGCGGAGGTCAGAGCAGGCCGAGGTCGCCCAGCTGCGCACTCAATCCGGCTCCGTCGGGGGCGTAGACCCACCTGGCGGTGTTCTCGTCGTGCTCCGGAGACGGGGTACGCCCACCGGCGAGAACGGCCTCGCCGGGAGTCAGCTGGCGGATCGCGACGGCCCGCACGTGGTCGGGGAAGCGCTTCGCGAAGTCGGCGTAGATGCTCGGATCGTGCTGCCCGTCGTCGCCGATCAGCAGCCAGCGGATGCGGGGGAACTCGGCCGCGAGACGCTCGAGGCTGATCCGCTTGTGCTCCGGCCCGCTGCGGAACCAGTGCTCCTTCGTCGGGCCCCAGTCGGTGAGCAGCAGCGGCCCACGCGGGTAGAGGTTGCGGCTGAGGAACCGGGTGAGGGTCGGCACGACGTTCCACGCCCCAGTGGAGAGGTACACGACGGGGGCGCCCGGGTGGGCGCGGGTGAGCCGCTCGTAGAGCACGGCCATCCCGGCGACCGGGGTGCGGGCGTGCTCGTTGAGCACGAACGAGTTCCACGCCGCGAGGAACGGGCGGGGGAGCGCGGTGACCATGACGGTGTCGTCGACATCGGAGACGATGCCGAACTCGGCATCCTCGTCGACGACGAACACCCGCAGTTCGACGGTTCCGCCGCCCTCGACCGAGAGTTGCACGCTCGACCAGCCGGGGGCGAGGCCGATGTCGACGCGGGCGTCGATCACCCCGCCGCGGTCGGCGGTGACCACGCCGGTGGTGTCACCTGCCGTGACGGTGATGGCGGCATCCCGCACCGGCACGGAGGTGAAGCTGCGCCAGCCGCGCACGCTCTGGAAGCGGTCACCCGGCGGCTCGGGTTTGCGCAGCACGACGCGACCGAGCACGCGCACCCAGCCGGCTCCGCCGTAGCCGACGAAGGGGACGATGGTCGGGACGCGTCCGGCTCGGCGGGCCCAGCCCTCGCGGATGCCGTGGATGACGTCTCCGATGCGGGTCACCACCTGCAATCCAGGACCCGCCACATCCCCCAGTGTGTCATGGGCAGAACTCAGGATTGCTCGACACTGCGGCGCTAGACTCCGAAGCGGATCAGGACGAGGAGAACCCGCATGGTACAGACCCAGTTGGAGACTCCGCGGCTCGAGGGAACCGCGGTCATCCGCAACGAACCGGTGCAGGCCCGCAGCGCTGCCCGCCTGACCGCGCTGCTGGATGCCGCCGCGCACGTCGTGCACGAGATCGGCTACGAGCGGCTCACCACCGCGATGGTCGCCGACCGTGCGGGCGCGTCGATCGGCACCGTCTACCGCTACTTCCCGGATCGCATCGCGGTGCTGCAGAGCCTCGCCGCCCGCAACGCCGAGCGCACGATCGGCACGGCGCTCGCCGAGATCTCGAACCCCGTGCACCCCGACTGGTACGCCGCGCTCGGCAACGTCTTCGACTCGCTCAAGGCCGCCTTCCGCGACGAGCCCGGCTTCGCCTCGCTCCGCTACGGCGACGTGATCGACCTGCGCCCCGCGGTCGGCCCCTCGCCGACCCAGGGCTTCGCCGACAGCGTCTTCGACGCGCTCGTCGCCCGGTTCGACCTCGACGGCTCCGCGCAGGCGCGGCTCGCGTTCGCCTCGGTGGTCGTCGCGACGGATGCCCTCATGGCGCGGGCCTTCTCGCGCGACGCGAACGGCGACGAGGACTTCCTGCTCGCCGGCCCCGCGATCGCCGCCGCGTTGATGACGCCGTTCTGGAGCACCCCCGCCGCCTGACGCAACACGCTCAGTCGGGGGTGTTCGTATCCCCGTCGCCCGGGCGGTCCCAGTGCCGCGCCTCGGAGCGTTCGAGCAGCTTCTTGACGACGAACACCGCGACGACGAACACGACGACGGCGCCGACGAA
>CAZPJC010000053.1:2824-8075 GCA_964586645.1 uncultured Schumannella sp.
CGAGCAGCCCGACGTATTGCGCGGGTCCGTCGACGGCGGTCGAGGCGACGAGCACGATCGTGTCGCCCGGCACGACGAGCCCGACGAGCAGGGAAGTCTCGAGGAAGATCCCGAGCCCGGCGAGCAACGTTCGTGCGAGAGGGTCGACGCTGCGCACGAGGTCGAGCACCCACAGCAGCGCCCCGTTGAGGGCGTCGTTGAACCACGCGAAGAAGTCGCCGATCGCGCCGAGAACGTCCATCAGCCCACGCTACGAAGGGTCGCCCGAGGCGGCAGTGGGGTGAACCCCCGGAGCGGGAAGGGGGCGTCGCAGCGCGTCGAGACGGCGGCGCCAGGCATCCAGTCGTCCCGGTTCCTCGGCGACGGACGGGCCGCCGATCCACTGCGTGACGATGCGGATGCCGTGCAGCGCGTTGAGCGCCCACACCTCGCAGCCGTCGAGATCGTCGGGGCGCGCGTCTTCGCGCAGGATGTCGACGCCGAGCGCCGTCGCGAGGGCGAGCACCGACTTCAGGGTGACGCTGTCGATGCGTGCGATGTCGTCGGACGGGATCGCCAGCGCATCCCCGCGCCACCAGGCGAGACACGTCGTCGAGCCTTCGGCGACGAACCCCTCGGGGGTGAGGATGACCGCCTCCTGAGCTCCCCGGGACTGCGCGGACGTGCGCAGCCGCACCATCGCCTCGAGGTCGGGACCCTTGACCCGGGGCGCGGTGCGCGGGTCGCGGCCGGCGAACGTCGCGAGCACGACCGATCGGGAGCGCTCGGGCGCCTCCCGAAGCCGGAACAGCAGCTGCAGCCGGGATGCCTGCGTGCGCAGCTCGACCCGCGGGAACCAGTCGCCCGCGCGCGGGATCTCGGCGATCGCGGCATCCCAGAACTCCTCCGCGTCGACGTGCGGAGGCACGGCGTTGAGGAACCGCGACCGGTGCAGATCGAGGGCGAGCGCCCGGCCGTCGGTGACGAACCACGAGTCGGCGACCTCGATCAGCGCGGGCACGACGTCGCAGTCGTCCCGGGGAGTGAGAACGCCGTCCTGCCAGAGGAAGGTCGTGGCGGCGCCGCTCATATGATCAGGGTATGCGTCGCCGCCTGCTGCGACATCCCCTCGCGGGCGGGATCGACCCCGAGGCTGCGTTTCGCGCGCTCGCCGCGGATGGCGGAGACGTGTTCTGGCTCGACAGCGGCAGGCACGGCGTGCACGTGCTCGGGTCGGGCGCGCGCATCCTGCCGGAACGCGGCGAGGTGATGGCGACGCTCAAGGCCGAGCTCGATCGCGAGCCGATCGAGCTCTACCGCTCCTACCCGGGGTTCGACGGCTTCCGTCTCGGGGTCGTCGGCTGGGTCGGGTATGAGGTGCGGGAGGAGACCACCGGAGTTCCGGTCACCCGGCGGGAACGGCATCCCGAATCGGCGTTCCTGCGGGTCGACCGGGCGCTGGCGATCGACGTCGAGAACGGCTCCGCCGACCTGCTCGCGCTCGGCGACGAGTGGTCGGGGGAACTCGCCGCGTGGCGCGACGACCTCGTCGCCCGGTTGAACGACCCGCCGCCCGCGCCGCCCCGGCCCGTGTCCGACGCCACCGTGCGGTGGCGCGACGACGAGGCGTCGTACCTCGCCAACGTGCGGGCCTGCCTCGACGCGATCCGCGAGGGCGAGACGTATCAGATCTGCCTCACGACGATGGCGGAGGTCGACGGCACCTTCGACGACGTCGCCTCCTACCTCGCGCTGCGGGCGGCGTCCGCCAGTCACCACGGCGGGTTCCTGCGCATCGCCGGAACCTCGCTGCTCTCGGCGAGCCCCGAGCGGTTCCTCGAGGTCGACGCCGAGGGCCTCGTGCGCACCCGGCCGATCAAGGGCACCCGGCCGCGCGCCAGCATCCACATCGCCGACGAGGAGCTCGCCAACGAGCTGATGGAGAGCGAGAAGGAACGCGCCGAGAACGTCATGATCGTCGACCTCATGCGCAACGACCTCTCCCGGGTCTGCGAACTCGGATCGGTCGCCGTCACGAGCCTCCTCGCCGTCGAGAGCTATCCGGCCGTGCACCAGCTGGTCTCGGAGGTGGAAGGCCGTCTGCGGGAAGGGCTCACCGCCGTGGATGCCCTCGCCGCCTGCTTCCCCGCGGGCTCGATGACGGGGGCGCCGAAGATCCGGGCGACGCAGATCCTCGACCGGCTGGAGGCCGGGCCGCGCGGTCTCTACGCGGGCACGTTCGGCTTCTTCGGCTACGACGGGCAGGCCGACCTCGCGATGGTCATCCGCTCGATCGTGATGGATGCCTCGGGCGCCTCCGTCGGGGCGGGCGGCGGCATCACGACCCTCTCGGTTCCCGAGGAGGAGTACGCCGAGATGCGGCTCAAGGCGAAGGCCCCCCTCGCCGCCCTCGGCATCCACCCGCTCTCCGCGGGTTGAGTAGCGCCCGCGTAGCGGACGCGTATCGAAACCCTTGGGTTGAGTGCCGCGGAGCGCGGTGTATCGAAACCAGGAACGAAGAACCTCCGCGGCACGTTGACTACGCTGGACGGGGCCTTCGGGCCCGCTGACAGGACAAGAGGCAACGCGTGCAGGACCGCAATCCGGACTACGACCCCGAGAACGACTACGACATCGACCGCATCCAGGCGAAGTGGCTCGCCCGGTGGGACGAGACGAAGCCGTTCGAGACGGCCGGCGTGCCCGATTCGAAGCCGCGCAAGTACATCCTCGACATGTTCCCGTACCCGTCGGGCGACCTGCACATGGGTCACGCGGAGGCGTTCGCCTTCGGCGACATCGTCGCGCGGTACTGGCGTCAGCAGGGCTTCAACGTGCTGCACCCGATCGGCTGGGACTCGTTCGGGCTCCCCGCCGAGAACGCCGCCATCAAGCGCGGCGTCGACCCCCGCGAATGGACCTACGCGAACATCGCGCAGCAGAAGGCATCCTTCATCAAGTACGGCGCCAGCTTCGACTGGAGCCGCGAGCTGCACACCTCCGACCCCGAGTACTACCAGTGGAACCAGTGGCTGTTCCTGAAGCTGTACGAGAAGGGCCTCGCCTACCGCAAGGACTCCTGGGTCAACTGGGACCCGGTGGATCAGACCGTGCTCGCCAACGAGCAGGTGCTGCCCGACGGCACGTCGGAGCGCTCCGGCGCGGTGGTCGTGAAGAAGAAGCTCACGCAGTGGTACTTCAAGATCACCGACTACGCCGACCGCCTGCTCGACGACCTCAAGCAGCTCGAGGGGTCGTGGCCGAGCAAGGTCATCGCGATGCAGCGCAACTGGATCGGGCGCTCCACGGGCGCCGAGGTCGAGTTCGAGGTCGAGGGCCGCACCGAGAAGATCCCGGTCTTCACGACCCGCCCCGACACGCTGTTCGGCGCGACGTTCATGGTCGTCGCCCCCGACTCCGACCTGGCCGCCGAGCTGGTCGCCGACCGGTCCGACGACGTCAAGAAGGCGTTCGCCGACTACCTCGAGCAGGTGCAGCGCACGACCGAGGTCGAGCGTCAGGATGCCGGCCGCCCGAAGACCGGCGTCTTCCTCGACAGGTTCGCGATCAACCCGGTCAACGGGGAGCAGCTGCCGATCTGGGCCGCCGACTACGTGCTCGCCGACTACGGTCACGGCGCGATCATGGCCGTGCCCGCGCACGACCAGCGCGACCTCGACTTCGCAATCAAGTTCGACCTGCCGGTGCGGGTCGTCATCGACACGAACGCGGCCGTCACCGGCACGATCCCGGTCATCACCCCCGAGATGCTCGAGGCCCAGGCCGTGCCGCTGTCGCCGAAGGAGACCGGTGAGGCGCTGCACGGCGACGGCCGGCTGATCAACTCCGGGTCTCTCGACGGGCTGAGCAAGGCCAACGGGATGCTCAAGATGATCGAGCTGCTCGAATCCCAGGGCGCCGGCCGAGCCGCGAAGACCTACCGGCTGCGCGACTGGCTCATCTCGCGGCAGCGCTTCTGGGGCACGCCGATCCCGATCCTGCACGCCGAGGACGGGTCGCTGCATCCGGTTCCCGAAGACCAGCTGCCCGTGCGGCTGCCGTCCACCGAAGGGCTCGACCTCAAGCCGAAGGGCTCCTCGCCGCTCGGCGCGGCCACCGACTGGGTCGAGACGACGCTGCCCGACGGCCGGCCGGCGCGCCGCGACCCCGACACGATGGACACCTTCGTCGACTCGTCGTGGTACTTCCTGCGCTTCCTCAACCCGACCGACGCGACGAAGGCGTTCGATCCGGCCGAGGCCGCCAAGTGGGCGCCGATCGACCAGTACGTCGGCGGGGTCGAGCACGCCATCCTGCACCTGCTCTATGCGCGCTTCATCACGAAGGTGCTGTTCGACCTCGGCTACGTCGACTTCACCGAGCCGTTCAGCGCCGTGCTCAACCAGGGCATGGTGCTCATGGACGGCGCCAAGATGTCGAAGTCGAAGGGCAACCTCGTCGAGTTCGCGAGCGAGCTGAACTCGTACGGCGCCGACGCGCTGCGCCTGACGATGGCGTTCGCCGGCCCGCCCGAGGACGACATCGACTGGGCGGATGTCTCGCCCACCGGTTCCGCGAAGTTCCTCGCCCGCGCCTGGCGCATCTCGGGTGAGGTCACGACCTCCCCGGATGTCGAGTGGAAGGGCGGCGACAAGGCCCTGCGCCGCGCCACCCACCAGCTGCTCGCCGACGCCCCCGGGCTGCTCGAGGCATTCAAGTTCAACGTCGTCGTCGCGCGCCTGATGGAGCTGGTGAACCTCATCCGCAAGACCATCGACTCGGGTCCGGGTGCCGGTGACCCCGCCGTGCGCGAGTCGATCGAGATCGTCGCGATCATCCTGTCGCTGTTCGCCCCGTTCACCGCGGAAGACATGTGGGAGCGCCTCGGCTACACCGGCAGCGTCGCGTTCGCCGGCCTGCGCAAGGCCGACCCGACCCTCCTCGTCGAAGACCGGGTGACCGCGGTCATCCAGGTCGACGGCAAGGTGCGCGACCGCCTCGAGGTGTCCCCGACGATCGACTCGGGCGAGCTGGAGAAGCTCGCGCGGGCGTCGGAGGCGGTCATCCGCACGGTCGGCGACCGGGAGATCGCGAACGTCATCGTGCGGGCTCCTCGCGTGGTGAACATCGCCACTCGCTGAGGTCGGGGTCCGGGAGGGCCTCGCGAGTCACGAGCGGGGACCCCTGCCCCGATTGACTCGCGAGGCCCTCCCGAACCCCTCGGCTTCGCGCATGTCCCCAGGCTCGTCGTTCTCAGGTCGCTGACGCGCGG
>CAZPJC010000053.1:8175-14137 GCA_964586645.1 uncultured Schumannella sp.
CCCTCGGCTTCGCGCATGTCCCCAGGCTCGTCGTTCTCAGGTCGCTGACGCGCGGAGCGCTCGTAGCGTCACGGGGTGAGCGCGACCCCCGGACCCGACCCGCGCCGCGCCCGCGTGAGACGGGTGGCGGGGGTCGCGCTCACCCTCGTGCTCGGCGGGCTCGGCATCGCGGTGTTCGTGACCGCCGTGACCCCGCACGGGTCGTCGACGGTGATCGCCCCCGGGGGCCCGGCATCGACGAGTGAACCGACGCCGGGGCGCGCGGCTGCGTCCGAGATCTACGTGCACATCCTCGGGCAGGTCGTGCGGCCGGGGCTGTACGCGCTGCCCGACGGGGCGCGGGCGGTGGATGCCGTGGCCGCGGCGGGCGGGTTCACGCCGACGGCTGACGCGGGGGGCGTCAACCTCGCGCGGTTCGTCAGCGACGGGGAGCAGATCATCGTCCCCGCGCTCGGCGCGCCGGTGCCCGGCACGGCTCCGGGGGTCGGCGGCGACGGGCGGGTGAACCTCAACACGGCGGACGCGACGGCGCTCGACACGCTGCCCGGCGTCGGGCCGGCGACGGCGCAGAAGATCCTCGCCTGGCGCGAGCAGCACGGGCGCTTCGAGTCGGTCGAGGACCTGCTGGATGTCGGCGGCATCGGCGAGGCGAAGCTCGACGCGATCCGCGACCTGGTGACGGTGTGAGGTTCCCCGCGCAGCTGCGCCTGCTCCCCGCCGCCGCTCTCTGCTGGCTCGCCGCGGGGGTCGTCATCGGCATCCCGGATGCCGCTCCCGCATCCGCCGTGATCGGCGCCGTCGTCGCGGGCGGGCTCGCGCTCACGGCCGTCCGGGTGCGGGTGCTCGTCCTGCCGGCTCTCGCCGTCGCAGCCGCAGCACTCGTGCTCGGATCGATCGCGCTCTCCGCCCCGGCGCGGGTGCCCGCCGATCTCGTCGCCGCGGCGGAGTCCGGCCGATCGTTCGACCTCGAGGTGACGGTCGGCGGCCGCACGACGGAGGGCCGTTTCGCCGGGGTGCTGGCCAACACGCGGGTTCCGGTGCTGGTCTTCGCCGAACCCGGAACGGCACCGCCGATCGGGGCGACGGTGACGCTGCGCGGCGACGTCGAGCGCACCGACCCGGGGGAGGACGTCGCGTTCCTGGTCTTCCCCCGGGGCGACGTCGAGACCGTGGCCGACCCGCCGCCGCTGCTGGCGTGGGCGCACGGCATCCGCTCGGCGTTCCTCGACACGAGCCGCGGGCTGCCCGAACCGGGCGGCGGGCTGCTGCCGGGGCTCGCGATCGGCGACACGACACGCGTGCCCGAGCCGCTCGACGCCGCCATGAAGGCGTCGAGCCTGAGCCACCTCACCGCGGTGTCGGGGGCCAACTGCGCGATCGTCGTCGGGGCCGCGCTCACCGTCGCCGCGCTGCTCGGTGCTCCGCTGCCCGTGCGGCTCGGCGTCGCGGCGGTCGCGCTGCTCGGCTTCGTGGTGCTCGTGACCCCCGAGCCGAGCGTGCTGCGCGCGGCGGTGATGGCGGGTCTCGCTCTCGGTGCCGTCGCCCTCGGCCGCCCGGCGCTCGGGGTCCCCGTGCTCTGCGCCGCCGTCCTCCTGCTCCTCGTCGCCGACCCCTGGCTCGCCCGGTCCTACGGCTTCGCACTCTCCGCCCTGGCGACATCCGGGCTGCTGCTGCTCGCGGGTCCGCTCGCGGCCGCGCTCGGGCGCGTGCTGCCCGCATGGCTCGCGACGGTGCTCGCGGTGCCCCTCGCCGCGCAGCTCGCCTGTCAGCCCGTTCTGCTGCTGCTCGATCCGTCGCTGCCGCTCTACGGGGTGCCGGCGAACCTGCTCGCCGGCCCGGCCGCCCCGCTCGCGACGGTGCTCGGCCTGCTCGCCTGTCTCGTGGGTCCCGTGGTGCCGCCGGTCGGGGCGGCGCTCGCCTGGCTGGGTTGGCTGCCCGCCTCCTGGATCGCCGCCGTCGCCGAGCTGTTCGCCGGACTGCCGGGAGCGCGCGGCGTCTGGCCCGGGGGAGTCGGTGGCGTGCTGCTGCTCACGCTGATCGAGGTCGCCGCGCTCGTCGCGGTGCTTGCGGTGGGTCGCCCACGGGTGCTCGCCCGGGCGGTGTGCCTCGTGGCGGTCGTCGCCTACGCGACGGCGGCCGTCGGGGGAGCGGTCGTCACCCGGGTCGGCCGGCCGGCGGACTGGCAGTACGCGATGTGCGACGTCGGGCAGGGCGACGCGACCGTCGTCCGCAGCGGCGACGCGGTCGCGCTCGTGGATCTCGGCCCCGACCCCGCCCCTCTGCGGGCGTGTCTCGACGACCTCGGCATCGGGCGGCTCGACCTGGTCGTGCTCACCCACTTCGACCTCGACCACGTCGGGGGAGCGGAGGCGATCCTCGGGCGGGCCGAGCGCGTGCTGACCGGACCGACGGGCGAGGCGGCGGACGAGAGGCTGCTCGACGCGTTCGCGACCGGCGGGGCGAGCGTGGAGCACGTCGACCGGGGCGACCGCGGGGTGCTCGGCGACCTCGCCTGGGAGGTGCTCTGGCCGCCCCCGCGCGGCATCACCCCGGGCAATCCGGCGAGCGTGACCCTGCGGTGGTCGTGCGGGGCCGGCCCGTGCCTGACCTCGGTCATGCTCGGCGACCTCGGCGAGGAGTCGCAGGCGCGGATGGCCGGCGCGGCCGACCCGGGACCCGTCGACGTCGTCAAGGTCTCCCATCACGGCTCCGCCGATCAGTCCGCGCGGCTCTACGAGCAGCTGGATGCCACGGTCGGATTGATCGGCGTCGGGGCCGACAACGACTACGGGCATCCGACCGACGCGCTGCTCGGCATCCTGGCCTCGACCGGGACGACCCCGTTGCGCACCGATCGGGACGGGTTGATCCTCGTCGCGCCGGGCGACGGGGGAGGTGTCGACGTCTGGACCGCCCGGTAGCCTGAAGCCGATGGCATCCACCTCTCGCGGCCGCCCCGCACCGTCCCGTGCGTCGATCCCGCAACTCCCGTGGGACCAGGTGCGCCCCGCGCCGATCGTGCTCGTCAGCGGCACCGAGACCGTGCTCGCCGACCGGGCGACGCGGCTGCTGCGCGACATCCTGCGGGCCGAGGATCCGAGCCTCGAGGTCTCCGACATCGATGCCGGAGCGTACGCCCCCGGCGAGCTGCTGACCCTCGCGAGCCCGAGCCTGTTCGCCGAGCCCCGGCTCATCAGGGTCGCGAACGTCGACAAGATGACGGATGCCTTCCTCGACGAGACCCTCGCCTACCTCGAGGCGCCGGCCGACGAGACCTACGTCGTGCTGCGCTACCCGAGCGGCACCCGCGGCAAGAAGTTGCTCGACGCGGTGCGGGCCGGCACGGGCGGCGGCATCGAGATCGTCTGCGCCGAGCTGAAGCGCGACAGCGACAAGCAGGACTTCGTCGCGGCCGAGTTCGCCGCCGCACGTCGCAAGATCACCGGCGGCGGCCTGCGGGCCCTGGTGAGCGCCTTCTCCGACGACCTCGCCGAACTCGCCTCCGCCTGCCAGCAGCTGATCGCCGACACCCACGACGACGTCACCGAGGAGACGGTCGGCCGGTACTACGGCGGCCGCGTCGAGACGACCGCGTTCGCCGTCGCGGATGCCGCGATCGCCGGGCATCACGGCGAGGCTCTCGGGCTGCTGCGGCACGCGCTCGCGTCCGGTGCCGACCCCGTGCCGATGGTCGCCGCGTTCGCGAGCAAGATCCGCACGATGGCGAAGCTCGCCGGCCAGCGGGGCTCGTCGAACGAGCTCGCGCAGCGATTCGGCCTCGCGCCGTGGCAGGTCGACCGCGCGAAGCGCGACCTGCAGGGCTGGACGGATGCCGGCCTCGGCCGCGCCATCCGCGTGCTCGCCGAAGCCGACACCCAGGTCAAGGGCGGCGGCCGCGACCCGGTCTACGCCCTCGAGGTGATGATCGAGCAGCTCAGCGATCGCTCGCTGCGTTGATCATCGGGGAGTTCCAGGATGGCGACGCCGCCGAGGTCGTCGCCCTGTGGGAGGCGGCGGGCCTGATCCGTCCGTGGAACGACCCCTACCTCGACATCGAGCGCAAGAAGGCCGTGCAGCGCGACCTGTTCCTCGTGGCGGTCGACGGCGACCGCCTCCTCGGTGTCGGGATGGCGGGCTACGACGGCCACCGCGGCTGGGTGAACTACCTCGCCGTGCGGCCCGACGCCCGGCAGCTGGGGATCGGGCGCGCGCTGATGGCCGAGTTCGAACGCCGCCTGCTCGATATGGGTGCCCGAAGGTCAGCCTGCAGGTGCGCGCCGGCAACGACGAGGTGCTCGCGTTCTACGCCCGCCTCGGCTACACCGAGGACGCCGTGGTCTCTCTCGGCAAGCGACTCATCCCCGACACCTGAATGACGAAGGCCCCCGTTCCCGGAGGAACGAGGGCCTTCGACGAGGCTTACTTGGCGGCGGCGGCGGCCTTCGCCTTGGCCGGGGCCTTCGCGGCCGGGGCAGCCTTCGCAGCCGGGGCCTTCGCGGCCGGAGCCTTCTCGGCCTTCGCCGCCGGGGCGGCCTTGGCGGTGCCGCCGGCCGGGAGTCCGGCAACGGCCTTGGCGAGCGCCGACTTGCGGTTGGCGGCCTGGTTGGCGTGGATGACGCCCTTGCTGGTCGCCTTGTCGAGACGCTTGGTCGCGACGACGAGCGCGGCCTGCGCGAGCGTGGTGTCGCCGGCCGAGATGGCCTCGCGCGTGGCGCGGACGGCGGTCTTGAGCTGGCTCTTGACGGCCTTGTTGCGCTCCTGGGCCTTCTTGTTGGTGCCGATGCGCTTGATCTGCGACTTGATGTTGGCCATGACTGAATGCTTTCTTTCGAACGGAAGGTGTCTACTCTGCCCGGAGCGGTAGAGGGGCGCTTCCGGCGAATCGTGTGGGAGGAAAGACCACACGGAAACCAAGGTGCTACGTTACCGGATCGCAGCGGTCGCGGCAATCCGCCCGCCCGATCCGGGGGTTCGCCCCACTGCGGGGCGGCATCCGGATTCCTAGCCTGGACCCATGACCACCGAAACCCTCACCCCGGCCGTCGAATCGGCCGCCCCCGCCGAGGCTCCGACGGCGAGCAACACCTACAGCGTGCTCGGCCTCGTGCTCTCGCTCCTCTCCATCCCGCTCGGCATGGGTCCGCTCGCCGTGGCGGGCGTCATCCTCGGCTTCCTCGGCCGCACCCGGGAGCCGGCCTCGGTGACCACCGCCAACTGGGCGATCGTCGTCGGCCTGCTGTCGCTGTTCGGCTGGGTGCTGCTCGCGATCGCCGGCGTCGTGCTGTTCGCCCCGTGGGCTCTCGGCGCCTGGGTCGTCAGCGGGTTCTACGGGATCTGACCCGTCACGACCATCCGAGGGGCTCGCGTGCGAAGTACGCGGGCCCCTCGTTGTCGATCGCGTAGCGCACCCGCGCCGACATCTCCGGGCTCATCGCCGGCATCCCGTTGATCGGGAACCAGGCGACCTCGCTCGCCTCGCCGTCGACCGGGCGCGGGTCGCCGCCGAGGTACCGGCAGCGGAACGTCAGATCGAGGTATTGCGCCTGGTCGCCGTTCTCGTAGACGATCGGCCGGGTCACCCAGGTCGAGGTGAGCCGCTCGACCTCGATGTCGACGTTCGCCTCCTCGAGAGCCTCGCGCACGAGGGTCACCGCCGGCTCCTCGGCCGGGTCGATGATGCCGGTGATCGGCGTCCACTCGCCGGTGTCCGACCGGCGGATCAGCAGGATGCGGTCGCCGTCGAGCACGACGGCGGAAGCGCCGGAGAGCCAGAGGGGCATCGTGCCCACCTTCTCGCGGAGGGCGACGACGAAGTCAGGCGTAGGCATCCGACGATGCTCGCACAGCGCGGGGCGCCGCGTCTGAGACAATCGAGACCAAATGCCCCGCGCCACCACGCCCCTGCTCCCGGCTGCGACCGACCCGTCGCGCATCCGGAACTTCTGCATCATCGCGCACATCG
>CAZPJC010000054.1:0-1406 GCA_964586645.1 uncultured Schumannella sp.
GCCCGGGTCGCTCAGCGGCCACGAGCAGTACATCGCCGACGGCCACGTGCCGGGCGCCGTGTTCGCCGACCTCATCGAGGACTTCAGCGACCCCGACGGCCGGTACCCGTTCACCCGGCCCGACGCGGCCCGGTTCGCCGCCGCCGCGGGCGCGCTCGGCATCGGCCCGGACACCACGGTCGTCGTCTACGACACCGCGGTCGGCCAGTGGGCGGCCCGGTTCTGGTGGCTGCTGCGCGCGTTCGGCCACGACGACGCCGCGGTGCTCGACGGTGGGTTGACCGCCTGGACGGCCGACGGCCGTCCGGTCGAGCGCGGTCACGTCGAGCCGGTGCCGACGGTGTTCGAGAGCGTCGAGCGCCCCGAGGTCTGGGTCGACAAGGGCTACGTCGAGCGCGTGGTCGCCGGTGAGGAGGACGCGGCGCTGGTCTGCGCCGTGCCGCCGAAGGAGTTCACCGGCGAGACCCCGTCGCGGGATCGGGCCGGCGTCATCCCGGGATCGCGCTCGGTGCCGGCGGGCCGGCTCGTCGATCGCGACGCGCGCACGGTGCTGCCGGATGCCGAGCTGGAGGAGCTGTTCGCACCCGTACACGGGTCAGCGCGCATCGTCACGTACTGCAACGGCGGGATCGCCGCCGCGGCCGCCGCGCTCCAGCTGGTGCGCCTCGGCGAGACCGACGTCGCGATCTACGACGGTTCACTCAACGAGTGGGCGGCCGACCCCGACGCGCCGCTCGTGGCCGCGGCGGGATCGCTCCGCTAGCCGATCTCGTTGAGCAGGCCGTTGTCGACGGGCGGGGACTGGATGCCGTCGCCGGCCGACACCACGTTGCCGTTGCCCTGCACGTCGACCGTGTCGATCGTCGAGTCCACCACGACGACGTTGTCCTCGCCGCGGATCACGAGGTCGCCGATGCTGGTCACGGCGAACTCGGTGCCCTGACCCTGGATCTCGACCGAACCGAGATCCTCCCCGACGACTTCCGCCCCGTCGCCGCGGATCACCAGCTCGGCGATCGAGATGAAGGTGAGCCGGATGCCGCTGCCCTCGAGCGTGACGGTGCCGCAGTCGCCGACGACGTAGTTGCCGGGGCGGTCGATCAGGAGGTTGACGCAGTCGAACTCCTCGGCCGGGTCGGGCTGAGGAGCCTCCTCGGTCGGCGTCGGAGTCGGAGCGGTCGTGGTCTCGGCGGGTGCCGGGGCGCCGTCGCCGCCTTCGGCGAGGAAGTCGCTCGTGCAGCCCGCGAGGAGCACGGCGGCGAGGCCGATGCCGAGCAGACCGGCGGCGCGGAGTCGTCCCGAGACCTGGGGGTTCATACGGCGAGCCTATCGGCGAGCGCGGCCGCGTCGGTGAGCGGAAGATCGCAGACGAAGTGCTCGCAGAGGTAGGCGGTGTCCGCCCCGTC
>CAZPJC010000054.1:1506-13400 GCA_964586645.1 uncultured Schumannella sp.
TGAGCGGAAGATCGCAGACGAAGTGCTCGCAGAGGTAGGCGGTGTCCGCCCCGTCCCGCGCGGTGCGCGCCGCGAACAGCTCGAATCCCGCGGCCGCGAAGTCGGCGGCGGCGGTCTCGGTCACGATCGCGAGCACCCGCGCCGGCCCGCCCCACCCGCGGGCGACGTCGGCCAGGGCGGAGTCGCCGGGCCCGGCGACGACCAGCTGGGCGACGGGTCGCGCGAGCCGCACCGCGACGGCGAGCGCCGCGCCGAACGACAGCGGCTGAGCCGGAGCGAGCGGGAGCGCGGGAGCGATCGCCCGTTCGGCGATCCGGCGGTGGGCGTCGTCGCCGCTGAGGGCCGCGAGCAGCAGGGCCGCGTCGGCGAGCAGCGCGCGCCCGGAGGGCGTGGCGCCGTCGGAGACCTCGGGCGGAAGCGCGAGGCCGCGCGCCGCGAGCACGGGATCGGCGCCGGAGGGGGCGGCGACGTCGTCCCCCGTGGCGCAGGACTCGACGAGGCCCCGGGCGATCACCGCGTACCGGGGGTCTCCGGTCGCGAGGGCGAGCCGCAGCAGCCCGCCGGCGAGGCCCCCGTAGTCCTCGAGGGTCGCGACCGCCTCCGACACCCGGCCGTCGAGCGAGGCCCGGCGCAGCGGCGCCGCGTCCCCGTGCGTGGCGAGCACGGCATCCGCCGCGTCGCGCGCCGCCGCGATCCAGTCCCGTCGGCCGAAGCGCACGCCCGCATCGGCGAGCGCCCCGATCGCGAGGCCGTTGAGGCCGGTCAGCACCTTGCCGTCGAGCGGCGGCGGCGTCAGCCCGGCGCGCCCGGCGGCGTCGCGGGCGTAGTACCCGCCCTCGTTCCGGGTGCCGTCGATCGTGCTCTCGCTGTCCTGCCCCGAGGCGAACCCGCCGGGCACCCGCAGCACGTCGACGAGGAACGACACGATGCCGGTCGCGGTCGGCTCGTCGCCGGCCGCCGCGTACGCCGCGAGCAGCTGGGCGTTGTCGGTCAACATCCGCTCATAGTGCGGTTCCGTCCAGTCGCGGTGCACGGCGTAGCGGAAGAACCCGCCCTCGACCGGGTCGCGCAGCGCCGAGGCCGCCATCGCGGCGAGCGTGCGGTCGGCGAGCTCCCGCGCCGGGCGACCGCCCTGTTCGAGCAGGAAGGTCAGCGCGGGCGTGGTCGGGAACTTCGGCGCGGTGCCGAACCCGCCGAACTCGCGGTCCTCGTGGCCGAGCATCGTCGTGACCGCGCCGTCGAGCACCTCAGCGGGCAGCCCGTCCTGCTCGGCGACGGGTCGATCGGCCGTCAGCGCCGCGACGAGCGACGACGCGGTCTCCTCGACGCCGTCGCGACGCTGCGTCCAGGCGTCGGTGATCGCGTCGAGGACTTCGCGGAACGCGGGCATCCCCTGCACCGGCCGCGGCGGGAAGTAGGTGCCCGCGTAGAACGCGGCCCCGGCCGGGGTCGCGAAGACGGTGAGCGGCCAGCCGAGCGACGGCGTGAACGCGCTCGCCGCCGCGAGATAGGCCGCATCCACGTCGGGATGCTCCTCGCGGTCGACCTTGATCGCGACGAACCCCGCGGCGAGCTGCTCCGCGATCTCGGGGTCGGAGAAGCTCTCGCGCGCCATGACGTGGCACCAGTGGCAGGTCGCGTAGCCGATCGAGATGAGCACCGGCACGTCGCGGCGGGCGGCCTCGGCGAAGGCCTCCTCGCTCCACGGCCACCAGTCGACCGGGTTGCCGGCGTGCGAACGGAGGTACGGGCTCGTGGAGTCCCGCAACCGCTCGGCCATAGGCTTCACCCTATGTCGGGCACCTCCGTGACCTACCTGGGCGGCCCCACCGTGCTGCTCGAGTACGCGGGGCTGACGATCCTCACCGACCCGACCTTCGACGACCCGCGCGCCTACGAGCGTCCGGGGTCGACGACCCTCGTCAAGACGCGCGGTCCGGCGCTGGCGGTGACGGCGCTTCCCCCCGTGCACCTGATCCTGCTCAGCCATCACGATCACCGCGACAACCTCGACGAGGCCGGGCTCGCCCTGGTGCGCTCCGGGATCCCGACCCTGACGACGCCGCACGCGGCGGCGGCCCTCGAGCTGCCGAACGTGCGGGGCCTCGAGCCGTGGGAGGCCGCCGCACGGAGCCGGTTCACGATCACGGCGGTGCCCGCCTCCCACGGCCCCGGCGACGCGGCCGGCCCGGTGACCGGCTTCGTCCTGGAGTCCCCGGGCGGGCCGACCGTCTACGTGAGCGGCGACAACTCCGAGCTGGATGTCGTCGACGAGATCGCCGCCCGGTTCGCCCCGGTGGACGTCGCCATCCTGTTCGCCGGTGCCGCCCGCGTCCCGCGGATCGACGCCGCCCTGACGCTGACCTCGGCCGACGCGGTCGCGGCCGCCCGCCTCCTCGGCGCTCGCGCGGTCGTCGGCGTGCACACCGAGGACTGGCAGCACTTCAGCGAGAGCCGCACCGACCTCGAGGCGGCGTTCAGCGCCGCCGGGATGGCCGATCTCCTGGTGGCGACCCCGCGCGGAGTCCCCGTCGCCCTCTAGTTGACCTGGTCCGGATGCCCGCCGACGCGGTTCCCCGCGTCGAGCGCGTCGATCGCCGCCATCTCGCCGGGCGAGAGCTCGAAGCCGAGCACATCGAAGTTCTCGCGCATCCGCTCGGCGGAGTTCGACTTCGGGAACACGATGAAGCCGCTCTGCAGATGCCAGCGGATGACGACCTGCGCCGGCGTCACGCCGTGAGCGCCTGCGGCGTCCTGGATGGCCGGCAGGCCGAAGAGGTCGTATTTGCCCTGGCCGAGCGGACCCCAGGCCTCGATCGCCATGCCGTGCTCGGCGCCCCAGGCGCGCAGGTCGCGCTGCTGGAAGGTCGGATGCAGCTCGATCTGGTTGACGGCGGGCACGACGCCCGACTCCGCCACGATGCGGTCCAGGTGCGGGAGCATGAAGTTCGAGACGCCGATCGAGTCGGTCTTGCCGTCCGCCCGGATGGTCTGCAGCGCCTGCCAGGACTCCGCGTACAGATCACGCTGCGGAGCGGGCCAATGGATGAGGTAGAGGTTCACGCTCTCGAGGCCGAGCTTCGCGAGCGAGAGGTCGATCGCGTCGAACGCCGACTGCGTCCCCTGGTCGGTATTCCACAGCTTGGTCGTGATGAACAGCTCGTCGCGCGGGATGCCCGACGCCGCGATCGCGCGCCCGACGCCGACCTCGTTGCCGTAGATCGCGGCGGTGTCGATGTGCCGGTAGCCGGCTTCGAGGGCGTCGGCGACGATGCGCTCGGTCTCATCGGGGTCGACCTTGAAGACGCCGAACCCGAGCTGGGGGATCTCGTGGCCGTCGTTGAGCTTGAGGGTGGGAACCGTGGTCATGGTTCCAGCCTAGGAGCGGGAGTCGGGGGACTTCTTGTAGAAGACGGCGGAGTCGGTGTAGCCGAGGGCGAGGTAGAAGTCCCCCGCCCGGCGGCTGGCGAGCGACACGTAGCCGGCGCCCCGCTCGGCGGCCCAGGCCTCGGCCGCAGCCATCAGGGCGGCGCCGACGCCCGATCGCCGGTGCGCGGGCGCGACCATGACCTCTTCGACGCCGGCGACCGGGCCGTTCGCGAAGAACGTCGGATGCTCACTCGCCAGCAGATAGCCGACCACCCCGTCGTCCTCGGCGACCAGCACGAGCACGTCGTCGCGGCCGAGCAGCAGCGGCAGCGTCGTGTCGAACGCCGCGCGCTCGGGCACGAACGAGGTCGCGAACTCGCGGACGAGCGTCCACAGGGCGTCCGCGTCCGCCGGGTTCGCGGCCCGCACCGTCGTCATCGCGGGTCGGGCCCGGTGGCGACCGGGCGGTCGGGATCGTTCGACCACGCACTCCACGAGCCGGGGAAGATCGCGGGCTCGAAGCCGGCGAGCGTGAGGGCGAGCGCTTCGTGCGCCGCCGTGACGCCCGAGCCGCAGTAGGCGGCGACCGGGGCTCCGGGGTTCGCACCGAGGGCGAGGAAACGCCGGCGCAGCACCTCGGGGGCGAGGAAGCGGCCGTCGGCATCCAGGTTCTCGGCGGTGGGGGCGCTCACGGCGCCCGGGATGTGGCCCGCCCGCGGGTCGACGGGCTCGGCCTCGCCGCGGTACCGCTCCCCGGCCCGGGCGTCGAACAGCGTGCCGAACTCGGGGAACGCCGCCGCGTCGTCGATGCCGAGCGCCGGCATGACGCCGCGGCGCAGGATGACGTCGCCGGGCGTCGGCGTGACCTGCCCCGTCTCGAGTTCGTAGCCGGCCGCCCGCCAGGCGCCGAGAGCTCCGTCGAGCACGCGCACGTCGTCGATCCCGCCGTCGCGCAGCATCCACCAGGCTCGTGCGGAGGACATGTTGTTCAGATCGTCGTAGACGACGACCGTGCGACCACGGCGGAGGCCCCAGCGGCGCGCGGCGGTCTGCACCGCCGCCTGGCTCGGAAGCGGATGGCGTCCCGCCGACGCCGGGCGGCCGTGATCGGTCAGCTCGGTCTCGAGGTCGACGTAGACCGCTCCCGGGATGTGACCGGCCAGATACTCGGGGCGCCCGTCGGGCCGGTCGAGGCGCCAGCGGATGTCGAGCAGATGCACGGAATCGAGCGACTCGCGCAGCTCCTCGGGCGTGATCAGGAGCGGCGGCGTCATGCGCCCAGGCTACGGGGCTTGACGTCACCCGGCCCAAGGCCTAACGTACAACCAAATGGTTGTACAAGGACTGCACACGGAACTCAGCGACGCGGAGGTCGACAAGATCTTCCACGCCCTCGCCGACGCGACCCGGCGGGACATCCTGCGCCGCACCCTCACCGGTCGGGCCACGGTGAGCGAACTGGCGGGCGCCTACGCGATGTCGTTCGCCGCCGTCCAGAAGCACGTCGCGGTGCTGGAAGGAGCAGGACTCGTGACCAAGGAGAGCCGCGGGCGGGAGCGTCTCGTGCGCGCCGACCCGGAGACCATCGCCCGGGCACAGGCGCTGCTCGACGCATACGCCGACCTGTGGCGCAGCCGCATCGACCGACTCGATGCCGTGCTCGCCGACGACGTCGATTAGAACCCCGAAGGAAAGGAACACCGCCATGCCCGTCACCTCCATGACCACCGACCCCGAGGCGCTCTCGATGACCCTCGTGGCCGACTTCCCCGTGCCCGTCGAGCGCCTCTGGAGCGCCTTCGCCGACCCGCGGAAGCTCGAGCGCTTCTGGGGTCCCCCCGGCTATCCGGCGACGTTCGGCAGCTACGACCTCCGTCCCGGCGGCATCGCCCACTACTGGATGACGAGCCCCGAGGGCGAGCGGTTCTACGGCCGCTGGGACTTCGAGGAGGTCGACGAGCCGACCCGCATCGTCGCGCGCGACGCCTTCGCCGACGCCGACGGCGAGGTCGACGCCTCGATCCCGGCCGGGCGGATGACGCTCGTCTTCGAGAGCACGGCGGACGGCTCGCGCGTCACCGTGGTGTCGGCCTCGCCCACGGCCGAGGCTCTCGAACAGGTCATCGCGATGGGCCAGGTCGAGGGGATGACCCAGGCGTTCGGACAGCTCGACGCCGTGCTCGCCGACCTGCGGGAGTACGCGCTCGGCAAGGGCACGGAGACGACGATCGTCGACGACACCCACGTCAAGATCACCCGCGCGTTCGAGGCGCCGCGTCACCTGCTCTGGCGGGCGCACACCGAGCCGGAGCTGATGAAGCGCTGGCTGCTCGGCCCCGACGGCTGGGTGATGACGGTCTGCGAGAACGACCTCGTCGTGGGCGGCTCGTACCGCAACGCGTGGGCCCCCGAGGATCCGGCGCTCGGCCAGGCGTTCGGGTTCGAGGGCGAGAACCTCGTGATCGATCCCGAGCGCCGCCTCGTCAGCACCGAGCGGATGACCGGCCTCGACGCCCCCGGCACCGTCAACGACCTCACCTTCGACGAGGCCGACGGCGTCACGCTGATGACGCTGTACATCACCTACACCGATGCGGCGCAGCGCGACATGATCCTCGCGACCGGGATGACCGACGGGATGGAGGCGTCGTACCAGCGCCTCGAGCGGGAGATCATCCACGCCTGAACGCGGGTTGAGTGCCGCGCGGAGCGCGGTGTATCGAAACCCCGCGTTCGACGAACTCGGTTTCGATACACCCGCCTCCGGCGGGCACTCAACCCGCGTTCCCGGAGACCTATGCTCGAAGGCTGATGTCTCCCACCGACCTGACGATCACCTACCCGCCGGAGCTGCCCGTCAGCGCCGTGCGGGACGAGATCGCGCGCGTCATCGCCGAGAACCAGGTGGTGATCGTCGCGGGGGCGACCGGCTCGGGCAAGACCACCCAGCTGCCGAAGATCCTCCTCGAGCTGGGCCGCGAGCGGATCGGCCACACGCAGCCCCGGCGCATCGCCGCCCGCAGCGTCGCCGAGCGCATCGCCTCGGAGCTGAAGGTCGAGCTCGGCGGCATCGTCGGCTACCAGGTGCGGTTCGACGACCGGGCCGGCCGCGACACCCGGGTGAAGCTGATGACCGACGGGGTGCTGCTCGCCGAACTCCAGCGCGACCGCGACCTGAAGCGCTACGACACGATCATCATCGACGAGGCCCACGAGCGGTCGCTCACGATCGACTTCCTGCTCGGCTACCTCGCCCAGCTGCTCCCCCGCCGCCCCGACCTCAAGGTGATCGTCACGTCGGCGACGATCGACCCGGAGTCGTTCGCGAGGCACTTCGCGACGGCCGACGGCACACCCGCTCCGATCATCGAGGTGAGCGGCCGCACCTACCCGGTCGAGATCCGCTACCGCCCCCTGGTCTCCGAGAAGCTCGACGACGATGACGAGGGCGAGCCGATGGAGGACCTCGACTACCTCCAGGGCATCGCCGCAGCCCTCGACGAGCTCGCCCGCGAGCCCGAGGGCGACGTGCTCGTGTTCCTGTCGGGCGAGGCCGAGATCCGCGACGCCCAGGACGCCCTGAGCACCCGCCCGCACACCGAGATCGTCCCGCTCTACGGCCGGCTGAGCGCCGCCGAGCAGCACCGCGTCTTCGACACGAAGCGGCAGCCCGGCATCCGTCAGCGCGTCGTCCTCGCGACCAATGTCGCCGAGACGAGCCTCACCGTGCCCGGCATCAAGTACGTCGTGGATGCCGGCCAGGCCCGCATCTCGCGGTACAGCCCGCGCGCGAAGGTGCAGCGCCTGCCGATCGAGGCGATCTCGCAGGCCTCGGCGAATCAGCGCGCGGGCCGCGCCGGACGCACGAGCGACGGCATCGCGATCCGGCTCTACGCCGAGGACGACTTCGCGCGGCGGCCGGAATTCACCGACCCCGAGATCCTGCGCACCGACCTCGCCGCGGTCATCCTGCAGATGATGGCGCTCGGCCTCGGTGACATCATGGCGTTCCCGTTCCTGCAGCCGCCCGACAAGCGCGGCGTGCGCGACGGCCTCGACCTGCTGTCGGAGCTCGGCGCCGTCGAGGGCGCGCGGCTGACGAACACCGGACGGATGCTGACGCAGCTGCCGGTCGACGTGCGGTTCGGGCGGATGCTCGTCGAGGCGAAGCAGCACGGGGTCGTGCGCGAGGTCGCGGCGATCGTCGCGGGGCTGAGCATCCAGGATCCGCGCGAGCGTCCCGTCGAGAAGCGCCCGCAGGCCGACCAGCAGCACGCGCGCTTCGTCGACCCGACGAGCGACTTCATCACCCTGCTCAACCTCTGGAACCACCTCGAGAAGGAGCAGAAGGAGCGTTCGGGCAGCGCGTTCCGGCGGATGTGCAAGCAGGAGTACCTCAACTACCTGCGCGTGCGGGAGTGGCAGGACCTCTACCGCCAACTGATCCGGGCCGCGAAACCGCTCGGGCTGGTTCCCGGCTCCGCGAGCACGAATGCGGACGGAATCCATCGCTCGCTCCTCGCCGGGCTGCTCTCCCGCCTCGGGATGCGCGATCGCGAGAAGCGCGACTACCTCGGCGCGCGCGGGCAGCGGTTCATGATCTTCCCGGGGTCGGCGCTGTCGAAGAAGACGCCCGAGTTCGTGATGGCGTCCGAGCTGGTGGAGACCTCGCGGCTGTTCGCCCGCACCGTCGCCGCCGTCGACCCGGCCTGGGCGGAGAGACTCGCGGGCGACCTCGCGAAGCGGTCGTACTCCGAGCCGCACTGGGAGAAGAAGCAGGGCTCCGCCGTCGCCTGGGAGCGGGTCACGCTGTTCGGACTGCCGATCGTGGCGCGCCGCAAGGTGCAACTCGGCCGGATCGACGCGATCGAGGCGCGCGAGCTGTTCCTGCGGCACGCCCTCATCGAGGGCGACTGGCCGTTCGCGATCGCGAAGAACGGCCTGTACGACTTCGACCGCGCCAACCGCCGACTGCGCGAGGAACTGGGCGAGGTCGAGGAGCGCACCCGGCGGCGCGACATCCTCGCCGACGACGAGGCGGTGATCGAGTTCTACGACGCCCGCATCCCGCGCTCGATCACCGACGTGCGCGGCTTCGAGCGCTGGTGGAAGGATGCCCGCCGCGAGACGCCCGACCTGCTGACGATGACCCGCGCCGACCTGCTCGACGAGGACGACGAGGAGGCCCTCGACCCCGACGCCTTCCCCGACCGCCTGCACGACTTCGCCCTGCGCTACCGCTTCGAGCCGGGCGCCCCCGACGACGGCGTCACCGTCGAGCTGCCCGTCGAGCGTCTCGCGGCCGTCGACGGCACCCCCTTCGAGTGGCTCGTCCCGGGTCTGCGCGAGGAACTGGTCACCGCGTTGCTGAAGGCGCTGCCGAAGGCGATCCGCAAGAACGTGGTTCCGGCCGCCGACTGGGCGCGGCGTCTGCTCCCCACCCTGAATCCCGAGGGCGCGCTGCTCCCCGAGCTGGCCGCCGCGATCCGCGCCGCCACGCACACGGTCGTCGACCCCGCGGCCTTCGAGTTGGAGCGGATGCCGGCGAACCTGCGGATGACCTACGCCGCGGTCGACCGGAACGGGAAGCGCCTCGGCACCTCGAAGTCGCTCGACGAGCTGCGCACGCGGTTCGCGGAGAAGACCCGGGCCACGGTGGCGGCCGTCACCGCGCGCGCCACCCCGGGCCGCGAGCTCGAACGCACGGGGCTGACGACCTGGGATCTCGAGAGCCTGCCCGCGGTCGTCGAATCCGGCGGCGTGCGCGGCTACCCGGCGCTCGTCGACGGCGGCACCTCGGTGTCGGTGCGGGTGTTCGCCACGGAGGAGGAGGCCGCGACCGCGCACCCGCGCGGCGTCCTGCGGCTGCTCGCCCTCACCGTGCCGAACCCGGTGTCGTACGTGCGCGAGCACCTGACCGGCGCCGAGAAGCTCGCCCTCGCGGCGAGCCCGTATCCGTCGACGGCGGCCCTGTGGGACGACGCCCTCCTCGCTACCCTGTCCGCCGCGGCGGGCGACCGGGCTCCCCGCGACCGGGTGGCGTTCGAGGCCCTGCGCACCGAGGTCTCGGCGGGACTCGTCGACGCCCTCTTCGACACCGGCGCGCTGATGGCGAAGGTGCTCACCACGGCGCGCCAGGTCGATACGGCGATCTCGTCGGCATCCTCGCTCGCGTTCCTGGGTCCGCTGACCGACGCGAGGTCCCAACTGGCGGGGCTCGTGCATCCCGGGTTCGCCGGCATCGCGGGGGTCGCCCGCCTCCGGCGCGTGCCCGTCTACCTCGCCGGCATCCTGCATCGCGTGACCCGGCTGGCCGAGAACCCGGGGCGCGACCGGGCGTGGCAGACCGAGGTCGAGCAGGCGACGGCGCTCTACCTCGATCACAACGGGAAGCTGCCGCTCACCGCCGACACGCCGGCGCGGCTCGCCGAGGTGCGCTGGATGCTCGAGGAGCTGCGCCTGTCGCTCTTCGCGCAGCATCTCGGCGCCGCCGGTCCGGTGTCGGTTCAGCGGATCCGGAAGGCGCTCGCGGCCTGACCGGCGCCGGCCAGGCGGACTCGACATGATGGAGGCGTGAGCGACTTCAACACCGGCATCATCGAGGAGTTCCGGGCCAACGGCGGCCACGTGAACCGCTTCGGCACCGACCTCGTGCTGCTGCACTCGACGGGCGCGAAGAGCGGGGCGGAGCGCATCCATCCGGTGATGTCGATCCGCGACGGCGACGGATGGCTCATCGCGGCCTCCAAGGCGGGCGCGCCCGAGAACCCCGCCTGGTTCCACAACCTCGTCGCCCACCCCGAGGCGTCGATCGAGGTGCCCGATCAGCGCGGCGGCATCGAGACCGTGCCCGTGCGCGCCACCGTGCTCGGCGACGCGGAGCGCGACCCCGCCTGGCAGCGGTTCCTCGAACGCTCCCCCGGCTTCGCGCAGTACGAGCAGCGCGCCGGCGGGCGGCGCATTCCCGTGCTGCGGCTCGCGCCTCGCTAGCCTGAGCGCGTGAAGCGGAGCCCGCCCAGTGCAGAAGCGCATCCAGGAGGACAGGATGCCACCGCCCGGGCGGGCGCGACGGCTACTCCTTCTTCGCCCCCGAAGACGCCGAGGCGTTCGACTCGTACGAGGTGTTCGTCGACTCGAAGAAGTTCACCAGCTGCAGGGTGTCGTTCGCCGTCGCCATCCACTTCGCCGGGTTCGTGACGTTGTACTCGGTGTCGAACCCGAGCTCCTCGAGCCGGCGGTCGGCGAGGTACTTCACGTACTGGTTGATGTAGTTGGCGTTCAGGCCCAGGATGCCGTTCGGCAGGAGGTCGCGGTTGTAGTCCTCCTCCATCTCGACGGCGTCGAGGATCATCTGGCGGATCTCGGCTGCGAACTCGGGCGTCTGCAGGTCGGGGTTCTCGTCGAGCACCGTGAGGATCAGGTTGATCCCGAACTTCAGGTGCAGCGACTCGTCGCGCACGACCCAGTCCATGAGCGAGCCGAAGTTGCGCAGCAGGTTCCGCTGCCGGAACGACAGCGCCACCATGAAGCCCGAGTAGAACCAGATGCCCTCGAGGATGATGTTGTACGCGACGAGGTTGCGGATGAAGTCCTGCTTGCCCGCGGTCGTCGTGATGTCGAGGGTCTCCTCCGTCATGCGGCGGATGAACGAGACCTCGAACTCCTCCTTGCGGGCCATCGACGGGACCTCGATGTGGGAGTTGTAGGCCTCGTTGCGGTCGATCGGGAACGTCTCCAGGACGTACTCGAACGACATGCAGTGGTTCGCCTCCTCCCACATCTGCTTCGCGAGGTAGAGGTGCGCCTCGGGGGCGTTGATGTAGGGGTAGACCCCGAAGGCGAGCGCCTTGTTGACGAGCAGCTCGTTCGGGTTGAAGTACGACATGAGGAAGGTGATCGCGTGACGTTCCTCATCCGTCATCTTCTTGAAATCGGCGATGTCCTCGCCGAGCTGGATCTCGTTGGGGAACCAGGTGTTCGCGACGGCCTGGTCGTAGAGGTCCATCGCCCACTGGTAGGTGACGGGCTTGAGCAGCAGCCCTTCCTTGATTCCGGTTCCGAGGATTCCCATGATGTGTGTCCTTAGTTCGGGGTGAGGGGTCGAAAAGGGTCGCCTCCGAGTCGTCGGGGCGACCCTTTTCGACACCTCAGGGGTGTGTTACTGGCAGCTCTCGCACTGGAGGTCGTCCATCGGATCGACCGGAACCGAGTATTCGCCGACCGTGACGGCGTCGTAAGAGTCGAAGGGCCCGGTCACTTCAGGCCTCCGAACCCGCGACGCGCCGGGGCGGCCGTCGTCGCGGCGGCACCCTCGACGGGCGCCTCCGACTTCTGCTCGATCTCCTCGGTCTTGTTGACCTTGACCGTCGACTGCTCGGCCGTGTGACGCGGCTTCATGTGCAGGTAGTAGGTCGTCTTCACGCCCCGCTCCCAGGCCGCGTAGTAGATGTCCATCATGTCGCCGAGGTCGCGCGTCTCGAGGTACATGTTGCGGCTGATCGACTGGTCGATCCACTTCTGCGCCC
>CAZPJC010000055.1:0-7560 GCA_964586645.1 uncultured Schumannella sp.
CCGGGACCTTGGACCCTGCCGCGTGGTCGGCGCGCGCGCGAGAGTACCCGTAGCCGTCGAGAACGTCCGGCAGAAGGAGTGCAGGCCATGGAGAGAATCGTCGTCGGAATCGACACCGAGGCCGCGAGTCAGGTCGCCGTCGACTGGGTCATCCGCCGAGCGTCGCGCGAGCCCGCGGAGATCCGCCTCGTGAAGTCGTTCGACATGCTGATCGACGCCCCGCTCGGCGACGCCGCGCTCCTCGAGCGCACGAAGGCGCGCATCGAGGATGCCGTCCCGGGTGCGACGGTGACGACGGCGCTCATCGACGGGTCGATCATGGAGGCCCTCGTGGGCCAGTCGGCATCCGCCGATCTCGTCGTCGTCGGCTATCACCGGCGGCATCCCGTGCTGTCCGTGCTGACCGGGGCGCTCCCGGCCCGCTTCGCCGCGCGGTCGCACTGCGCGACCGTGATCGTGCCGGAGGACTGGGAGCCGCGCGACGGCGGCGTCGTCCTCGGGGTCGGTGACGACGACGCCGCCGCCACGGCGGTCGAGTTCGCGGTGCGCGAGGCGCAGCACCCGCGGCGCGCCCTCGAGGTCGTGCACTCGTGGCAGCTGCCCACCCCGAGCTGGGATGCCGTGGGGGCGCTCGTCGCGTCCGCGGACGACCTGCACGACGCGCACCAGGACATCCTGGCCGGCGTCGTGGGCCGACTCCGCGACGCGAACCCGGCTCTCGACATCCGCGAGACCCTGGCCGAGGGTCCCGCCGCCGCGTCGCTGCTCGACGCCGCCGAGGACGCCGAGCTGATCGTCATCGGGACGCATCGACGCGGGCTGGCCTCCGGTCTGCTTCTCGGCTCGACGGCCGTCGACCTCCTCCCGCGGTCCCGGGTTCCCGTGTGCGTCGTTCCGCTGCTGGCGCCTCTGGCGCCGGTGGCCGGCGTGCTGTCCACGTTCACGGCGGCGTGAGCCGACCGGGCGTCGGCCCGGTCAGCTCAGCGCCCGTGCGGCTCGGCGCCCGTGCTCAGCGCTCGTGCCGGAAGCGACGCCCCGTGACCTGACGGGGCGTGATGCGCACGTAGACGTGCTTCTCGCTCGGGTGCGCCGTCGGCGCATCGACGATGCCCGAGGTGTGGATCTCGTCGTCGTCGCTGACGCGGGTCGCGAGACCCTTGACCACGACGCTCCACGACCACACCCGGTCGTGACCGTCGACCTCGAAGGCGACATCGGGGGCGGCTGTCAGGCGGACCAGTTTCACGCCGGGCCCGCTGCGGAAGTAGATCCTGCCGTCGTGCACGAGGTAGTTGACCGGGAACACGTCGACGCCGGCCCCCTCCTGGACGGCGAGGCGCCCCACCTTCTCGGTGGCGAGCAGCCGGAAGCAGGCCGCGGGGTCCAGCTCCTCCGCGTCGAAACCCGCTGCGTCCGGTGCGACCTCGATCCGGCTCTCGACGAAGTGCACGCCGGGGACCTCCTGGATCGCGTGGCGCAGCGACGCCCGGTCGCGCTCGCTGCGGACCCGGCCCTCCACCATCACCACGCGGTGGCGCACCTCGAATCGCAGATCGGCCACCGGGATGGTCGAGGAGACGATCGCGCCGGACACCGCCTCGGAGATCTCGGCGTCGGTGCGCGTCACGACGTCGAGGTCGACGTCGCGCACGGTCAAGCGGTTGTCGACCCCCGAGACACCGGGGACGCGGGCGACCAGATTGGCGGCCGCGAGACGCTGCGCGTGAGTCGCGACCCGGCCCGTGAGCTTCGCACGCCCGTTCTCGACGGCGACCCGCAGGGCGGAGTGGTCGACCTGCGCCGATTCGACGAATGCGCGGGAGATCGCGTGAACGAGGTCGATGTCGGACGTCGCGCCGGCGGGCTGGGCAGAGGGGTTCGTCGCCATGCGCCGATTCCACGCGGTCCTCGGCGGTGCGTGAAGGGCCGAAGGTCCCGGGGCGGCGCCCCTTCGGCGCACGGCCCCGAGCGGGTGCGGCGGGACCTTCGGCTTTGCTGAGGCCGTTCTCGCGTCAATTGACTTCGAGCATTCCTCTGGAGAAGGGACGCTCATGACATCCCAATGCCCGGCATCGGTCAGGGCGTGGCTGAACGCACCGCGCGCGTCGACGGGACGATGCAGAGCGGCGCGGTGCTGCGATGCAGCAGGTCACGCCCGACCGACCCCAGGACGAAGCCCGTGAGGGCCCCGCGGCGATGGGACCCGAGCACGACGAGCTCCGCGGACGCGGCCAGCGCCAGCAGACCGTTCGCGGCACGGCCCTCGTAGAGGTCCTCCCGGATCGGGAGCCCGGGGAAGCGGCGCCGGAGCGCACGGGCCGCCGTGGCGAGGTGGGAGGCGTGCGCATCCCGGAGCTCCGTCGGCACCCGGAGGTAGAAGCGCACGGGATCACCGGGCGGGTCGGGACGCAGCCAGGCGTGCAGGATGCGGAGCTCCCGATCGGAGTCGCGGGCGAACTCGGCCGCGCGACGCACGGCCGCGCTGCTGCTCGCGTCCTCGTCGAGTCCGACGACGACCGCCCCGTCCCGGGGCGTCCAGTCGTCGGGCACGATGACGACCGGGCCCTGCGCGTGCCGCGCCACGCGGGCGGGCAGATCGCCGGACAGCACCGACTGGTAGTGGCGCGTGCGATGCGAACCGATCACCAGCAGATCCGACCGCTCGGCGTGACGGAGCAGGATGTCGAGCGCCGGACCGTTCCCGACGAAGGTCTCGACCGGGGTGCCGGGCGCCGACTCGGCGATCCGCGCTCGCGCGGACTCGAGGTGCGCCTCCTCCTCGACGGGAGCCGCGAACGCGGTGTCCGCGGCGGTCACGAGGGTGATGTGCACGGGCCGGCCGAGAGCCTGGCGGATGGCCCAGTCGACCGCGTGGGCGCTCGCGCGTTCGGCGTCCACCCCGACGGTGATCCTGAGGGTCGGCGTCATGTCTCCAGTTTCGGGCGGCCGCAGGCCCGCCGTCAGGGGCGAAGGTCCCGCGTCCGCACGGGACCTTCGGCCCTGCACGTCGGCGTCCGGGCCCGCTGCACTGGACGCATGACGACCGCACCAGGGCCGCTCCCGAGGCTGTCCGGCTCCCCCGTGCAGGAGATGTCGGAGCCCGAGTGCTGGCGTGCGCTCACGCTGACGGACATCGGACGCCTGGTCGCCGTCGGCCCGGGAGGCGTCGACGTCTTCCCCGTGAACTACCTCGTCGCTCCCGGGAGCGTCGTCTTCCGTTCCGCGCCCGGCACCAAGCTCGAGTTGCTCGCCGGGGGTGCCGACGTCGCCTTCGAGGCCGACGGCGTGGACCAGTCCTTCCGGTGGAGCGTCGTCGTCCACGGCCGCCCCCGGCGGCTCGACGCCGACGACGAGATCGAGGCCTCCGGCATCCTCGGGCTCCACCCCGATGTGCCGCGCGAGATGAACAACGTCGTCCGCGTGACGGCCCGCAGCATCTCCGGGCGTCGGTTCCGCGTCTCCGAGCAGCGGGCCTGAGGTCGGGCCCGCTCCGAAGTCAGGCGACGCGCGGGGATTCCGCGGGCTCGACCGCGACCCGAGCCCCGGTGTGGGTCACGAGCACCGGCGACGTCAGGTTGAGCAGCACGTCATGGAGCACGGAGCCGATCGGGGACCGGGCCCGATCGCCCGATCCGCTGCCGATGACGAGAAGCACCCGGTCCCGGGCCGCATCCAGGAGGAGCTCGGCGATATGGCGGTTCGAGGTCCGGGTCCGGATGAGGATGTCGCCGGCCGTCTCGCGGGCGACGGCGATCGCCTCGGCCACGACCGAAGAATCCTCGTCGACTCTGCGGTCCTCGGTGCCGTGCAACAGCAGAAGGTCCTCGCCCCGTTGCGCGGCGACGCGTGCCGCCGACTCGACGACACCCCGAAGGCCGGCATCCCCGGCGATTCCGGCGACCACCCCCGTGCGGAATCGCATGTCGATCGGCGGGACGACCACCACGTCGCCGTGGGCGAGCATCGCGACCTCGATGCTGCGCGAGCCGAGAACACGGCCCCGGACGAAGCCGGTCTTGTGCGTCCCGATCACGAGGGTGTCGTCGGGCCCGGCGAACTCCGAGAGGGCCCACGCCACCGGACCCTCGAGCAGCACCCCGTCGACGTCGGCCTCGGGATACTTGTCGGCGAGGTCCGTCAGGGTGCGCTCGAGGAGGTCCGCCGCCGTCTGCTCGACCTCGTGCCGGTAGTCGGCGCCGATGAGCCCGGCGTCCGGATCCGCGACGTGCGCCACGACCACCGGACCGCCCCGACGGAGCGCCCAGGCCAAGGCGGCGCGACTGGGCTCGGTCCCGTCGAACCCGACGATGGTTCTTTTGCTCACGCTGCACTCCTCGATCAGAATCCCCTCAGCGTGGCTCAGCCCGCAGGGGTTCAGCAGGGTCCAAGGTCCCGCGTCGGGAGGGCCGGCCCTAGACTTCTTCGCGCAGGAGGATCAGTGGCCATCGACCCCGCGTTCGAATTCCCCGACGCGCCGCGCTCAGAACTCGAGCGCACGATCGAGGAGCTCATCGAGCGAGCCCAGCAGGTCCTGCGCACGCAGGGGCGCCTGAGGAGCCTGGTCCGCGCGAACTCCCTCGTCGTCGCCAAGCTCGATCTGGCGCAGGTGCTGCGGCAGATCGCGGAGGCGGCTGTCGAACTCGTCGATGCGCAATACGGCGCGCTCGGTGTCGTCGCGCCCGACGGCCACCTCGAGCAGTTCATCCACGTGGGGATGCCCGACGACGACGCGCGGGCGATCGGTCACCTGCCTGAGGGGCACGGGCTGCTCGGCGCCGTCGTCGACTCCGGTGAGAGCATCCGGATCCCCGACATCTCCGAAGATCCGCGGTCGGCCGGGTTCCCGGCCCATCACCCGCAGATGGGATCGTTCCTGGGCGTGCCGATCCGGGTGCGCGACGAGGTGTACGGGAACCTCTACCTGACGAACGGCAACCGGGGGCCGTTCAGCAGCGAGGACGAGGAGCTGGTCACCGCGCTGGCGGCGACGGCCGGAATCGCGGTCGAGCATGCGCGGCTCTTCGACGAGAGCGAGCGTCGGCAGCGCTGGACCGTCGCGCTCGCCGAGGTGGCCTCGGCCCTCCTCTCCGGCTCCGCCGACGTCCTCGCCGTGATCGCGGACAAGGTCGGCTCGGTGGTCGACGCCGACCTCGTCTGCGTCATCGTCCCCGCCCAGGACGCCGACGCGCTTCTCGTGCGGCTCGCCCGAGGCGTCGACGCGGAGACGATCGAAGGCCGCGTCTTCCCCGCCGAGGGCACGCTCGCCGGGCGTGCTCTCGCGGACGACTCGATCGTCGCCGCCGACAAGGACATGGCGCGGGACCAGGAGTGGCTGCCCTTCCCCGGACCGTCGATCGCCTTCCCGATCAAGGCCGCCGGCGAGCCGCTCGGCGCGCTGACCCTGTCCCGGCGCCTCGGGGCGCCCGGGTTCACCTCCGGCGACCTCGAGATGGCCGCCGACTTCGCCGCCCAGGCGGGCGTCGCGATCGAGCTCGGCCGGGCGCGCGAGGACCGCCACCGGCTGGACCTCGTCGGCGAACGCGGCCGCATCGCACGTGATCTGCACGACCACGTCATCCAGCGGCTGTTCGCCGCCGGGCTGTCCCTCCAGATGGTCGCCGACGCGACGCCGACCCAGGCCGCCGCGATCACGGAACAGGTGGCCGCGATCGACGCGGCCATCGGCGACATCCGAACGGCCATCTTCGCGCTCTCGAGCGATCGCGGCACGACCACGCGGCACCAGATCCTGGACATCGCCACCGCGGCGGCCGCCACCCTCGGGTTCTCGCCCCGCGTCGCGTTCGCGGGTCCCGTGGATCTGCTCGTCACCGGCCCCCTCGTCGACGACGTCGTCGCGGTGGTCCGCGAGAGCCTCGCCAACGTCGCGCGGCACGCGCAGGCCGCGAGTGCCGCCGTCGACATCAGCGCCGACGATTCCGGGGTGACCGTCGTCGTCGAAGACGACGGGGTCGGCGTGCCCGACGACGTCCTGCGCCGCAGCGGCACCTCCAACCTCGCGGAACGCGCGACCGCGCGTCAGGGGGAGTATGCGCTGACCTCTCGCGTCGGCGGCGGCGCGAGAGTCAGCTGGTCGGCCCCCTGGGCTGGAAAGGACCTGCCATGACCCGTGTCTTCCTGGTCGACGACCACGAGATCGTGCGTCGGGGGATCGCCGAACTGATCGACCGTGAGACCGACCTCGAGGTGGTCGGCGAGGCGGGCACGGTTCGCGACGCGCTCGGGCGCGTGGCGGCGACCCGGCCGGACGTCGTCGTGCTCGACGTGCGACTTCCCGACGGCAGCGGCATCGATCTCTGCCGGGCGATCCGCTCCGCGCACCCGGACCTGCCCTGTCTGATGCTGACCGCCTACGACGACGACGAGGCGAGCGTCACCGCCGTGCTCGCGGGTGCCGCCGGCTACGTCCTCAAAGACATCCGGGGCCAGAACCTGATCGACGGCATCAGGCGGGTGGCGGCGGGCGGCAACCTGATCAGTGCCGCCGTGAGCGCGCGGGTCCGGGCCGGCCTGACCGAACCCGTCTCGTCGCTCCCCGGCGACCCGGCGGATCTCACGCTGCGCGAACGACAGGTGCTCGAGCTGATCGCCGACGGGCTGACCAATCGGCAGATCGGCGAGAGCCTGGGCCTCGCCGAGAAGACCGTGAAGAACTACGTCTCGGAGCTACTCGCGAAGCTCGGCATGGAGCGACGGACTCAGGCCGCCGTCTACGCGGCCGAACGGCGTCGCGCGGCGCGCGAGGGATGACGGCTCGGCGAAGAGGCGCACGGCGAGCGGCGCGGTGAGCAGCGCGATCGTCCCGGCCATGAGCAGCCCCGCGGCGACGTAGAGCGCGGCGACGAGCCCGACCGGGCTGCTCTCGTCGATGAACGGCGAGGGTGCGAAGGTCCACCCGATCGCGACAGCCCACGCCCCGGCGTTCCCCGCGGCCCAGCGCACCGACCCGCGGCGACGGAGGACGAGCGCCTGCGCGACCGGGATGCTCCCGAGCAGCAGGATGCCCCCGACCCCGACGAGCACCCAGGTCAGCGGAGCGCCGAAGTCGAGACCGAGGGTGCTCGGCAGCATCCCGAGGGTCCAGGCGACCGCGGCGCCGCCGGCGGTCGCGGCCAGCCACGGCATCCGCGGCGGCCGGTTCGCCGTCATGGCGGCGTACTGGGCGAGTCCGAGGATCGTGCCCTCGACCACGCCGCCGCCGACCGTCAGGAGGAGGGACGGCACGGGGGGAAGGGAGGCGAGGATCACGGCGATCGCGACACCGGTAGCCACCGCGAACCCGACGGTCTCGCCGACCCCCACGCGCCAGAACCAGCGCGCCGCGAATCGCCGCTCAGCGCGGGACCACACGGGGCGCCTCCTCGACGTGCGGCTGCGACTCGACGCCGTCGAGCATGATTCTCTCCTCCGTGGTGCGCGGACGTGCACCGTCAGCGTGCGCCGGGCGATCGCGGGGGGACAGGGCCCTTGGTCCCCTCCGTCCCGCCGGGACCTTCGGCCCTGCTCGCCCGACCCCGCACGCTGAACGCTGGTGGCATG
>CAZPJC010000055.1:7660-13391 GCA_964586645.1 uncultured Schumannella sp.
GCCGGGACCTTCGGCCCTGCTCGCCCGACCCCGCACGCTGAACGCTGGTGGCATGGTCCAGCACCCCACGCGAACCCTCGTCGCCTACGAGTCGCTCTTCGGCGCGACGCGGCGCATCGCCGAGGCCGTCGCCGCCGGAATCCGCGAGGGCGGCGCTGACGTCGACTGCCGGAGCGTGCGGGACGTCTCGGCCTCCGAGATCCCCGGCTACGGCCTCCTCGTGCTGGGTGCGCCCACCCATTCCCACACGATGCCGACCGCGGATTCGCGGGCCGAGGGTGAACGCTGGCTCGAGCACCGGATGAGAGGGAGCGTCCTGGAACCGCACGCGACCGATCCCGGGATGCGCGAGTGGATCGCCGCCGCATCGTTCGACGGACACCGGGTCGCGCCGTTCACGACCCGGGTCGACCTCCCGCGGCTCATCGCCGGATCGGCGGCGTCCGCGATCGGGCGGCTCGCCCGGAAGCGTCGCGGCGTCGTGACTGCGCACGGTCTCGAAGCCCTGGTCGACGACCGCGGGTCGCTCCTCCCCGGCGAGACGGATCGCGCCCGGGGCTGGGGCATCCAGCTCGTCGTCCACGCGTTCGACGGGGCGGGCGCTCGTGGCTGAGGAACGCCGCCCCGTACCCCGGCCGCTGTCGAACTGGCACCTCGACGAGCGGCTGACGCTGACCCGGGGCGAGCGCGCGGCCGACTGGCTGCGCAACGGGATGGGCTCCTGGACGTTCGTCGTCCTGTTCGGCGTCGTGAGCAGCTGATGGAGATCAACCGCGCCCAGCTCGCGATCCTGCGCGAGTTGCGCGCCGACGCCGACCGGGCTCGGAGAGAACCGGCTCAGAGGTAGCGATCGGGTTCGGGGGCGCGCCGGAAGACGCGACCGCTGACCTCGGTCGGCACGATCCGCACCCAGCGGAACTTCAACGTCGGAACCCACGGCGCCAGCGGAAGCAGATCGGCGGCGTCGATCTCCTGCTGTTGCTCGAGGCGTTCCGCCCGTCCCTTGACGACGACGCTGAACGCCGCCGCGTCGTCGGCCCCATCGATCTCGAAGGCGACGGAGGGGTGAGCGGTCAGCGCGAGCAGCTTCGAGCCCGGTGCGGTGCGGAACAGGATGCGGCCGTCGGCCGTCGTGTAGTTCACCGGGAACAGCTCGACGTCATCCCCGATCGCGACCGCCATCCGGCCGAGCGTCGTCGCCTCCAGGGCGCGCCAGCACGCGGCCTCGCTCAGCACGGCCACCGGCGCGTCGGTCGTCGTCGCGTTGTCCCACAGGCGAGTCGGCAGATCGGTCATGGTCGTCTCCCATCAATCGGTGCGTCGACTCTCGTCCCGTGCACGCGCCGGCCCCAGGGCCCTTGGTCCCGTCGAGGAGCTGCGGGACCAACGGCCCTGGATCGCGGCGTCCGCCCGGGGGAGGCTGTCGTCATGAGGACGCCCCGCATCCTGCTCGCCGTCGACGGCCGCCCCGCGAGCGCCGCCGCCATCCGCTGGACGGCCGGCCGGCCGGGTCGCACGAGGTCGCAGATCGACATCGTCTCGGTCGCGACCGACGACGACGTGCTCCTCGACGACGCCCGCTCGGCCGTCGCGGCGGCACAGGCCGAGGTGCTGCGCCGGGCTCCGGACGCGCAGGTCACGACCTCGGTCCCGCGCGGGAACGTGTTCGACGCGCTCGTCGAGCTGTCGGCATCCGCCGATCTCCTCGTCGTCGGCAGCGACCGACCGAGCCCGCTCGGCGCCTTCCTGCACGCGCGCCTGCCGATGCGGTTGACGGGACGTGTGCAGTGCCGGCTGGCCGTCGTGCCGGCCGGCTGGAGCGGCGAACCGGGGACCTCGATCGCGGTCGGCTGGGATGACGGACCGGCCGCGGCCGTCGCCGTCGATGCCGCGGCGGAGGAGGCCGAGGCGGCGGGACTCCCGCTGCACATCCACCACGTCTGGAGTCCCGTGCCGCTCGCGCGCTACGACTTCGCGGGCGGGGAGGAACTCACCGCCGCCGTCGAGGAGGACGAGCGGCTCGCGCTCGCCCGGATCGTCCGCGAGACCGCCGCCCGGTTCCCGCACGTGGCGGTCAGCGGCGAGCTGCACCGCGGCTCCGGGGGCGCCGGCATCCTCGGCTACGCCTCGCAGGCATCGCTCATCGTGGTCGGGAGCCACCGTCGCTCGACGATCGGCGAGCTCTTCGCCGGAGCGACGAGCGACGACCTGATCGCCGGGAGCTCCGAGGTGCCGGTCCTGGTCACCCCGCCGGCGTCAGCCCGGTCGCACGACCATCAGGATGACGACGACGACCATGAGGATCGCGACGAGTCCTGACGTCGTCGCGATGAGGGCGTAGCTGAACGAGTGCTCTCCGCCTTCGCCCCCGGCGTTGAACAGGGCGGGCACGACGACCGCGAGGTGCACGGCGCAGGCGACGGCGACGGCGACCACCGACACCAGGATCCAGGGCGTCGTGATCGACCACCCGCGGTCGGCGTCGGCCATCGCCATGGCTCCGAAGCCGAGAGCGGCGACGACGATCGTGGCGATCCCGAAGCCGAGGGAGGAACTCGCGAGGAGTCTGACCTGGCTCCCGGCGCCGGTGCGGAGGGCGCGGAGGGCGAACATCGGGAGGATGACCATCGGCCCGACGATGAAGACGGCGCCGGCGACGTGGAGGATCTCGAGGAGCTCTGACATGCTCCCAGGCTGGCGAGCGGGGTCGGTCGGCCGACAGGGTCCAACGTCCCCCGGTCAGGTCGTGCGCCGCCTCCCGATCGCGCGAAGCGCGTTGAGGATCGTGAACAGGTCGACGACCTCCTGGAGACCGGCGCCGACCGTGGCGGGGATCAGGCCCGTCGTCGCCACGAGCATCAGGCCGAGACTCAGGGCGATGCCGAGCCAGATGCTCTGCAGCGCGATCCGCACGGTGTCGCGGCCGATCCGCACCACGCCGGGGATGGTCGACAGGTCTTCGACGAGCACCACCGCCCCGGCCGCCTCGCTCGCCGCACTCGCCCCGCGCGCGCCCATCGCGATCCCGACCTCGGCGACCGCGAGCGCGGGGGCGTCGTTCACGCCGTCGCCGACCATGACGACGGGGCGGGATGCCGCATCGCGGACCGTCGTCACCTTGTCCACGGGCAGGCATTCGGCCTGCACCCGGTCGATCCCCGTCGCCCCGGCGACATGATCCGCCGTCGCACGGGCGTCGCCGGTGAGCATGAGGATGTCCGCGACCCCGAGCTCGCGGAGCGCCGAGACCGCCGCGCGCGCCTCCGGCCGCACGGTGTCGGCCGCACGGATGGTGCCGGCGGATCGCCCGTCGACGGCGACGTAGATCACGAGTTCGCCGGGCTCGACGGCGGATCGCTCGGTCGCGGGGTCCCGGCGCCGGATGAACGCGAGCGTGCCCACGTCCACCTGCACGTCGCCGAGGTCGGCCGAGACCCCCGCGGCTTCCGCCTCCCGTGCGGAGAGCACCGGCCGCAGCGCGAGGCCGCGACTCCGGGCCTCGGCCACGAGCGAGGCGGCGAGCACGTGGGACGACGCCTGCTCGGCCGAGGCGACGAGCGCCAGGAGCCCGTCGGCGTCGCCGTCCCGGGCGTCGACGGCGGTGATGCGAGGCCGTCCGGCGGTGAGCGTCCCGGTCTTGTCGAACACGACCGTCCGCACCCGGGCGAGGATCTCGAGGACGCCGCCGTTCTTCACGACGACGCCGCTGCGCGCGGCCCGGCTCATCCCGCCGAGGAAGGCGATCGGAGCGGCGAGGAGGAGCGGGCACGGGGTGGCGAGCACCAGCACCTCGGCGAAACGCTCCGGGTCTCCGGAGACGATCCACGCGGCGGCGGCGATGACGAGCGAAACGATCGTGAAGGGGACGGCGTAGCGATCGGCGAGGCGCACGACCGGCGCGCGGTCGGCGCGAGCGCCTTTCACAAGCGCGACGATCGCCTGGTAGTGGCTGTCCCGGGCGAGTGCCGTGGCTTCGATGGTCGCCGCGACGATCCCGGTGACCGCACCGCTCATGACGCCGTCGCCCGCGCGCTTCTGCACCGGCAGGCTCTCCCCGGTGAGCGACGACTCGTCGAAGGCGTTCGCGGCCGATCTCAGGATGCCGTCGACCGGCACGACCTCGCCCGAGCGGACCAGGAGCCGGTCGCCGATCGCGACCTCGTCGACCGGGATGTCGCGCACGGTTCCGTCCGGCTCGAGGCGGTGCGCCTCGCGCGGCTCGCGGTCGAGCAGCTGCGTCAGCTCCCGCTCGGCGGCCCCCTCCGCGTAGTCCTCCAGCGCCTGTCCGCCGGTGAGCATCAGCACGACGATGAGGCTCGCCACGTATTCGCCGACGGCGACGGTCGCGACGATCGCGATGATCGCGAGCACGTCGATCCCGAAGACGCCCTCGCGCAGCCTCGCGATCATGCGCACCAGTTCGACGCCCGCGATCACGAGCGCGTACGCGCTGATGATCCAGAACGGCACCTGGACGAGACCGGCGAGCCAGAACGCGCCGCCGAGCGCCCCGACCCCGAGGGTGACGGGGACGAGCAGGTAGCGCCGGAGGAGCGCGAGCAGCCCCGGTCGCGGCCGACGACCCTGAGCCACCGGCTGCGCGATGCGTTCCACGGCGTCCCTTCGTGTGCGGCGACCGATGGACCCACTCTCGCGCCTCGCGGCCCGCGTAGCCAGGGTCCAATGTCCCGGGACCAAAGCCCCCCTCGATTCTCCCCGGGGCCGGGAGACTGGTCTCGTCGTCGGCGACCGCCTGGCGACGACACCGCGAACGCCGCACATCCGGCGAAGGAGCGAACCAGTGGACATCTCCGGGAAGGTCTTCGTCGTCACCGGCGGCGGCAACGGCATCGGTCGCGAGGTCGTCCTCGCGCTGCTGGCGAAGGGCGCGCGCGTCGCCGCGCTCGACCTGAGTGAGGAGGGTCTCGAGGCGACCGCGATGCTGGCCGACGTCGGCGAGCGGCTCACGACCCACGCCGCCGACATCACCGACCGCGCCGTGGTCGAGCAGCTCCCGCAGCTGGTGAGCGCGACCCACGGTTCCGTCGATGGGCTCGTGAACGTGGCCGGGATCATCCACAAGTTCAAGCCGATCAGCGAGCTCTCGTTCGAGGAGATCGAGAAGGTGATGGCGGTCAACTTCTGGGGCACCGTCAACACCGTCAAGACGTTCCTGCCCACGCTCCTGGGCCGTCCGGCGGCGAGCATCGTCGACGTGTCGAGCATGGGCGCGCTCGTGCCGTTCCCGGGGCAGAGCGCCTACGGGGCGTCGAAGGCCGCGGTGAAGCTGTTCACCGAGGGCCTCTACGCGGAGCTTCGCGGCACGTCGGTGGCGGTCACGCTCGTGTTCCCGGGGGCGGTCGGCACGAACATCGCCGGCAACTCCGGAGTCGACATGGGCAGCGTCGCGGCCGGAGCCGACGCCGGCGTCAAGATGACCTCCGCCGTGAGCGCGGGAGCGCAGATCGTCGAGGCGATCGAGAAGGGCAGCTACAAGGTGCGCATCGGCAGCGACGCGAAGATGCTCGACCGGATGTCGCGGCTGATGCCCCAGCGCTCGACCGGCATCATCGCCGACCAGATGAAGAAGATGCTCGCGAGCTGACGTCGTAACACGGGGCGCAATGCGCCGTGACAACCCTCGTGGTCCCGGCCAACGGCGGCAGCGGCATCGCGAACCTCCCGCCGATCGCGGACGGGGTGCCCGCGGGCATCCTCTCCCTGCCGGCGA
>CAZPJC010000056.1:0-5497 GCA_964586645.1 uncultured Schumannella sp.
GTCGCCGCCGGTGTCCATGCGGTCGAGGATGTAGTTCGTCGTGCCGTTGACGATGCCGAGGATGCGTCGCACCCGGTCGCCGGCGAGGCTGTCGCGCAGCGGGCGGATGATCGGGATCGCCCCGCCGACCGCGGCCTCGTAGTAGAGCTGGGCGCCGACCTGCTCGGCGATGTCGAACAGCTCGGGGCCGTGCGTCGCCAGGAGCGCCTTGTTCGCGGTGACGACGTCGGCGCCGGAGTTCAGGGCGAGTTCGAGATACTCGCGAGCGGGTTCGAGGCCGCCCATCAGCTCGACGACGATGTCGGCGCCGAGGATGAGCGAGCGCGCGTCGGTCGTGAGCAGGTGCTTCGGGATCTCGGCGCTCCGGGGGGCGTCGAGGTCGCGCACCGCGACGCCGACGAGCTCGAGGCCCGCCCCGACGCGCTCGGACAGCTCGTCGCCGTGCTCGAGCAGCAGCGACGCCACCTGGGCGCCGACCGATCCCGCGCCGAGCAGCGCGATGCGGAGGTTGCGGTATTCGATCATGCGGACACTCCGGTGTCTCGGGAGAGGAGGTCGGCCTCGGTCTCGCGGCGCACGATGACGCGCGCGGCGCCGTCCTTCACCGCGACGACGGCCGGCCGGCCGAGGTAGTTGTAGTTGCTCGCGAGCGACCAGCAGTAGGCGCCGGTCGCGGGCACGGCGACGAGGTCGCCTGGCGTGACGTCGCCGGGCAGGTAGTCGGCGTGCACGACGATGTCGCCCGACTCGCAGTGCTTGCCGGCGATCCGCACGAGGGCCGGGTCGGCATCCGAGACGCGGTTCGCGAGACGTACGGTGTAATCCGCGCCGTACAGGGAGGGGCGGATGTTGTCGCTCATCCCGCCGTCGACCGACACGTACTTTCGGGGATGCTCGCCGTCCACCAGGACGTCCTTGATCGTGCCGACCTCGTAGAGGGTCACGGTCGACCGGCCGATGATGGCGCGCCCCGGTTCGATCGCGACGACCGGCACGGGGATGCCGAGGGCGGCGCACTCCTCGGCCACGACGCGCGCGAAGTCGGCCGCGATCTCGGCGATCGGGGTGACGACGTCGGCGCTCGTGTAGGCGATGCCGAATCCGCCGCCGAGGTTGAGCTCGGGCACGTCGCCCCCGGCGAGCAGTCCGGCGTGCACCTCGAGCAGCCGGCGCGCGGCCTCGGCGAAGCCCGCCGACTCGAAGATCTGCGAGCCGATGTGCGAGTGCAGGCCGAGGAAGCGCAGCGCCGGGCGCGCGCGGATCGCGGCCACGACATCCGCCGCCTCGGCGAGCGGGATGCCGAACTTCTGGTCCTCGCGCGCCGTGGCGAGGTACTCGTGCGTGCTCGCGTGCACGCCCGAGTTGATGCGCAGGCGCACGGGCTGCACGACCCCGTGCCGCTCGGCCGCCTGGGACACACGATCGACCTCGACGACGCTGTCGAGGACGATCGCGCCCACACCGAGTCCGACCGCACGGTCGATCTCGGCGAGGCTCTTGTTGTTGCCGTGGAGCCCGAGCAGGGCCGGGTCGACCCCCGCCGCGAGGGCGACGGCGAGCTCCCCGCCGCTCGCGACGTCGATGCGCAGGCCCTCCTCGACCACCCAACGGGCGACGGTCGTGCAGAGGAACGCCTTGCCGGCGTAGTAGACGTGGGCGCTCGAACCGACCCCGGCGAAGGCGGCGTCGAACGCCGAGCGCACGGCGACCGCGCGGTCGCGCACGTCCTGCTCGTCGACGACGTACAGCGGGGTGCCGAACTCGGCGGCGAGGTCGGGCAGCGCGGCGCCGGCGATCTCGATCGCGCCGTCGCGCCGGGCCGCCGACGACGGCCAGACGGTGGGCGCGAGCGCGTTCGCGTCGTCCGGATGGGTCAGCCAGCCGGGTGCGAGAGGAGAGGCGGTCACAGGCACGCTCACATGAGAAGACGGATCGGATGTGAGGCGAGCGAACCCGGATTGGTCCCTGAAGCCCACGCCAGTGTATCGAGCGCGCGGGGCTGCCAGGGAATCAGGATGCGGGGCAGGTGCCGGGGGTCGAGAGCCCGGGGCCGCCGAGCGCCGCGCCGTCGCCGCGGAAGCTGAGCACCAGCTCGGTGTCGCCGATCGCCGCGTCCTGCAGGACGAGCGCCTGCGGGACGCTCGAGGCGATGCACAGGGTCTGCGGCTGGAACAGCGCCTCGGCGATCTGCCCGAGGAACGAGCCGTCCTCGGTGCCGGACTCGAAGGTCTGCTCGCCGATCGTCAGGCTCGTCGGGGTGAGCACGAGCGCGCCGTCCGCCGCCGAGGGCGCGAGGGTGAAGCCGAGCGGGATGCTCGCGCCGAACAGGTCGAACTCCGTGCTGAGTGAGACCTCGCCGTCGACGAAGGCGAAGTCCGGCGGGGCCGCCGACGGGTCGGCGCCCTGGCTGAGCGTCGTGAGGTCGTCCGCGCCGAGACCGAACTCGATGCCCAGGGTCTCCACCGGGGCGGCCGAGTCGATCGGGACGCCCTCGGCGTGCAGGCGCACGGCGCCGCTGAGCGATCCGAAGGTCGCCTCGGGCACGTCGACGTCGACAGCGTCGACCCTGCCGGCCAGTGCCTGGAGGATGATCGACCCGCCGCCGAGGTCGACATCCACTTCGGCGTCGTCGGGCAGCTGGAGCACCGACACGATCTGCGTGCGCACGTAGTCGCGGGCGTACTGCTTCGCGATCGCCTCGGCGACGAACGCGGCGATCACGCCGAGCACGATCAGGATTCCGACGACGACGAGGGCGACGATCCAGCCGCGGCGCTTCTTCCTCGGCGGCGCGACCTCCGCGGCCGGCGGGCCGGGCTCGACGGGGGGCTCGACGGGCAGGATCTCGGTGCTCATGTCGGCTCCCCTACATCCGCTCGGGGGCGCTCACGCCGAGCAGCCCGAGTCCGTTGCGCAGCACCTGACCGGTGGCGTCGTTGAGCCACAGCCGCGTGCGGTGCAGATCGGTGATCTCCTCGTCGCCGACCGGACTCACCCGGCAGGCGTCGTACCAGCGGTGGTAGGACCCGGCGAGATCCTCGAGGTAGCGGGCGACGCGGTGCGGCTCGCGCAGCTCCGCGGCCTGACGCACGACCCGCGGGAAGTCGGCGAGCGCGGCGAGCAGGATGCTCTCCGTCTCGTGCGTCAGCAGGCTCGCGTCGAAGGCATCCCGCGTCACCCCCGCCTCGGCGGCGTTGCGGGCGACGGCGCCCGTGCGGGCGTGCGCGTACTGCACGTAGAAGACGGGGTTGTCGTTCGTGCGCTTGGTGAGCAGCCCGAGGTCGATGTCGAGCATCGAGTCGGTCGAGCTGCGGACGAGCGCGTACCGGGCGGCGTCGACGCCGACGGCGTCCACGAGGTCCTCCATCGTGACGACGGTGCCGGCGCGCTTGCTCATCCGCACCGCCTCGCCGTCGCGCACGAGGTTGACCAGCTGGCCGATGAGGATCTCGAGGTTGACGTACGGGATGTCGCCGAACGCCGCCGCCATCGCCATGAGCCGCTTGACGTAGCCGTGGTGGTCGGCGCCGAGCATGATCAGGTTGCGCTCGAAACCGCGCTCGCGCTTGTTGAGGTAGTAGGCGAGGTCGCCCGAGATGTAGGCGCCCTCGCCGTCGCTCTTGATGACGACGCGGTCCTTGTCGTCGCCGAAGTCGGTCGTGCGCAGCCAGGTCGCGCCGTCGGCCTCGAAGATGTGCCCGAGTTCGCGCAGCCTCTCGACGGCGTGCTGCACCGCGCCGGACTCGTGCAGCGAGTCCTCGTGGAAGTACACGTCGAAGTCGACACCGAACTCGTGGAGGCTCGCCTTGATGTCGCCGAACATGAGGTCGACCCCGACGGTGCGGAACACCTCGAGAAGCTGGTCGCGCGGCAGTGCCGAGAGGTCGTCGGGGTAGGCGGCTTCGATGCGCGCCGCGATGTCGAGGATGTACTCCCCGCCGTAGCCGTCCTCGGGCGTCGGTTCGCCGAGGTGCGCGGCGATCAGACTCCGGGCGAACCTGTCGATCTGCGCGCCGTGGTCGTTGAAGTAGTACTCGCGCGTGACGTCGGCGCCCTGCGACGTGAACAGCCGCGCGAGGCTGTCGCCGACCGCGGCCCAGCGGGTGCCGCCGAGGTGGATCGGGCCCGTCGGATTCGCCGAGACGAATTCCAGGTTGATCTTCACCCTGGGATAGAGGTCGCCGTTGCCGTAGGCCGGTCCGGCCTCCACGATCGACTTCGCGAGCGCTCCGGCGGCGGCGGCGTCGAGGGTGATGTTGAGGAAGCCCGGGCCGGCGACATCCACCGCTTTGATCCCGTCGACGGCCGCGAGCTTGCCGGCCAGGTCGGCGGCGAACGCCCGGGGGTCGATGCCGAGCCGCTTGCCGAGCTTCATCGCGACGTTGGAGGCCCAGTCGCCGTGGTCGCGGTTGCGCGGGCGCTCGAGGGTGACGTCCTCCGGCGAGATCTCGCCCGCTCGCTCGCCCGCCGCCGAGCGAGTCAGCTCGAGCAGTGTGGCGGAAAGTTCGGCGGGGGTCACAACGCTCGATCGTAGCCGGGTGAAGATGGAGCATGCCCCGTTCCGCCGCCGCCGCCGTGCTCGCCCTCACGCTCGCCCTCGCCCTCAGCGCCTGCGTCGACGCGGAGGAGGGACCCAGCCTGCCGACCGAGACCTCCGCGCCGCCGACGCCGACCGGCACCTCCGCGCCGACCTCGACGCCGACCCCCGGGGCCGAGCCTCTCGACGTCACCTGCGACGAACTCGTCGACCGTGACGCGGTGTACGCGTTCGATCCCAACTACGCGCTGCTCGACAGCTGGGACCCGCCGGCCGGATCTCCCGCCGCGGAGGCTGTCGCCGACGGCGGGGTCGCCTGCCAGCTGGTCCGCGAATCGGGGGGCGACACGATCGACCTCTCCGTCGCCCGGCTGAGCGAGGAGGAGATCGTCGCGAAGAAGAACGACGCGTTCGCCTCGAGCCAGATGGTGCCGACCTACGGCGAGGAGGCCTACTTCGAGGTCGAGGGCGGCGTCGGCACGGCGATCGTGTTCGAGGGCCCGTACTGGCTGGTGATCTCGTCGGCGGCCTTCGCCGAGCCGGGCGAGCCGACCGAGATCATCGACGCGGCCCTCGCCGCGCTGCCCGCGGCCTAGCCGTCGCGCACTACCCCAGCGTCACGACGTCGGCGGGATCATCCCGCGGGATGCCCTCGCCCGAGGCCCGCACGTCGATGCTCAGCAGTTCGACGTCGGCGAGGGTGTTGGTGAGGAACGCCGTGTCGGCGGAGTCCCGGCCGGTCGCGATCCGCACCAGGCCGGAGCGGGGGGCGAGCCGGGTCGAGTCGACGACGACCCAGCGCCCTTCGATGCAGGCTTCGACGACGGCGTGGAAGTCGGGCGGCTCGAGTTCGGGGGCGTACACCGACACGAGCCGGGCCGGCACGTCGAGTGCGCGCAGGAAGGCCGCGGTCACGTTCGCGAAGTCCCGGCACACGCCCGCGCCGGACTCGAGGGTCTC
>CAZPJC010000056.1:5597-12908 GCA_964586645.1 uncultured Schumannella sp.
GCGTAGTCGATGCTCAGGATGCCGGGGCCGGTCTCGAAGAGGTGCAGCCGGGTGCCGTGCGGGTCGGTCGTCTCGCGCACGACGACCGGCTCCTCGTCGAGGCGCACCCTCAGGGTCTCGACGGTCGTCGGGACGCCCTCGGCGACGGCGACGGCGAGCACGAACGCGGTCGGATCGTCGACGCGGCAGACGAGGCTCGAGCCGACGTCGCGCCGCAGGCTGTGCAGGGTCATGCTGCTAACCTAGGTGGGCTGCATGCCTTCGTAGCTCAGTGGATAGAGCGCTTCCCTCCGGAGGAAGAGGTCGCACGTTCGAATCGTGTCGAGGGCACGAAAGGTGTGAGGGAGTCGCCCCCAGGGGCGGCTCCCTCACACCTTTCTAGGTCACCCGCGACCACCGGGGTCCCCGTCCCGGTTCCGACGGATCGCGCAGCGATCTGGCGGCCGTGGATGGGGCGCGAGGGCACCACCAGGGGGCGAGATCGCGGAGCGATCTCTCCTTCAGTCCTTTCGTCACTAGGTTCCTGAGTGTGAGAGTCGTCATCGCCCCCGATTCGTTCAAGGGCAGCATCTCCGCGACCGACGCCGCGCACGCGGTCGCGGACGGCTGGCGCTCGATCCGCCCGGGAGACGAGATCCTCGAGCTGCCGCAGGCCGACGGCGGCGAGGGCACTCTCGACGCGATCGCGACCGCTCTTCCCGAGGCTCTCACTCGCCGTGTCGAGAACGTGACGGGCCCCGACGGCCGTCACGTCGACGCCACCTGGCTCCTCCTCCCCGACGGCACGGCCGTCGTCGAACTCGCGCAGTCTTCCGGCATCGCGCTGATGCCGCAGCTCCACGCGCTGACCGCGACGACCCGCGGGCTCGGCGAGGTGATCGCCGCCGCCCTCGACGCCGGCGCCCGGGCTCTCGTGATCGGCCTCGGGAGTTCGGCGTCGACCGACGGCGGCGCGGGAGCTCTCGAGGCGCTCGGCGATCGCCCGGCTCCCCCGGGCGGCGTGACGCTGCTCACCGACGTGACCGCCCCGCTGCTCGGCCCGCACGGCGCGGCGGCGGTGTTCGGGCCGCAGAAGGGCGCGACCCCCGCCGACGTCGAGACGCTCGAGGAGCGGATGCGGGACTGGGCGGCGCGCTTCCCGGACGCCGACCCCGCGACCCCGGGCGCGGGCGCGGCCGGCGGCACCGCGTTCGGCTTCCTCGCCGCGTGGGGCGCCCGGATCGTGCCCGGCGCGGCCGAGATCGCCGACCTCACGGGACTGACCGCCGCCCTCGATGGCGCCGACGTGCTCCTCACCGGTGAGGGCCGCTTCGACGCGACCTCGCTCACCGGCAAGGTCGTCGGGCACGCCTTCCGTGCGGCGCAGGCGGCGGGGGTGGCCCGGGCGATCGTGATCGCCGGCCAGGTCGCGACCGAGCCGCCGGTCCTCGGCCGGACGGCCACGGCATCCCTCTCCCTCTCGACGCTCGCCGGATCGACGGAGGCCGCCCTCGCCGACCCGGCCACCTGGCTGCGCCGCGCGGGCGCGGAGGCGGCGGCTCAGCTCGAGGCGTGGGACTCCAGGAACTCGTAGAGTTCACGGTCGTCGACCCCCGGGAAGGTGCCCGACGGGAGCGGCGAGAAGATGTGGGCGTGCACCTTGGCGCTCGACCAGGCCTTGCCCGACCAGTGCTCGGCGAGTTCCGCGGGCGGCCGGCGGCAGCAGCTCGCGTCGGGGCAGCGTGACTGCTCGCGGCGCTGGGTCTCGCGCCCGCGGAACCACTTGGCGTCGTCGAACGGCACGCCGAGCGTGATCGAGAACTCGTCGTTCGCGGCGCTCGTGCCGATCTGGGTCGCCTCGAAGAACGTGCCGCTCGGGGTGTCGGTGTACTGGTAGAACTCGGTCGTGCGGTTGGTGCGGTCGAACGCCCGGCGCGCGCTCCAGTAGCGGCAGACGATCTCGCCCTCGACCGAGCCGGTGACGTCCATCGGCAGCGGGAGCCCGTCGTTCTCGTAGGCCTTCGCGATCGCGCCGTCGCCGCCGACGCGCAGGAAGTGCACGCGCATGTCGAGGTGCTTGGTGGCGAGGTTGGTGAACCGCAGCGCGGCGCTCTCGTGGGTGACGCCGAACGCGTCGCGGAAGTCCTCGACGGCGATGTCGCGGTCGGTCTTCGCCTGCTGCAGGAACTGCACGGCCTGGGTGCGCGGCATGAGCGCGGCGGCGGCGAAGTAGTTGATCTCGAGCCGCTGCTGGAGGAACTCGGCGTAGTCGCCGGGGGCCTCGTGGCCGAGGAGGCGGTGGGCGATCGCCTGCAACGCCATCGAGCGCAGGCCGTGCCCGCCCGGGATGGAGGCCGGCGGCAGGTAGATGCGCCCGTTCTCGAGGTCGAACGCCCGGCGCGCGCTCCAGTAGCGGCAGACGATCTCGCCCTCGAGCGCGCCGAGTGCGGCAGGTCGGCGACGTAGACGAGTTCGAAGCCGAGACGCTGCGCGAGGAGGGTCACCGACCGATGCGTGAGGGCGCCGCTCACGTGGCCGACGTCGCGGAGGGCGTCCTCGACGAGGTCGTCGATCTCGGACATGTGGTTGTCGAGGGCGCGCATCCGGGTGCGCAGTTCGGTGTTGGCGCGCCGCGCCTCCTCGGGCGTGGCGATCGCCTCGCGGGAGCGGCGGGCCAGCTCGCGGTGCAACCCGACGAGCACGCGGAGGGTCTCGTCGGGCATCCCCTTGCCCGCCCGCACGACCGGCAGCCCGAGCTGGGCGTAGACCGAGGAGGCCTGGGCCCGTTCGAGTTCGATCTCGAGACCCGCGCGCTCGGTCGGCGCCGAGTCGTCGAGCAGTTGGGTCAGCTGGATGCCGAGCCGCGTCGCGATGGCGCCGAGCAGGGAGAGCCGGGGCTCGCGCCGGCCGTTCTCCATGAGCGACAGCTGGCTGCCGGCGACGCCGACGTCGGCGCCGAGCTGCTCGAGGGTGAGTCCGGCTTCGGTGCGGAAGTGCCGCATCCGCTGGCCCAGGGTCGCCAAATCCTTCATGAATCTGAATCATACGGAAAGAATCGGTCTTCTTTCGTTCGATTTGGGCGGCCTTGCCGCCGATTCCGGCGCACAGTTGACACAGAAGGCAGTTCTTACGAACCGCCACCCCACCCAGCGAGGGAGCCACCGTGACACTGACCGCCAGTCCGCGACCCCTCGACGCCGCACCCGAAGCCGTCGACACGTCGCCCGTCCACACCGCCCTCTGGGCCCTGCCGCCCGCCGGGACCGACCCCCGGGTCGTCGCCTGGGTCGAGCAGATGGCGCACCTGACGACGCCCGACACGGTCGTCTGGTGCGACGGCTCCCGCCGCGAAGCCGACGAGCTCATCCGCGGCATGGTCGAGCGCGGCACCCTCATCCGGCTCAACGCCGATCTGCGGCCCTACAGCTTCCTCGCGCGCAGCAACCCCGACGACGTCGCCCGCGTCGAGTCCCGCACGTTCATCTGCTCGGCCGACGAGGCCGACGCCGGCCCGACCAACAACTGGGTCGCGCCCGACCAGATGCGCGGCGAACTCGACGAGGTCTTCGCCGGATCGATGAGCGGTCGCACGATGTACGTCGTCCCGTTCTCGATGGGGCCGCTCGGCAGCCCGCTCGCCCGGATCGGCGTGCAGGTCACCGACTCGCCGTACGTCGTCGTGAGCATGGGCATCATGACCCGCATGGGCGCCGCGGCGCTCGAGCAGATCGGCCCCGACACCGAATGGGTGCGCGCGGCGCACACCGTCGGCGCCCCGCTGTCGCCGGGCGAAGAGGATGTCGCCTGGCCGTGCAACGCGACCAAGTACATCTCGCACTTCCCCGAGACCCGCGAGATCTGGTCGTTCGGCTCGGGCTACGGCGGCAACGCCCTCCTCGGCAAGAAGTCGTTCTCGCTGCGCATCGCCTCCGCGATCGGACGCGACGAGGGCTGGCTCGCCGAGCACATGCTGCTGCTCAAGGTCACCAACCCGAAGGGCCGCGTGTTCCACGTCGCGGCGGCGTTCCCGAGCGCGTGCGGCAAGACCAACTTCGCCATGCTCAAGCCGACGATCCCGGGCTGGGTCGTCGAGACCATCGGCGACGACATCGCCTGGCTCGCGCCCGGCCCCGACGGCAAGCTGCGGGCCATCAACCCCGAGGCCGGATTCTTCGGGGTCGCCCCGGGCACGGGCGCGTCGACCAACGCCACCGCGGTCGAGACCGTCTGGGGCAACACGATCTTCACCAACGTCGCGCTCCGCTCCGACGGCGACGTCTGGTGGGAGGGTCTCACCGACACCCCGCCCGACGGGCTCGTCGACTGGACGGGCCGTCACTGGTCCCCCGCTTCGGGAGTGCCCGCCGCACATCCGAACTCCCGTTTCACCGTGTCCGCCGCCCAGTGCCCGAGCATCTCGGATGACTGGGAGGACCCACGGGGCGTCGTCATCGACGCGATCATCTTCGGCGGCCGGCGTGCCACCAACGTGCCACTGGTGGCGGAGGCACGCGGATGGGAACACGGTGTCTTCCTAGGCGCCACGATCTCCTCCGAGCGCACGGCGGCCGCCGAGGGCACTGTCGGGGAGCTGCGACGCGACCCGTTCGCGATGCTCCCGTTCTGCGGCTACAACATGGCCGACCACTGGCAGCACTGGCTCGACGTCGGGGCGCAGCTGCGCACGACCGGCGGGGTCCCGCGGATCTTCCAGGTCAACTGGTTCCGGAAGGGCGAGGACGGGCGCTGGCTCTGGCCCGGCTTCGGCGAGAACGGCCGCGTGCTGGCCTGGATCCTCGAGCGCGTCGAAGGCACCGCCCCGGCGGTCGAGAGCCCGCTCGGCTGGCTTCCGGCCCCCGGCGCGATCGACCACGCCGCCGCGGGCGTCTCGGACGCCGACTGGGCCGAGCTGTTCTCGATCGACCCCGCCGCGCACCTCACGGAGGCCGACGACGCAAGCGCGTTCTTCGACACCTTCGAGGGACGCGTCCCCGCCGCCGTCACCGCCCAGCTCACCGAACTCCGGGAGCGGATGTCAGCCGCGCAGGCCTGACCCGTCCCCCCGCGACCGAATCGCGCGCCGACCTCGCTGGCGGCGCGCGATTCCCTTTTCCCGGCTCGATCCGTCACATTTGTCACGGATCGACGTCGCATCCCAACGAAATCCGACGGATCGACGTCTGAGTAGGTAGAGGGAGGTGCGCGGATGGCGGCCCAGGCTGCGTGGGAAGGCGTCGTGACCGAGCTGGTCGCCCAGCGCGGCGACGCCCTGTTGCGCTACGCGACGCTGCTCTGCGGCAGCCGCGACGACGCCGCCGACCTCGTGCAGGACGCTCTCGTGCGCACCTTCGGCCGGCTGCGCAACGGGTTCGGCGTCGAGAGCGCCGAGGCGTACGTGCGACGCGCGATCCTCAACGCGCACCTCGACGGCGGTCGGCGCAGCACGCGCTGGCGCCGCATCGCCCCGCTCGAGTACCGGCCCGACGAGCAGCCCTCCCCCGCGCTCGCCGCCGAGGAACGCCTCGACCTCCACGAGGAGCTGCGCAAGCTCACGCCGCGCGAGCGGGCCTGCCTCGTGCTGCGCTACTACGACGACCTCAAGGTCGACGACATCGCGGAGGCCCTCGGCATCAGCTCGGGCGCCGTGAAGCGCTACCTGAGCGACGGGCTCGCCAAGATGGCGATCTCGCTCGCCGACGACGGCACCGTCGAGGACCGGCTGACCCCGCCCCGCGCTTCCCGGAAGGGGGCCTCCCGTGCCCAGTGAATCCGACCTCCGCGACCTGCTGCAGGGTCCCGACCCGGAAGGACGTGCCGCCATCGATCTGGATGCCGTGCTCACCCGGGCGCGCCGCCGTCGCCGCCCGAAGGTGATCGCCGCGCAGGTGCTCGGCTCGGTCGCCGTCGTCGGCGTGCTCGGCACCGCCATCTTCGTCGCCCAGCCGCCCGCGCAGCAGGCGGCTCTGATCGCGCAGGACACCGCCGGCGGGAGCGAGGAAGCGGCCGCCCCGTTCGCCGATGACGATGCCGCCAAGTGGATGCCGGATGCGTGCGGGGCGCCGGTGACCGACCCGCCGGCCTCGACGACCCTCACCGCCGAGATCACCCTTCCGACGACGTTCGAACCGACCGAGCAGGTGCCGGTCACGGTCACGCTCCGCAACGTCGGCTCCGACCGCGTCGTGGGATCCACCGGCTCCATGCCCTATCTGGTCTTCTCCCAGGCGGGCACCGTGATCTGGCACTCGTACGCCGTTCAGGATCTCAGCATGCGGCTCGTCGATCTCGCCCCCGGCCAGTCGATCTCGTACGACACGTACTTCGAACGCACCGTCTGCGGCTCGGAGGAGGACCTCGTGATGGATGATCCCGACAGCGCTCTGCCTCTCGCCGGACCCGGCTCCTACGAGCTCCGGGCGATGATCAGCGTCGAGAGCGCCGACGGCACGAGTTTCGTGGCCAGCGCCCCGGCGCTCCCCATCGAGATCACGGAGTGATCGCTCAGGTTCGCTGACCCCCGGCGTCGCTAGGATTCGGATACGTCGCTTCTGGGAGGACCCGAGACATGCGCATCCGAGCCGTCGCCGGCTCCCTGCTCGGGGGTGTCGCGCTCGCGTTCCTCGTCGCGGCTCCGGCTCTCGCCGACGAGCCGGTCGACCTCGGCTCCTCACCGGTTCTCGACGCCGCGGGGGCGCTCGACGACGCGGCGGCCGAGGCCGCGATCGACGAGACCTTCGACCGTACGGGCGTGTCGCTGTTCGTCGTCGTGGTCGACACCTTCGAGTCGCCGTCCGACGCCGACTCCTGGACGACCGAGACGGCGGAGCGCAACGGGCTCGGCGTCGACGACATCCTGCTCGCGATCGCGGTCGAGGATCGCACCTACTCGCTGTCCGCCGACTACGCGACGCTGAGCGACGCGCAGTACGACGCCGTCCTCGACGCGCTCGAGCCCGAGCTGCGCGACTCCGACTGGGACGGCGCGGTCGCCGCCGCGGCCGGTGCGATCGCCGATCAGCTCGATCCGCCGTTCCCCGTCGTCCCGGTCGCGATCGGCGGCGGCGTGGTCGCCCTCGGCGGGATCATCGCGGGCGGTGTCGCGATCGCCCGCCGCCGGAGCGCGAACGCCGGCACCCGCGCCGCGGCGAAGGATCTCGACACCCGCGCCGGATCTCTGCTCGTGCAGCTCGACGACGCCGTCAAGACGAGCGAGCAGGAGCTCGGGTTCGCCGTCGCGCAGTTCGGCGAGGAGCCGACCGCCGGCTTCCGGGAGGCCCTGGATGCCGCGAAGGCGCAGGTCAAGGAGGCGTTCGAGATCCGGCACCGGCTGGA
>CAZPJC010000057.1:0-12856 GCA_964586645.1 uncultured Schumannella sp.
ACCGAGGTCTCGGCCTTCTAGGTCACCACCGAGCTAGGTCACCCCTGAGCTAGTTCACCCCGAGGGGTGCGGGCCGCAAGCTCGGCCCGCACCCCTCTCCCGATCCGACGCACCTGAAAGCCACGCCATGAGCACCGCCTCGACGAAGAGCCGCCCGCCGGTTCGGGTCATCTCGTTCTCGCACCGGCTGAGCCGGTGGGACCTCAAGCTCTCGCCCTACCTCTACATCTCGCCGTTCTTCCTGATGTTCCTGGTCGTCGGCCTCTTCCCCATCATCTTCACCGCGGTGATCTCCACCCAGGACTGGGATCTGGTTCGCGGCAGCGGAACGTTCGTCGGATTCGATCAGTACATCTGGATCCTGCAGCAGCCCCACTTCTGGACGGCCCTGCGCAACACCTTCAGCATCTTCCTGATCTCCACGGTGCCCCAGCTGCTGCTAGCCCTGTTCATCGCGTCCATGCTCGACCGCAACATCCGCGCCAAGACCTTCTGGCGCATGAGCGTGCTCATCCCCTTCGTCGTCGCTCCCGTGGCGGTCGGGCTCATCTTCAACGTCGTCTTCGCCGACAACTTCGGCCTCGTCAACAGCTTCCTCACCGATCTCGGCCTGCCAGCGATCCAATGGCACAAGGAACCGTTCTGGAGCCACGTCGCCATCGCGACCATGGTGAACTACCGCTGGACGGGCTACAACACCCTGATCCTGCTCGCCGCGATGCAGGCGGTGAACCGCGACTACTACGAGGCCGCCACCGTCGACGGGGCGGGCCGGTTCCGCCAGTTCATCAGCATCACGCTGCCGTCGCTGCGGCCTACGCTCATCTTCGTCGTCATCACCGCGACGATCGGCGGTCTGCAGATCTTCGACGAGCCTCGCGTCTTCGACCAGTTCGGTCGCGGGGGCGCCGGGCAGCAATGGCTCACGATCACCCTGTACCTCTATGACATCGGCTGGGGCCAGTGGGACTTCGGCCGCGCCGCCGCAATGGCCTGGATCCTGTTCGTCATCATTCTGCTGATCGGTCTGCTGAATCTGCTGATCACTCGCACACTCGTGCGTAGCGAAGGCAGTCGAGGCGTCGAGCCGAGTCGTCGCAACCGAAAGAAGGCCGTCCGATGAGTGCCCCTGTCGTCGGGAAGACCCGAGTCGCCGAGCGTCGCTCCCAGCGCACCATCCACATCCGCGGCCACCGGCCCGGCGTCTGGACCTATGTGGTCCTGGCCGTCGTCTTCGTCAGCGCGGCATTCCCGCTGTGGTGGTCGTTCATCATCGGCTCGGGCGACTCGTCGTCGCTCCGCGAGCGGCCGTGGTGGCCGGGCGGCAACTTCATCGACAACGCCATCTCGGTCGTCTCCAACCCCGCGGTCAACTTCTGGGCCGCGCTGTGGAACTCGATCTACTCCTCGTTGCTCATCGCGGCCGCCGTCGTGATCACCTCGACCCTCGCCGGCTGGGCGTTCTCCAAGCTGCGCTTCAAGGGCAGCGTGGGACTGCTCGCCTTCGTGGTCGCCACGATGGCGGTTCCGCAGCAGCTCGGCGTCGTGCCGCTGTACATCCTGTTCGCCGAGCTCGGCTGGACGGGCCAGATCGGTGCCATCATCGTGCCGGCGCTCACGAGTGCCTTCGGGGTGTTCTGGATGACCCAGTACCTGCGTCAGGCGGTGCCCGACGAGCTGATCGAGGCAGCCCGCATCGACGGCGCGACGATGATCCGCACGTTCTGGACGGTGGGCATGCCCGCAGCACGACCCGCGGCGGCGATGCTCTTCCTGTTCACCTTCGTGGGCGCCTGGAACAACTTCTTCTGGCCGTTCATCGTTCTCGACCGCCAGAACCCGACGCTGCCGGTCGCCCTTTCGCTCCTACAGTCCAACTACTTCGTCGACTACTCGATCGTGCTCGCCGGAGTCGTGCTCGCCACGATTCCGCTGCTGCTGCTCTTCGTCTTCGCGGGCCGGCAACTGGTCAGCGGCATCATGGCCGGCGCGGTCAAGGGGTAGGGAATGAGCACAGTGTCACGGGTGACCACCGACTCCCGCCCGCAGCGCACCGCCCGGCTCTTCCCGGCGGACTTCCTGTTCGGCGCGGCCACGGCGGCGTACCAGATCGAGGGAGCAGCCCACGAGGACGGTCGGCGCGACTCGATCTGGGATGCCTTCAGCCGTATTCCCGGTGCTGTCGTCGGCATGGAAAACGGGGATGTCGCGTGCGACCACTACCACCGTTACCGTGACGACGTCGCGCTGATGGCCGACCTCGGCCTGCAGACCTACCGCTTCTCCACCTCATGGGCACGTGTCTGCCCCGACGGTGGACCCGCCAACGCGGCCGGGTTGGACTTCTACTCCCGCCTCGTCGACGAACTCCTCGGTGCCGGCATCCACCCCTGGCTCACGCTCTACCACTGGGACCTCCCGCAAGCCCTCGAAGAGAAGGGCGGCTGGCCCGCCCGCGACACCGCCTACCGCTTCCTCGACTACGCGATGGCCGTGCATGACACCCTCGGCGATCGCGTGACCTCCTGGACGACCCTCAACGAGCCGTGGTGCTCGTCGTTCCTCAGCTACATCGGGGGCGAGCACGCTCCGGGCCGACAGGAACCCGCCGCCGGCCTCGCTGCCGGCCACCACCTCCTGCTCGGCCATGGTCTCGTCGTCGACGAGCTGCGGCGTCGCGATGCCGAGTTGAGCCTGGGAATCACCCTGAACCTCACCGTCGCCGATCCGGTCGACCCGACCGATCCGGGAGACCTCGATGCCGCCCGCCGCATCGACGGACAGTTCAACCGGTTCTTCCTCGACCCGATCTTCCGCGGCGCCTACCCGGTGGATGTTCTCGCGGATGTCGAAGAGTTCGGTTTCGACTCGGTGGTTCAGCCCGGCGATCTGGCGATCATCTCGACCCCGATCGACCTGCTGGGTGTCAACTACTACCACGGCGAGCTGGTCGGGGCGACGCCGCCCGCCGGACAGACGATGTCGACCGCCGCGCCTTCCGCGCGTCCCAAGCGCTCGCCGTTCCCCGCGGCCGACGGCGTGCACTGGCACGTGCGCGACCTGCCCCTCACCGCGATGGGGTGGGAGGTGCAGCCCGAGGGCCTCACGCGACTGCTGCAACGCGTCCACGACGAATACACCGGACCGGCCGGGGTCGACCTCGCCGTCACCGAGAACGGCGCCGCCTACGACGATGTGGTCGCCGACGACGGCGCCGTGCACGACGCCGAGCGCGTGACCTTCCTGGAGGTGCACCTGGCGGCGATCCTCGATGCGATCGACCGCGGGGTGCCGGTGCGCGGATACTTCTACTGGTCGCTCCTGGACAACTTCGAGTGGGCATGGGGGTACGACAAGCGGTTCGGCATCGTGCGTGTCGACTACGACACGCAGGAGCGCACCCTCAAGGACAGCGCACTCGCGTACCGGTCGATCATCCAGAGCCGCGCGCTGCTCCCCGCTGAGGCGGGCCTAGGATCGCTCCGTGACCACCGAAGCACCTGAGTCGCGGTCCATTCCCGCCGGGGCCCCGACGCTGGAAACGGTCGCCGCGCTCGCGGGAGTGTCGCGGTCCACGGTGTCCCGTGTCATCAACGACTCGCCGAAGGTGACCCCTGAGGCGCTCGCCGCCGTGAACAAGGCGATCGAGGAACTCGGCTACGTGCCCAACCGGGCGGCGCGCTCCCTTGCGAGCCGACGCACCCAGGCGATCGCCCTGGTGATCCCGGAGAACACCGCCCGCTTCTTCGCCGACCCCTACTTCGCCTCGGTGATCCAGGGCGCGGCGATGCGCCTGGCCGAGACCGACTACACGCTCACGCTGCTCATCGCGTCGGAGGCGGATCCGGAGAAGACCCGCCGCTACCTGCAGGCGGGCAACGTCGACGGCGCCCTCATCCTCTCCCACCACTCCGACGACAGGTCGTACGTTGCGCTCTCGCGCACCCTGCCGGTCGTCTTCGGCGGACGGCCCGAGCGGCACGACGACGGGCCTGAACCGGTCTACGTGGATGTCGACAACACCGCCGCCGCCGCCTCGGTCACGAGGCTGCTGATCGCGTCGGGCCGGCGGCGTATCGCCACCATCGCCGGCCCGACGAACATGACCGCGGGCCTGGACCGGCTCGCCGGGTTCACCGACGCGCTCCGGGATGCCGGCCTGCCGACCGATCTCGTCGAGCACGGCGACTTCACGCCCGCCTCCGGCGCTGCCGCGATGGAGCGCCTGCTCGACCGGGGCGAGCCGATCGACGGGCTGTTCGCGGCATCCGCGCAGATGGCCGACGGGGCGCTCTCGGTGCTTCGCGCCCGCGGACTCGTGGTGCCGCGCGACCTCGGCTTGGTGACCTTCGACGACGACTACTTCGCGGCGCGCGCCACTCCGCCGCTGACGACCGTCGACCAGGACGAGGGCAAAGTGGGGATCACGATCGCGGAGCTGCTGTTGCGGCTGATCGAACGCGAAGAGGTGCCCAGGGTCACGATGATGCCGACGCGGCTGATCGACCGCTCGTCGCAGTAGCCGACGGGAAGAAGGCCCGCACGGCGAGCCAGCCGACGACGGCGCCCACCAGTTGCGCGCCGACGTAGGCGGGAGCCGAGGACGGCGCGATGCCCGCGAACGTGTCGCTGAACATCCGCCCGAGGGTGATGGCCGGGTTGGCGAAGCTCGTCGACGACGTGAAGAAGTAGGCCGCGCCGATGTACGCCCCGACCGCCGGCGCCACCAGTGCCGCGCGATCGGTCCGCACGAGGGCGAAGATCACCAGGACGAGCCCGGCCGTCGCGACCACCTCGGCCAGGAGGTGCGGCCAGCTCGCCCGGTCGGTCGTGCTCCAGGCGACCGCGGGCATCCCGAACATCGCGTTGGCCAGGATCGCGCCGGCGATGCAGCCGGCGACCTGGGCCGGGACGTAGCGGGCCAGGTCGGCCCACGGCCGGCGCCCGAGCAGCGCCTCGACGACGGTCACGACCGGATTGAAGTGCGCGCCCGAGACCGGGGCGAAGACGAGGATCAGCACCGTCAGCCCGAGGGCCGTGACGAGCGCGTTCTCGAGCAGCTGGAGGCCGGTGTCGGTGGAGAGCCGCTGGGCGGCGATCCCCGAGCCGACGACGACCGTCGTGAGGAGGGCGCTGCCGAGGAGTTCGCCGCCGACGGCGCGGAGGGGGAAGGTCACCTGCCGAGCGTAGCTTGACTTCCCCGCTTCACTCAACGATTATTGAGTCAATGAACGTTGAGTGGAATACCTTGGAGCGACGCGCGGCACGTCACGCCGCCCTCGCCGACCCCGCGCGCCTCGCGATCGTCGAACGGCTGATCCTCGGCGACCTCACGCCCACCGAGCTGCAGCAGACGCTCGGGCTCACGTCGAGCCTGCTCGCCCACCACCTCAAGACCCTCGAAGCCGAGGGCATGATCGAGCGTCACCGCTCGGAAGGCGATGGACGGCGCACCTACGTCCACCTCGTCCCCCGGGCTCTCGACGGTCTCGTCCCCGGCGCCACCGCCGGGGCCCGCCGCGTCGTGTTCGTCTGCTCGGCGAACTCCGCGCGCTCGCAGCTCGCCGCCGCGCTCTGGCGCCAGGCGAGCGACATCCCCACGGCATCCGCCGGCACGCATCCCGCCGATCGCGTCTCCGCGGGGGCCCTCGCCGCCGCCGAGCGCCACGGCATCCCGATGGCCGCGGCGACCCCGCGCTCGCTCGCCGAGGTGCTCGCCGACGGCGACTTCGTCATCACCGTGTGCGACAACGCACACGAGGAGCTCGCCACCCGTCCCGCGCTGCACTGGTCGATCCCCGACCCGGTGCGCATCGGCACGGTGGATGCCTTCGAGGAGGCCGTCGCCGACCTCACCCGCCGCGTGGGCGACCTCGCCCCCCGGCTCACCGCCGCCTGAGAGGACGAGGAATGTCCGACTACACCCGCACCACGGTCCCGCTCGACCAGGAGTACGCCCTCAAGGTCGCCGCGACCCGACTCGCGCGCGACTTCGAGGGGGTCTACGGCGTCGAGACGATCGAGCGCTTCCTGCACACCTCGTACGACCAGTTCGCCGGGCGCGCGACGGTGCTCAACTACCTGCCGCTGCTCGCCGAGCGGTTCGCCAAGCAGCGGCTGAGCGCGCTCGCCCGGGTCGAGGGCAAGTCCAACGACGGCACCCCCGCGGTGCTCTTCCTCTGCGTGCACAACGCGGGCCGGTCGCAGATGGCGCTCGGCTTCTTCCAGCACTACGCGGGCGACGGGGCCGTCGGCTGGTCGGGCGGATCCGAGCCCGGCGACGAGGTCAACCGGGCGGCGATCGAGGCGATGCGGGAGCGCGGGATCGACATCTCGGCCGAGTATCCGAAGCCCTGGACCGACGAGGTCGTCCGCGCCGCCGACGTCGTGATCACCATGGGTTGTGGTGATGCTTGCCCGGTGTTTCCCGGCAAGCGGTACGAAGAGTGGGTGCTCGACGACCCGGCCGGCTGGGACGTGCCCGGCATCCGACCGGTCCGCGACGAGATCGAACGGCGCGTCCTCACCCTCCTCGACGAGCTCGGCGTTCCCGCCCGCACCTGACCCTTCAGAAAGAGAATCGAATGTCCCAGAAGCCCACCATCCTGTTCGTCTGCATCCACAACGCGGGTCGCTCGCAGATGGCCGCCGGGTACGCCCGCGCGCTGTCGGGAGGCGCCGTCGAGGTGCTCTCCGGCGGCTCCGAACCGGGTGACCAGATCAACCCGATGGCCGTCGCCGCGATGGCCGAGGAGGGCATCGACATCTCGCAGGCCGTGCCGACGCTCATGACCACCGAACAGGTGCGCGAATCGGATGCCGTCATCACGATGGGCTGCGGCGACGTCTGCCCGATCTTCCCCGGCAAGCGCTACGAGGACTGGGAGCTCACCGACCCGAAGGGCAAGCCGCTCGAGGAGGTGCGCGTCATCCGCGACGACATCAAGCGGCGCGTGCAGGGCCTCCTCGCCGAACTGGGTGTCGCGGCGGCCTGACGTGACCAGGGCGGCGCGCATCGAGCGAGCCGAAAGGCACGCCGGATACACTCGCGCTCATGGCCGCCACCGCCCGGAGGGAACCCCCGCCCCGGGACGAGCCGCTCGGCCGGGGAGCCGCGGAGGACCTGGCCCGCACGCTGCGCGCCATCGCCGACCCGACGAGGCTCCAGGTGCTGAGCATCATCCTCGGCGCGGAGAACGGCGAGGCCACCGTGGGCGAGCTCGCGTCGGCGCTCGGCTTCTCGCAGCCCACGGTCACGCACCACTTGCGCATCATGGTGGAGGACGGACTGCTGGTGCGCGAACCGCGCGGGCGGCAGGTCTGGCACTCGATCGCGCCCGACCGCAGAACGGCGATCCTCGATCTGCTGAGGTGACCGGTGGATGAGCGGCGCCGACTCGGGCGCCCGCTCGACCCGGAGTCCGCGATCCACCGGGCCGCTCAGGCCGCGGCTCTCGGCGACCCGCTGCGGGTGCGGCTCCTGAGCGTCGTCGCCGCCGCCCGCGAGGGCGGGCTCACCTTCGCGGAGGCCGCCGAGCTGCTGGGCGTCGACCTGCTCCCGCTGGCGGAGGCGGCCGAGGCGCTCAGCGCGGCCGGGCTGCTGAGCTACGGCGAGAACGGCCTGCAACTCACGGCCGATGCGTGGGTGCGGTTCGGCCGGCTCGTCGCCCAGGCGCCCGAAGGTCATCCCCTGATCCTCAGCGGCCCGCTGCGCGCCGCCGCGCTCCCGGCCGCGACGGAACGGATCGCCCACGACCTGGCCTATCGGTTCAGCTCCGTGTTCTCGCCCGAGACCGTGCACAAGTACGTCGTCGACAGCTACGCCCTGCTCGCCGAGCGCGCCAGGATCACGACCTTCCTCCCCTCGCTGACGGCCCGCTTCGCGTCGGACCGGCTGAGCGCGCTCGCGACCGCCCAGGGCATCGTGCTGCGCGGCACGCCCGAAGTGCTGTTCGTCTGCGTCCAGAACGCCGGCCGGTCCCAGATGGCGTCGGCGATCACCCGGCACCTCGCCGGCGACCGCGTCCACGTGCGCACCGCCGGCTCCGCGCCCGCGGCGATCGTGCATCCGTCGGTGGTCGCCGTGCTCGATGAGATCGGCGTGCCGGTCGCCGCCGAGTTCCCGAAGCCGCTGACCGACGAGGTCGTGCAGGCGGCGGACTACGTCGTCACGATGGGCTGCGGCGACGCGTGCCCGGTCTACCCGGGGCGGCGCTACATGGACTGGGTGCTCGACGACCCGGTCGGGTTGCCGCTCGCCGGGGTGCGCCGCATCCGGGATCAGATCTTCGCCCGGGTCGAGGGGCTGCTCGGCGAACTCGACCTCGCGCCCGCCTGAGCTCGTCAGGCGCCCGAGCTCGTCAGGCGCCGGCCGTCAGTCGCCGGTCAGGCGATAGCCGACGCGATAGACCGTCTCGAGCGGCGGCGGCCGGTCGGGGTCGGTGATCGTGAAGAGCGTCCGCGTCCGCCCGATCATCACCCGCACCCGCTCGCCGCGATCCCGGGTGTTGTTGTTGGCGCCGAACTCGCTGACGAGCTCCTCGAGCGAGACCACCCGGGGGTGGGCGGCGGCGAAGTACCGCATCAGCTCGAAGAGCCGCGGGGGCAGATGCACGTCGTGGCCGTGCCACGACACCCGGAACGCCTCGACGTCGAGGTGGAGACCGCCGATCTGATAGGTCTCGAAGGTCGGCGCGACCGGCCGCGGGCGGCTCTCGACGATCGCACGGGCGAGGCGAGCGGCCGTCACCGGGAAGCGGACGATCCGGGCTCGCTGCCGGTGCAGGGAGCCGACGACATCCTCCTCGGCGACCTCGGGAGGCAGGCCGACGATCACCGGCGACGGCGTCATCGCCTGGGCGATGTCGATGAAGTCGGTGACCGACATCCCGTCGAGGTCCCACGGGATGAGCGGAATCGATCGCGGGTTCTGCGCCAGCGCGACCAGTCCGGCCGAGACCGAGTCCGCCCGCTCGACGAACAGGCCGCACTTGCGGAACTCGGCCGCGCTGCCGCGGGTCACGGAGAGCGGATCCGCTTCGACCGCGATGACCCGCGCCGGCCAGACCGGAGCCGCGACCTCGAGGGTCATCCGAATCGCCCGCTGATGTAGTCCTCCGTCCGGGTGTCGACGGGGTTCTCGAAGATCTGCAGCGTCTTGCCGTACTCGACGAGCACGCCCGTGCGGTCTCCGGTCGTCTCGTCGGCGAGCGCCGTGAAGAAGGCCGTGCGATCCGCGACGCGGGCCGCCTGCTGCATGTTGTGGGTGACGATCACGATCGTGTACTCCTCGCGCAGCTGGTGCATGAGGTCTTCGATCTTGGTCGTCGCGATCGGGTCGAGCGCGGAGCACGGCTCGTCCATGAGGATGACGTCGGGCTTGGTCGCGATCGTGCGGGCGATGCAGAGCCGCTGCTGCTGCCCGCCGGAGAGCCCGAACGCCGACTGCTTCAGCTTGTCCTTCACCTCGCCCCAGAGCGCGGCCTTGGTGAGCGCCTCCTCCACCAGGTCGTCCATCGACGAGACCCGCATGCCGGTGACCCGGGGGCCGTAGGCGATGTTGTCGTAGATCGACTTCGGGAACGGGTTCGGCTTCTGGAACACCATCCCGATGCGCCGGCGCACCTCGATCGGGTCGACGCGCTTGCCGTAGATGTCCTCGCCTTCGAAGGTCACCTTGCCCTCGACGCGGGCGCCGTCGACGAGGTCGTTCATCCGGTTGAGCGAGCGCAGGAGCGTCGACTTGCCGCAGCCCGACGGGCCGATGAGCGCCGTGATCTCGTGCATCCCGAACGCGAGGTCGACCCCGGTGACGGCGCGGAAGTCGCCGTAGTAGACATCCACGTTCTCGCACTTCAGGATGCCGCGCGGCACCTCGGGCAGATAGCTGCTCGTCGCGCGGGCGGTGAGGTGCATCTCGGGCGCGCGGGCGGCATCGCGCTCCGCGGCAGGGATCGCGTCGGTCATCGGGTTACCACCGTTTCTGGAATCTGTTGCGGATGAGGATGGCGACGCCGTTCATGGCGACGAGCACGACGAGCAGCAGCACGCTGGTCGCCGCGGCCAGCTGGTGGAAGCCCTCCTGCGGGCGGCCGGTCCAGTTGAAGATCTGGATCGGCAGGGTCGTGTATCCGCTGAGCAGCCCGTTCGGGTCGAAGCTCACGAACACGAGCGCGCCGAGGACGAGCAGGGGGGCGGCCTCGCCGAACGCGCGGGAGAGGGCGAGGATGGCGCCGGTCGCGATGCCCGGGATCGACGACGGGAGCGTCTGCCGCCACACGGTCTGCCACGGGGTGGCGCCGAGCGCGAGCGACCCCTGGCGGATCTCGGCGGGAACGGCGCGCAGGGCCTCCCGGGTGGCGATGATGATCACCGGCAGGATCAGCAGCGACAGCGCCAGCGCGCCGGCGATGACGATGTTCTTGTCCCGCACGCCCATCATCGTGAGGAAGGCGAGCGCGAGCAGCCCGTAGACGATCGAGGGCACGGCCGCGAGGTTCTGCACGTTGAGCTCGACCAGCCTGTTGAACCAGTGCTTCTTGTCGGCGAACTCCTCGAGGTGCACGGCCGCGGCGACCCCGAGCGGGATCGTCATCACGGCGGTCGTGCCGATCACCCAGATCGAGCCGAGGATCGCGGGGCGGGCCCCGGCGCGGTCCGGCGAGGATGCCGGATACTCGGTGAACAGCCGGAGCGTGAACTGTCCCTGCCCCTCGATGATGATCGTCACGATGAGCGTCACGAGCACGCCGAAGGCGACCGCGAGCGCGAACCACAGCAGGATCAGGAACGCGAGGGCACCGGGCCGGTGCTCTCCGTTGCGGCCCGAGGCGATCGGGCGCACGCCGCGGATCGCCCCGGAGATCGCTCCTCCGACGGTGCTCATCAGTAGGCCTCCCGGAAGCGGCGGACGAAGCGGATGCTGAGGAAGTTGATCAGCAGCGTGATGGCGAAGAGCAGCAGGCCGACCGCGAACAGGGTGTCGTATTCGATCGACCCGACCCGCGAGTCGCCGAGGGCGGCGTTCGCGATGAAGCCGGTCATCGTCTGGCCCTGCTCGAGCGGACCGGCCACGATCCGGGCCTGGTTGCCGGCGGCGATCGCGACGATCATCGTCTCGCCGACGGCGCGGGAGATGCCGAGCACGATCGCGGCGACGATGCCGGAGAGCGCCGCCGGGAACACGACGCGGAGGGTGGTCTGCATCCGGTTGGCGCCGAGCGCCGCCGAACCCTGCCGGAGGGCGTTCGGCACGGCCGACATCGAATCCTCGGAGATCGAGGCGATCGTCGGGATGATCATGACGCCCATCACGAGACCGGCCGCGAGCACGCTGAACGCGCCGGTCGGCAGCTGGAGCCACTCGCGCAGCACGGTGCCCTGCACGAACTGGAGGGCGAAGAAGCCGTAGACGACGGTCGGCACTCCGGCGAGCACCTCGAGGACCGGCTTGAGCACCCGGCGCAGCTTCGGGTGGGCGTACTCGGCGAGCAGGATGGCGGCGCCGAGCCCGAACGGCACGGCGACCAGCAGCGCGATGACCGTGGTCCAGGCGGTCGCGGTCACGAGCGGGATGACGCCGAACGACGAGTCGGCGAAGCGGGGCGCCCAGCGGGTGCCGAACAGGAACTCGAGAACGGGCACCTCGGCGAAGAACCCGATCGACGGGATCGCGAGGGCGATGAGGATGCCGATCGTCGTCGCGATGGTGAGCACGGCCGCGAGCCGCAGGCCCAGGCGGATCGCCATCTCGCCGTACCGGGGCCGGCCCTGGAAGGCCGAGACGGGGTGAGGGTCCGGGCGGACCGGCTGAGCCGGCCCGCCCGGGATGCTGACGGTGGAGGTCATGGTTCTCTTCGTTGTCCCGCGAAAGGTTCCGCGATCATCCCGTCAGCGGTGGTGGGTCAGCCGAGCGAGGCGAGCTCGTCGGCGGCGGTGGTGATCTGCTCGTCGGTCAGCGGCACGAACAGCGCCGCCTCGGCGATGGAGACCGCGTTCTCGACGAAGAAGTCGACGAACGCCTTGACCTGCGGCGAGTCGGTGTACGACGCGTTCTTCACGTAGATGAAGAGCGGGCGGCCGAGCGGCGTGTACGAGCCGTCCTGAACCGTCTCGACGGTCGGGTAGACCCCGTCGACGGTGACCGCCTTGATGACGTCGGCGTTCTCCTCGACGTAGCTCAGGCCGAAGAAGCCGATGCCGCCCTCGGCGCCGGCGACGCCCTGCACCGTGATGTTGTCATCCTCGGACGGGCTGTAGTCGGCGCGGATCGCACCCTCTTCGCCGTTGATCGCCGCGGTGAAGTAGTCGAACGTGCCCGAGTCGGTGCCGGCGCCGAAGAGCGCGAGCGGAACGTCGGGGAACGACGGGTCGACGTCGGCCCAGCTCATGACGACGCCCTCGGACTCGGGAGCCCAGATGGTGTTGAGCTGCTCGACCGTGAGCTCTTCGGCCCAGTCGTTCTCGGAGTTGATGACGACGGCGAGGCCGTCGTTGGCGATCACGATCTCGGTGTACTCGATGCCGTTGGCCTCGCACTCGGCGGCCTCTTCGTCCTTGATCGGGCGCGAGGCGTTGGAGATGTCGGTCTCGCCGGCGCAGAAGGCCTTGAAGCCGCCGCCCGTGCCGGAGGTCGCGACCGTCACGTTGACGCCCGACTCGACGTCGCGGAACTGGTCGGCCGCAGCCTCGGCCAGCGGGGCCACGGTCGACGATCCGTCGGCCACGACGGCACCGCTCAGGCCTGCGCCCTCGTCGCCGCCGGTGGGCTGGCCGCCGCAGCCGGTGAGAAGAAGGGCCGCAGCCACGAGGGATGCGCTGATCCCCGTGATCTTGCGTACGTTGCTGTTCACTCTCG
>CAZPJC010000058.1:0-12692 GCA_964586645.1 uncultured Schumannella sp.
CCGGCATCGTGTCGGGTTAGCCGGCGTGCGTGCCGCTCTCGCCTTCCCGCGAGGGCTGGCGCGCGGCGTGCTCGACGGGGATCTCCTCGAGCGGGATGCCGTTGACGGTGACGACGTCCCAGCCGATCGCGCTCCGGCGCACCATCGACACCGACCCGTTGTCGATGCCCGGCACGGGACGCCCGGCGAGGCGGGCGAGCGTGTACCTGATGATCGTGCCGTGGCAGACGATGAGCACCGCGGCGCCGGGGTGGTCGTCGGCGACGAGGGCCAACGCCTCGGCTCCGCGGGTGGCGACCGCGTCGAGGCTCTCGGCCCCGGGGTAGTCGCGGTCGGGCCAGCGCTCGATCGCCTCCGACGACGGAGTGCCTTCGAGGTCGCCGTAGTCGCGCTCGACCAGCCCCGGGTACGCGCGGCCGAGCTCGATGCCGAGCCCGTCGGCGATGATCTGCGCCGTCTCGCGCGCCCGGGCCAGCGGCGAGCTGACGACGACGTCCCACGGTCGCGACCGCAGCGTCATGAGGGCGTCGCGCGCCTGGGCGCGGCCGGTGTCGTTGAGCGGGATGTCGCTCGAGCCCTGGAGCAGCCCGTCGCGATTCCAGTCGGTCTGGCCGTGACGGATGAAGGCCGCGATCATCCTGCGGGGCTCACGACTGAGGTCATGGGACCATGGTGGCATGGCGGCTGCGTGGTCTCTCGGTTCGGCCCTCAGGGGGATGTTCTCGCGCGCGACGATCGACGACGACACGTGGACGGGTCTCGAGGATGCGCTGATCTCCGCCGACTTCGGCCCCGACGTCACGGACGCGATCGTCGACGAGCTCCGGGGGAAGGTCGCGAAGTTCCGCACGACCGACCCCGCCGACCTCCAGCGGATGCTGCGCGAGACGATCGAGGAGAGGCTCGCCCGGCTCGACTCCACCCTGGTGCTCAGCAACCGGCCCGCCGTCGTTCTCGTCGTCGGCGTGAACGGCGTCGGCAAGACCACGACGATCGGCAAGTTCGCGAAGTTCCTCGGCAACTACGGCCGCTCGGTCGTCGTCGGTGCCGCCGACACGTTCCGTGCCGCCGCCGTCGAGCAGCTCGCGACCTGGGCCGAGCGCGGGGGAGCGCAGATCGTGCGTCCGCAGGCCGCGGGGCAGGACCCGGCGTCGGTGGCGTTCCAGACCGTCGAGAAGGCCCAGCGCGAAGGCATCGAGATCGTGCTCATCGACACCGCCGGCCGGTTGCAGACCAAGAGCGGCCTGATGGACGAGCTCTCCAAGGTGCGCCGCGTCATCGAGAAGCTCGAGCCGATCGCCGAAGTGCTGCTCGTCCTCGATGCGACGACCGGGCAGAACGGGCTCGCGCAGGCCGAGGCGTTCATCGAGCACGCCGGCGTGACCGGCCTCGTGCTGACGAAACTCGACGGCTCGGCGAAGGGCGGCTTCGTGCTCGCCGTGCAGGAGAAGACCGGCATCCCGATCAAGCTCGTCGGGCAGGGCGAGGGCATCGGCGACCTGACCGGTTTCACCCCGCACGTCTTCGCCCAGCAGCTGGTCGGCTAGGCCGCGTCGAAGAACTCCCAGACGCGGGAGGTCGCGAACTCCGGCCAGGCGTGCTCGCCGCCGGCGACCGCGATGAGCGTGACCGTGCGGCCGTCGGCGCAGGCGCTCGCCGCCGTCGTGACGGGCGGCTCCTCGGTCGTGACCGGCTCGCCGCATCCATCGGCCCCCCGCCACAGCGCGTTCACGTCGGCGATCGGCATCCCGTCGACGTCGCCGACCCCGTCACCGGGCTCGCCGTCCATGCGCACGCTGCCGTCGTCGAGGCCGTGGATGTGCAGCACGGATGCCGGGGCCGGGTCGTCGCAGGGGGTCACGATCGTGCCGGCGACCGGGGCGATCGCGGCGAACGGGCTGGTCTCGCAGGCGAGCCGGTAGATCATCATCGCCCCGTTCGACATGCCGGTGCCGAAGGTGCGGTCCGGGGAGACGCCGAACCCGCTCTGGAGTTCGGCGACGAGTGCGGTGAGGAACGCGACGTCGTCGACCTCTCTCCGCTCCGCGCCGCCGCAGCAGTCGCCGGCGTTCCAGGTGCGGTTCTCACCCTCGGGGTACGCGACGACGAACCCCGCCGCGTCGGCGGCGGCGTCCCAGCCGTAGGCGGATTCGGCCTGCGCCGCCGAGCCGAGTCCGCCGTGCAGCATCACGACGAGGGCGGGCTCGGCGGCGAGCTCCGCGGGGACGTGCAGGCGGTACGTGCGCGCGACCCCTTCGACCTCGAGCGTGTGCGACCCGTCCGCGGGCCCCGGATCGCGGTCGCGGGCACAGCCGCTGAGTACCGCGGCGGCGGTCGCGACGGCGAGCAGGGCGGCGAGGAGGCGGCGCGGGGTCATGCGACGAGTCTCCCGGCCCGATCGCCCGGCGACGTCGTCCGCCGGAGGCATCCCGGCTACTCCCCGCGGAGTACCCCGAGCCCCTAGGGTGGCGCCATGAGCGACACCGACGTCTACGTGAGCCCGAGCCGCGTGCCGGCCGCGATCGCCCTCCTCCTCGCCGTGGTCGGCGCCGCCGGGATGGCGTGGAGTTTCGTGAGCGGCATCTCCGCCGCGCTCGACGCGAGCGGCCCGGGTGCGGGGCCCTACGTCGTCGTCTTCCTGATCGCCGCCGCGCTCGTGCTCGCGGCCCTCGTCATCAGCATCGTCTGCCTGGCCCGTGGTCTCGCCCGGGGCATCGCCGGTCTCGCTCTCGTGGTCGCGCTCGCGCCCATCGTCGTCGTGGTGATCCTGCGGATCGCCAACTCCTGACGCCGGGCTACTCCGCGGCCCGGTAGAGCTTGGACCGCGGCACGTAGCGCGCCGAGTTGCCGTAGAGCCCCGCGACCTCGTCGTCGGTCAGCTCCCGCCGCACCTTTCCGGGCACGCCCGCGACGAGGGACCGCGGGGGGATGACGGTGCCCTCGAGGACGAGCGCCCCGGCGGCGATGAGCGAGTTCGCGCCGATCACGGCGCCGTTGAGCACGGTCGCGTTCATCCCGATCAGGCAGCCGTCCTCGACGACGCAGCCGTGCACGACCGCGCCGTGCCCGATGCTGACGTCCTCGCCGACGATCGTCGGGCTTCCCGCCTCGGTGTGGATCACGGCGTTGTCCTGGAGGTTGCTGCGCGCCCCGAGCACGATCTCGTCGATGTCGCCGCGCAGCACGGCGCCGAACCAGACGTTGGCGTCGGCCGCGATGCGCACCCGCCCGATGACCGAGGCGTTCGGAGCGACCCAGGCGTCGGGGTCGATCTCGGGCTCGTGTCCGTCGAAGGGGATGATGACCGGCATGGGCCCAGCCTAGGATCCCCGGCGCGGGGTGGAGGGCATCCTGTCCTTCCTGGCGGCGCGGTGCGGACGGTGCTTGGCTGGCATCATGACGGACCCCTTCTCTCCGCTGCCTCACCCCGGCGAGCCGCACGGCGCGGGCATCGCCGCGCGGCTGAACTGGCTGCGTGCCGGGGTGCTCGGGGCGAACGACGGCATCGTGTCGGTCGCGGCGATCGTCGTCGGCGTCGCGGGGGCCACCTCGGCCGTCGCGCCGATCCTCACCGCCGGGGCCGCGGGTCTCGTCGGCGGCGCGATCTCGATGGCCCTCGGCGAATACGTGTCGGTCAGCAGCCAGCGCGACACCCAGCGCGCCCTCATCGCGAAGGAGCGCCGCGAGTTGCGCGAACTGCCCGAGGAGGAGCTCGCGGAACTGACCGGGATCTATCAGGCGAAGGGTCTCTCGCCCGAGACGGCGGCGCGGGTCGCGGAGGAGCTGACCGCCCACGACGCCCTCGCCGCGCACCTCGAAGCCGAGCTGGGCATCGTCGAAGCCGACGTGGTGAGCCCGTGGCAGGCCGCCGGGGCGTCCGCGCTCGCCTTCGCGATCGGCGCGATCCTCCCGCTGCTCGCCATCCTGCTGCCGCCCGAGCCCGTGCGGGTGCCGGTGACCTTCGCCGCGGTGCTCGTCGCGCTCGCCCTGACCGGCGCGCTCAGCGCGTGGATCGGCGGGAGCCCGTGGCTGCGCCCCACCGTCCGCGTCGTCGTCGGCGGCGCCATCGCGCTCGGGGTGACGTTCCTGATCGGCACGCTGCTCGGCACCACCGGAGTGGTCTGACGCCGATGCCGCGCATCCTCGTCGTCGAGGACGACCGCGAGATGGGCGCTCTCGTCGCCGACGGCCTGCGCGCCGACGGCTACGAGGTGACCCTCGTCGGGAACGGGGTGGACGCGCTCATCGCGGTCGCCCACGAGCAGTTCGCCGCCGCCGCGATCGACGTCATGCTGCCCGAGATGACCGGCTTCGAGATCTGCCGCCACCTGCGTCGGCAGGGCAGCACGCTGCCCGTGCTCCTGCTCACGGCTCGCGACGCCGTGGAGGACCGGGTGCTCGGCCTCGACTCGGGCGCCGACGACTACCTCACGAAGCCGTTCGCGTTCGCGGAGTTCAGCGCCCGCATCCGGGCCCTCGTGCGCCGCGACACGGTGCGCCCGCGCCCGTTCCTGCGCGTGGGCAGCCTCGAACTGGACGCCGCCGCCGTGCGGGCGACGGTCGGCGGCACGGCGATCCCGCTCAGCACCAAGGAGTTCGCGCTGCTCTGGCTGCTGGCCTCCCGCGCCGGCGACACGCTCGCCCGCCCGGAGATCCTCACCGAGGTGTGGGGCACGACCCAGTACATCGACCCGACGATCGTCGACCAGTACGTGCGCTATCTGCGGAAGAAGCTCGAACCCGTGGATGCGGGCATCTCGCTCGTCACGGTGCGGGGTCGCGGCTACCGGCTCGAGGAGGTGACGAGCGGATGAGGCGGCTCTCGATCCGGGCGCGCATCACCCTCGGCAGCGTGCTCGTCGCCGTCGTGCTGCTCAGCGGGGCCCTGCTCCTGGTCCGCGGTCAGGTCGGCCAGGTGCTGGCCGGCTCCGACGCGGCCCTCGCCGCGGGCGACCTCGCCGGCTTCGTCTCCGACATCGCCGCCGACCCGGAGGGGGAGATCGACGACCCGGGCACCGGGGTGCTCGTCTCGATCCGGAATCCCGACGGCGTCGTGCAGGTCGACACGCTGCCGCACGACGTGCGGGAGGTGGTGGACGAGCGAGCCCCCGGCGACGTGGAGTTCCGGATCACCGACGACGAGGATCGCGGATTCGTCGTCGTCGGGAGGGTCGTCGACACCGCCGCGGGCTCCTGGATGCTGTGGGCGGCGCGGAGCACGTCCGCGAGCGAACTCGCCCTCGAAGGTCTCGATCGCCTGCTCCTGGTCGGCGGCGCGCTGCTGCTCGCCGGCTTCGCGGCCGCATCCTGGGTGCTCGCGACCGTCGCGCTGCGTCCGGTGACCCGTATGCGGATCCGCGCGGAGAGCCTCGGGACGGCGCTCGACGGCGAGCTGCCGATCGGCCGGGCCGACGACGAGATCGCCGCGCTCGCCCGCACCCTCAACGCGCTGCTCGCCCGGGTGCGCGCGTCGTCGGTGCGCGAGAAGCAGATGGTCTCGGATGCCGCCCACGAGCTGCGCACGCCGCTCGCGGCCCTGCGGGCGCAGCTCGAACTCGCGCACCGCGACTTCGGCGACGCCGACGCCCTCGAGCGCGACGTGCGCGGCGCGGAGTCGACCGCGACGCGGCTGGCGAGCCTCGCCGGCAACCTGCTCGAACTGAGCCGTCTCGAAGCCGACGACGGCGCCGCCCCGCGGGTCGCGACGGCGTCGCAGCTCGTGACGGAGTTCCTGGGGGCGGTCGACCGCGCCCGCCTGCTCGCACTCGGCGCGTCGACCGAGGTCGTCTTCGACGTGTCGACGGCGCGAGAGGCCGACGGGTACGCGCTCGATGCCGCGGCGTTCGGCCGGCTCGCCGACAATCTGCTGACGAACGCGCTCACGGCTGCCCCCGGCGGCACGGTGGAGGCCCGTCTGACGCAGGCCGACGACGAGCTGATCCTCGTCGTGAGCGACGACGGACCCGGGATGCCTCCCGACTTCGTGCCGCACGCGTTCGAGAGGTTCTCGCGACCGGACGCCGCGCGCACGTCGCAGGGCGGGGGGAGCGGCCTCGGCCTCGCGCTCGTGCAGGCGATCGCCCTAGCGGCCGGGGGCACGGCGGAGGTGGCGAACACGCCCACGGGTTTCTCGGCCACGGTGCGCCTGCCGAAGATGTGAGAACACACACCCCGCCGCGCGCCCGTTCATAGCCACCGCCAAGCGGCCGCGTCGAGGGTTGACCCATGACCGCTTCGACCCTCACCCGGCCCGTGCCTCCCCGGCCGGCGCCCGAACGGTCGACGACGGCGCACCCGGTCGCGCCCGTCGACCGTCGCCGCCAGTACGCGCGCCGCGCCCGGCGCTCCGACCTGCTCGTCGTCGTCCTCTGGATGTCGGGGGCGATCGCCGCCGCGCTCTACCTGGTCTCGGGTGGCAGCAGCGCCTTCGGCACCCCCGCCGACGCGATCACGAGCCTCGGCATCCTCACCGGTCTCGTCGGCACCGACTTCATCCTGGTGATGCTCGTGCTGGCCGCCCGCATCCCGTTCCTGGACCGCACGATCGGCCACGACCGCGCCATCGCCGTGCACCGCGCGCTCGGCAAGCCCGCCCTCTATCTGCTGCTCGCGCACGGCGCGCTGCTCCTGCTCGGCTACGGGATGAGCGTCGGCATCGATCCGATCGCCGAGATCGGCTCGATGCTCGCGCTGCCCGACCTGCCGCTGGCCGTCGTCGGCCTCGGCCTGCTGATCGTCGTCGTCGTGACGTCGCTCGTCGCCGTACGTCGCCGCTTCGGCTACGAGGCCTGGCATCTCATCCACCTGCTGAGCTACGTCGCCGTGGCGTTCGCGCTTCCGCACCAGCTGAGCGTCGGCGGCGTGCTCGCCGAGGGCACGGCCCAGCGGGCGTACTGGATCACCCTGTTCGTCGTCGCGTTCGGTGCGATCGCGGTCTTCCGGTTCCTGACGCCGGTCGTGCGGAGCCTGCGCCACCGCATGAGCGTCTCGGCGGTGATCCCGATCGCGCCCGGAGTGGTCTCGATCGTGCTGCGCGGCCGCGAGCTGCGGCGGCTCGGCGCCGCCGGGGGCCAGTTCCTCATCTGGCGGTTCTGGACGGGAGCGACCTGGTGGCACTCGCACCCGATCTCGCTCTCGGCGATGCCGACCGACACCACGGCCCGCATCACGGTGCGCGAACTCGGGGCCGGCAGCGCCCGGCTCAGCACCCTCCCGGTGGGCACGCCGGTGTCGTTCGAGGGCCCCTACGGACTGTTCTCCGACGTCTCCCGCACGGCGCCGAAGATGGCGGTCATCGCCGCCGGCATCGGGGTCACGCCGATCCGGGCGCTCCTCGAGGGCTCCCCGCTGCGGCCGGGGGAGGCGACGGTCCTCCTCCGCGCCGGTGCCGATGACGAGACGTACCTGTGGGACGAGGTGCGCGACATCGCCGAGGCGAAGGGGGCCCGCCTGTTCGTCTCGACGGGCCACCGCGCCCGCACCGGGGCCGCGTGGCTCTCCGCCGAGGACGCGACGCGCGGGGTCACGATCTCGAGTGTGTTCCCCGACCTCGCCGACTCCGACCTGTACGTCTGCGGCCCGTCGAGCTGGCTCGACGCCGTCGTCGCCGACGCCCGGGCGCACGGCGTCCCCGAGCACCGGATCCACGCGGAGAGGTTCGACTGGTGAGAGCTCGAGCAGCCGTGAGCGGCGTCCTCGCCTCGCTCGCCATCCTGGTCACCGCCTGGCAGCTCGGCAGTGCGGCGAACCCGACCGTCGGCACCCCGACCGGGACCTCCACGGGTACCGGCACGTCGACGGGCTCCGGCACGTCGACGGGCAGCGGAACCGGCACGTCGTCGTCGGGGACGACCGCCGCCGACGGGAGCTACACGGGAGAGGTCGTCAGCACGCGCTTCGGCGATGTCCAGGTCGCGATCACGGTGTCGGGTGGGGCGATCACGGACGTGACCGCGCTCCGGCTGACCGACCACGACAACCGCTCCGTGCAGATCAGCAACCGCGCCGCGCCGATCCTGCGCGACGAGGTGCTCGCGTCGCAGTCTGCGTCGGTGACGAACGTCAGCGGGGCCACCTACACGACCCGGGCGTACCTGACCTCGCTGCAGTCGGCGCTCGACCAGGCGGGGCTTTGATGCGCGCGGTCTTCGCGACCATGGGGACGATGGCCTCGCTCGACACCGAACGGGAGGTCGAGCCCGGCGCCGTCGAGGAGGTCTTCGCCGCCTTCGAGCGTCGATTCAGCCGCTATCGCCCCGACTCGGAACTCGGCCGGATCGCGGCGGGAGAGCTCCGGCTCGACGAGGCGTCGCCCGAGCTGATCGCCGTGTACGCGGAGGCGCTCGACTGGCGGCGTCGCACGGAGGGAGCCTTCAGCCCGAATCGCCCCGACGGCGCGATCGATCTCGACGGCATCGTGAAGGCTCTCGCGATCCGGGATGCCGGCGTGCTGCTCGACGCCTCCGGATGCGGAGCATGGTCGCTCGTCGTCGGCGGCGACGTGCTGCTGTCGGAGCACCCGGGCGGCCGGGCGGTGCTCGGCATCGTCGACCCGTTCGATCGGGCCGCTCTGGCCTGTTCGATCGTGCCGGCCGGGGCGCGGCGGGCCGTCGCGACGTCGGGCAGCGCCGAACGGGGCGACCACATCTGGCTCGGCGGCCGTATCGCCCCCGCCGACTTCGTGCAGGTCACGGTCGTCGCCGACGACATCGTCACCGCCGACGTGCTCGCGACCGCGGTCGTCTCGGCGGGGCGGGAGGGTCTCGACGACCTCTGCGACCGGTGGCCGATCGACGTGTTCGCGATCGACCGGGCGGGGCGGGCGGTCGCGACCCCCGGGTTCCGGGCGGCGCTCGCGGCCGCCGCCTGACGGGACCCGCCTAGGATCGGCCCGTGGATGCGAACGCCGCCCCCGTGAATGCCGCCGCCGAGCTTGCGAAGCTGACCGAGCACTGGTCCCCGCGCGTCATCGCGCAGGTCAACGACCAGTACGTGAAGGTCGCCAAGCTGCTCGGCGAGTTCGTCTGGCACGCCCACGATCAGGAGGACGAACTGTTCCAGGTCGTCTACGGGAGGCTGCGCATCCAGCTCGAGGGCGATCGGGAGGTCGTGCTCGAGGCCGGCGATGTCTTCGTCGTCCCGCGCGGGGTGCGGCACAATCCGGTCGCCGAGGAGGAGGTCGGGATCGTGCTCATCGAGACCGTGACGACCGCCCACACCGGGGACGTCGTGACCGATCGCTCGGTGCCCGTCGAGCGGCAGCTCGGCGGCTAGAGCGGTCCGAACTCGAGCCGCCGGGGCTGCTCGGCGCGGCCGAGGGAGGCGGCGATCGATGCCCTCAGCGCGGTCTCGATCACGGGATCGGCGTCGACCCGGGCGTGGAGCACCGTGCCGAGGAGGTCGTCGTCGACGACGCTCACCCGGGCATCGAGCACTCCCGGGTGGCTGACGAGCAGCCGGTGCAGCCGCGACGGGTCGACGAGTTCGCCGCCCGAGTCGACGAGGGAGCCCGTGCGCCCCGCGGGGCGCAGACGCCCGTCGGCGAGGTCGACGCGGTCGCCGGTCGCGATCCAGTGCCGTCCGCCGAGCGGCGACCTCACCTCGAGGGATCCGTCGGCCGCGCGTCGCAGTCGCACGCCGGCGAGCGGCCGGCCGTCGATCGCGACGGTGCCGGTGCCGGTCGCGCCGAACCCGTCGTGCACCGTCGCCCCCTCGGCCTCGAGCCGGGTGCGGAGCGCGGGCGTCAGCGGCGACGAGCCCGAGACGACGACGCGGACCCCGGCCAGTCCGGCGGCGTCGAGCAGCCGGGCGAGCTGCGCGGGGACGCCGCTCACCGCTGCCGGACGGTGCCGGGCGGCGGAGTCGGCCTGCTGCTCGACGGTGCGGCCGGAGGCGAGCACGACCGGGACGCCGCGCACGAGCGCCCCGGCGAGGGCGCTCAGCCCGTGCCCGTGGTCGGGCGGGGCGAGCAGCAGGAGCGCACCCGGCGGCAGGGCGACTCGCCGGTCGGCGTCCGCGAGCTGGGCGAGCGCGGCGAGACTCAGCCGCCCGCGCGCGGTCGCCACGGGGGAGCCGGTCGTGCCGGTGCTGAGCAGCAGCAGCCGGCCGGGCGACGCACGCGGCCCTTCCGTGCTGCCGTGACCGCGCGCCGGGTCGAGGACCGCGTCGAGTCCGAGCGCGGCGGCGAGGCGCGGGCCGAGCGGCACGGCGTCCGCGCCCGCCGTCAGGACCGCGGCGAGCGTCACGACGAACCCGATGCCGCCGTCGCTGCGCACGCCGACGCGGGATCCCGGGCGCACGGCCAGCTGGGCTGCGAGCGTCCGCACCTCGCTGTCGAGCGCTCCCGTGGTGATCGTCTCCTCGTCGCGCACGAGCGCGAGTCGTCGCTGGTCCCGGGCCGCGGCGAGGGCGATGGCCCCCGGCAGGCCGCGGCGGGCGGCGTCGCGGGCGAGCAGCGGATGCCGCAGCGCCCCCGACCGGCGCAGCAGGCCCGCGAGGGCGAGGGCCGCGGTCCCGGGCCGAGCGCGGAGGGTGCTCATCCGCGGTCGATCATGCGGTCCCAGCCGCGCAGGGCCGGGTCGAGGAGGCGCGGGTTCACGGCGAGGGCGATGTTCGCGAGCCGCGACCACCACGGCGCGAGCACGAGCGGCCGGTCGACGATCGCCCGCGCGACGTACTTCGCGGCGTCGACCGGGCGCATCGCGGGCACCGCGGCGTAGGCGGCGGTCGGGGCGCTCATCGCCGTCCGCACGAGGGGCAGGCGGATGCTCGTCACCGCCACCCCCGACGGCTCGGCCTCGAGCGCGACCGCGCGGAGCCAGGCATCCATCGCGCTCTTCGACGCCCCGTAGAGCGACCAGCCCGGCGCCGGGATGTCGACGCTCGTCGACGCGATCGAGACGACGTGACCCGACCCCGCGTCGGTCATCGCGGGGAGCAGCCGCTGCAGCAGGGCGACGGGTCCGCTGTAGTTGACGCCGATCGTGCGGGCGAGATCCTGCGGCCGGTCACGGGAGGCGCGGGCCGTGCGCCGCATCGACAGTCCCGCGTTGGACACGACGACGGCGGGAGCACCCCAGCGCTCGAGGATCGCGTCCCCGGCGGCAGCGGCGACGGCGGGATCCCCGAGGTCGGCGACGAGCACCTCGGCGGAGCCGCCCCGGCTCCGGATTCCGCGCGCCACTCTCTCCAAGTCGTCGGCGCTGCGCGCGAGCAGCACGACCCGGGCTCCGGCGAGGGCGAGTCGTGCGGCGGTCTCGGCGCCGACGCCGCGGGAGGCTCCCGTCACGACGACGAGCCGCCCCGCGACCCGCGCGCGCAGGCGCCCCGCCGACGGAGCGGCGGGCCGCAGCCCGAGCGCGCGCTCGACGAGGGACATAGGAGACATCCTGACGTGTGCGCAACCCTCCAGCCAGAGACGATGGACCGGTTACCGTCGAATGATGATCATCTGGTCCCGCTGGGGCTTCTTCGCGTTCCTGTTCGTCGGTGTCGGGGTGGCGCTCGGGTTCCTGCTCGCGACGGTCCTCGGCGTCGTCGAGAAGTCCGGACCCGTCAACGGTCTCTTCGTCGGGATCGGGTTCCTGCTCGCCGCCGTCGCCCTCCACTTCTTCACCCGCTACGTGGTGGAGCGGCGTCTCGACAAGCCGCGGCCGATGACGGTCACCCGTCAGCTCGCCCAGCCGTACACCCACCCCGACGGCCGGGTGCAGACCCACGAGGTCGTGCCCGCGGTCGACGGTCAGACCGGCCAGCCGATTCTCGTGACGCCCCGGTCGACGCTGTTCTTCATCCCGATGCGCTTCTGGCCGTTCATCATCGCCGGGCTGGGCGTCGTGCTGATCGTCGTCAACGCGATCGTGCTCGCGACGCGCTAGGCGGACTCCCCGGGATCGCGCGGGCGATCCGGGTAGCTGATGCTCCATCCGGCATCCGCGGGCGCCCGGGTGGGCGGCTGCCAGCGCACGGCGGCGGCGGTGAGCGCGGCGAGGGTCGACGCGGTGCCGAGCGCGAGCATCCAGCCGGCGGCGCACCAGAACCCGTTGCCGCCCACCCCCTCGGCGAGAGCGGTGGTCGGGGAGTTCGCGACCCCGGCGAAGACGGCGGCGAGCACGAAGCCGAGGATCGCGAGCACGACGAGGGTCGTGAGGAACGGGTTGAGCGGTTTCGGGTCGGCGGACATCGCAGCTCCCTGATCGGATTGTCGGAGCGTAGCGCGCCTAAACTGGCTCGCGACATGGCAACCTTCTCCTCCCTCTCGGACCGCCTCACCGCGACGTTCCGCAACCTGCGCACCAAGGGCAAGCTCACGCCCGCGGACGTCGACGGCACTGTGCGCGAGATCCGCCGCGCCCTGCTCGACGCCGACGTCGCGCTCGAGGTCGTCAAGGACTTCACCGGCAAGGTGCGCGAGCGCGCCCTGTCCGACGAGGTCAACAAGGCGCTCAACCCGGCGCAGCAGGTCGTGCAGATCGTCAACGAGGAGCTGGTCGGCATCCTCGGCGGTCAGCAGCGCCGGCTGGAGTTCGCGAAGAAGCCGCCGACCGTCATCATGCTCGCCGGCCTCCAGGGCGCCGGAAAGACGACCCTCGCCGGGAAGCTCGCGAAGTGGCTCAAGAAGGAGGGGCACACCCCGCTCCTCGTCGCGAGCGACCTCCAGCGCCCGAACGCCGTCACCCAGCTGCAGGTCGTCG